>JBBTXW010000022.1:0-8152 GCA_038062025.1 Patescibacteria group bacterium
AATACGGAAGAACAGAAGGCGAGATTGATACTGTCCGCGCAATTGCCCGCTCGACTGACACATTTTTTTATAAAGTTGGGGAGCTTGTTGGAGCAGAAAGATTGGCTTTTTGGGCAAGAAAATTTGGGTTGGGACAAGATTCTGGGATTGATTTGCTTGGGGAGGTTTCGGGGCTGGTTCCGGATCCTGAGTGGAAGTTGAAAACAAAGGGAGAAAGGTGGTTTTTGGGAAATACTTATCATATGGCGATTGGGCAGGGAGATGTTGCAGCGAGCCCTTTGCAAGTTAATAGTATGACTACGGTGGTAGCCAATGGGGGGAAAAGATGTCGGCCAAAGGTAGAAAAAGTAGATGAAAGTAGTGAAAGTAGAAAAGGGTGTGAGGAGTTGGGGCTCAAAGAGGGAACACTTCAGGAGATTGCGGAGGGGACTAAGGGTGCCTGCGCGACAGGGGGAACGGCGTTTCCGTTTTTTAATTTTGAGCCGAGGTTGGCCTGTAAAACTGGGACAGCGCAGACGGTTGGAGAGAAAACACATGCATGGCTTACAGCCTTTGGGCCTTTGCAAGGGGACCCCCTGCAGGCACAAAATGCGGATAAGGCGATTGCGATAACGGCCCTAATAGAGGAGGGAGGAGAGGGGTCTAAAATTGCCGCGCCGGTTGTCAGGCAGGTTTTGCAGAAGTGGTTTGCCCCATAGTCTATGTTATGGTAGAATATTCCAAATCGCTCTAAATTGTGCACGGAAGGAGTATTAGCGATGGCGCAGGGGCACACTCACATTAGTGGAGTTGCGCGTGTTCAGGCAGCCGCGGCCACTCTTTTGGCTCGAAAGGGTGGTCATGAGCTTGCCTATGTGTGTGACGAATGCGGTAGGCTGGCGCGGCAGGAGGCGACAGCACTCGAGACAAAACTTGGTTTGCGGGAGTTGGAGGAACGAGTTCAGATTGCTCTTCTTGAGGGCTTAAAGCAAGGCGACAGAGTCGCCTCGGTGGTGGGAATTGCCAATCAAACTACTGACACACGGCCGCTGAAGACTGCTACTTGCAAGGTGGAGGTTTCAGCGCGCAGCCTCGTGAGGCAAAACTTCCACCCGTGGTATTCTTTGCGCGACTAGAGCCGTTCAAATCGGCCTGCTCTCACCGCCTTGGTTTGGTGTTTGTCCTCTATAAGATTGGTGGACATCTTTCCCAGGCGGTCCTTTTTTTGGCTTGCGTGAAAGGTCGCGATCGCGGGAAAATTAGTAAGGCTGAATTTATTTTTCTGAGGCTAAGATGTGGGAGATTTTTGGTGAGTGAAAAGTGGGAAACAAGAAAAGGACCGCCGGTGTCAGATTTCGCAAGTGAATGCGAGATCCGTCCTGGCGGTGTGCCGAGCTTGCGCTCGACGGGAGGAGGCCTACTTGGCGGTTGCGCGCCGAAATGGGGCGACTTAGGGCTGAGGAGATAGAAGCTGGCGGCAGGTGGTGCCGTCTTGTGAGACTTCGCACTCGTTAATGCCGAGCTTTAAAAGCAGCGGGTTTGCGGGCGCGAATACCACATTGCTTGGGAACCACTCGCCGTTTTGACCGTTTTGAGCCTCAACGTAAAGAATCAGATCTCGGGTTGAGAAAAACCCAAACCCAAGACTGCCGTCTGGCTCGATGTCCGAAGGATCGTCAAACTGCATGCTGCCGGTCACCTGAACTGACGGGCCGTTGTACGAGCTTCCTGACGCGCATGGGAAGCTTAGGCTTGCGACCATATCCGCATGCGCAATTGCGCAGAGGCGAACATCTGCGGGTCGATTCTCGACGGGCCCAACCCACTTAGCATTCACGTATGTCCGAGGACTTGTGAACGAGTAGGGGTCAAGGGTAGCGACGAGTTCGCGCGAAGGCGATGTCGTGATAGCTAGATTTCCCTCGGCACGGGCGGGGCGCAGATTCCAGGTCAGGCCTGCCGTCACGGCAAGCAAGACGCTCACCAGCGTGAGCATGATCCGATTCCATTCACGGTCCATTTTCCACTTCCTCCTTAAGTTGTTAGAGAACTGGCGAGCCCGGAGGCTTAAATTTTCCCTTGCAGGAAACCTCAACAGACTACCTGTTACTGGATACTACTATACCACAAAAAAGCTAAAAAGTCAACCCATAGCATTGATAAGGACAAGGTTTGAAACTACGAAATCGTTGTGGGCACAGAGACACCCGTTCTTGTGACCAGAATCGTTGGACTTTTGTGCAGGACCCCGTCACGGGTTAGCAGGAGCGGAAACGCGTAATAAGCAATCGGCATTGCTCCCGGCACAAAAGCGAACTGTCCTGAGTGCGGAAGGGCGGTTCGTAGCTCGTGTGGTGCCAAAAGCAATTGAGCTGGAACAGGGAGTCTGCCTCGCTCGGAACTGTTGTGCACATGGTCGCGTCGAAAACTCTGGGGCCGTTGCCGGTATCCCAAGAGACGCTTACCCCTCGCCCTTCGGCGACAGCCTGGATAGGCAAGTCTACCTGGGCATGGTCGCGCCGCGGTCGACTGGCCAGTATTATGGCGCCCACGGAGGCCAACACTATCAAGATGAGGCCTGCCATGAGAAACCAATCTTCCACAGTGAACTTCTGTTGAGACATCTAAAACTTCTCCTTCGTAAGTTGTATAAGTGCCAGCCCTTTTTTAGGGTGCCAAAGTATATCACCTGAAGGGGAAAGAAAACCGCCTTGGGGTGTACGCAGGAGTGCGAAACACCTCGAGGCGGTGTGACAAGGATGAACCCTGTCATATGATGCGCAATGAATTGCGCTAATACGGAAGGGACTGGCGCGAAATTAATTTCGCTAGTACATTTAGATAATGACAGAAAAGGAAGCATATTTGGCGTTTAGTACGTTTCCATCTTTTGGGCCGCAGAGGTTTAAATTGTTGAAAGAATATTTTGGGAGTGCAAAAGAAGCTTGGAAAGCGCCTAAAAAAGAGTTGGGGAAGTTGGGGGTAAAGGCTGAATTATTGGAAAAATTCTTAAACCATAGAAATAATTTTGGCCTTGAGGATTATTTAGGGAAGTTAGGGAGATTGGGTATTGAATACACAACACATCAGGACTCTGATTATCCCGAAAAACTTAAAAGCCTAGATGACTCCCCTTTTTTGTTGTATGTAAAAGGAAAACCCACAAGGGGACCCCTTCCTGGGAGTCCCTCTGCCCCCGTCACCCGTGCGCTTGGTCAGCTTTCAGTTTGTGCAGTTGCTGTAGTTGGAACCAGAAAGCCGACGGGTTATGGCAGGGATGTGACTGAAAGGTTGGTTGAGGGATTGGTTAGGGCTGGAGTCACTATTATTTCGGGTTTAGCATTGGGGATAGATGCAATTGCACACAAGGCGGCTTTGGATGCTGGCGGGTTTACAGTTGGGGTGGTTGGGGGAGGATTGGATGATATTTATCCACCCAGTAACCGTGGTTTGGCACAAAAGATGATAGAAAAAGGTGGAATGGTAATTTCTGAATACCCCTTGGGATTTCCGGCAATGCCTCAAAATTTTCCTGTTCGAAACAGAATTGTTTCGGGAATGAGCTTGGGGGTACTTGTTGTTGAGGGTACTGTGAAGTCTGGCACGCTCCTGACGGCTGCCGCGGCGGCGAGGCAAGGAAGGGATGTTTTTGCAGTTCCAGGACCGATTACGTCCCCTACCTCGGCGGCTCCCAACCTTTTGATTAAGAATGGAGCTAAGTTAGTTGAAAAGGCAGAAGACATTTTAGAAGAACTGGAAATAAACGTGGCACGAAACACGGCACTCGCGACACGAATATTGCCAGAGACTGAGGAGGAGAGGAAAGTGTTGAGAACATTGGAGTTGGAGGCACTGGATATTGACAGCATTGTTAGAATTAGTACCTTGGAGGTTGGAATTGTACTTTCCGCGTTGACCATAATGGAATTGAAAGGTATGGTTAAAAACGTTGGGGGAACTTATAGAAAGAATTTCTAATTACTAATTTCTAATTTCTAAAACAACATGAACCTAGTTATTGTCGAATCACCAACTAAAGCACGAACATTAGGAAGATTTCTTGGCGAGGACTACGAGGTTGTAGCTACCATGGGCCATGTTGTTGATCTTCCAAAAAGTAAGCTGGGAATTGATGTTGAACATGATTTTAAACCAGAGTATGTAACGTTAGAAAAAAAGGCTGAGACGCTGTCGGCCTTGAAACGGGAGTCAAAAAAGGCTGAGAAAATTTACTTGGCTACTGACCCGGATCGCGAGGGTGAAGCAATCGCGAAACACGTCTATGACGCACTTTGCTCGAATGACAAATTACAAATTACAAATGACAAATGGTCAAGAGTTGTGTTTCACGAGATAACTGAGAGCGCAGTAAAACAAGCTTTGGAGAATCCGAGGGATATCGATTTAAAGCTTTATGACGCGCAGCAAGCAAGACGCGTTCTTGACCGATTGGTGGGCTATAAACTTTCGCCGCTTCTTTGGAAAAAGGTTCGCCGCGGGCTTTCTGCAGGAAGAGTGCAAACAGTTGCTGTTCGGTTAATTGTTGAGAGGGAGAGGGAGATTGAAGTATTTAAGCCCGTTGAGTATTGGGAGATTGCGGCGGAAGTGAAGAGTAAAAGAGTGAAAGAGCATGAGAGCGGGAGTTTTCTGGTTGCTCTGGCAAAAGTTAACGACAGGAAGGCTGAGGTTAGAGATAGCGATAGTGCAAAAGTGATAGTTGGAGATTTGGAGAAGGCAAAGTACACAGTAGAATCCGTGGAAAAGCGGGAAATACACAAGCGGCCGTATGCTCCGTTTACAACTTCAACAATGGCCCAGGCCGGAGCAAGAACGTTTTATTGGTCCGCAAAGAAGACAATGTCAGTTGCTCAAAAATTATATGAGGAGGGACTTATTACCTACCACAGAACTGATTCTTTGAATTTGAACAAGGATGCAGTAATTGCTGCAAGAAATTTGATTGAATCTAAATTTGGAAAGAATTTTGTTCCTGAGAAGCCAAGATTTTACAAGATCAAAAGCAAAGTGGCGCAGGAGGCGCACGAGGCGATAAGACCGACGGATGTCAACGTGATAAGCAACACGGAACACGTAACACGAGTGGGGAATGATGCGAAGAAACTTTATGATCTTATCTGGAGAAGGTTTGTTTCCTGCCAGATGGCGGAGGCGGTATATGACGAGACAAGAGTGTCGGTACACGCGACACGAGACACGCAACACGACGCAAGTTACACCTTGACTGCTTCGGGCCAGATTATGAAATTCCAGGGGTGGCGAAAAGTCTATGACCAGAGCAGGAGAGCGAGAGAGCAGGAGAGCGAGAGAGGGGAACAAATTCTTCCGGAGGTTTTTAAGGGGGACGCATTGGAGAAGTTAAAAGTTTTGTCGGAACAAAAGTTTACACAGCCGCTTCCAAGGTATAACGAGGCTTCTCTTATTAAAACGCTCGAGAAATTAGGCATTGGAAGGCCTTCAACTTATGCGCCAACGATTTCGACGATTCAGGACAGGCAATATATAAATCGCGAAGAAGGAAAGTTTTTTCCTACTCCTGTAGGAACTGCGGTTAACGACTTTTTAATGCAGTACTTTCCTGACGTTTTTGATTATCAATTTACTGCAGGGATGGAGGACTCGCTGGATAAGATCGCTGACGGAAAAAGAGAATGGGTGCCGGTAATCCGAGAGTTTTGGAATCCGTTTGAGAAAAAATTGGAAGGGGTTGAGGAAAAAGCGAAGAGGGTAAAGATTGAAGTTGAAAAAACCGGGAAGAAATGTCCGAAATGCAAGATTGGAGATCAAGTAATCCGTGTGGGAAGATTTGGGAAATTTCTATCTTGTTCAACTTTCCCTGAGTGTGATTGGAAGGAAACTTATGTTGAAAAAATTAATATGAAATGCCCTGATTGTAAAGAGGGAGATGTGATTATCAGAAAGACTAGAAAAGGAAGAAGTTTTTACGGCTGCAGCAGGTATCCGGAATGTAAATGGGCGAGTTGGAAAAAACCAACTCTCCCAAAGGGAGAGAATAAAGTCAGTAACCCAGTAACACAGTGATCCAGAAAATTTGATAAAATTTTTGGATGGGGAAATTGAGGATTGCAATTGGAATTCTTTTAGTTTTAGGTGGGTTGGCTTTTTTGGCAAAAGGACAGAAAAGTGATGAGCGCGGAATAAATTCCGCTACTACAGTTACGAAACCAATTTTAACTCCTACACCTTCTGTGTCTCCGACACCTTCGGTTTTGCCGACGCCGACCCCAATTCCCTTGCCGGATCCAAAAGTTTATGGACCTTGTTTGAATGTGCCGGTTTTGATGTACCACCATGTCCAACCAAAAGAGGAAGCAGAAGCAAAGAACCAAAAGAACATCAATGTAAATTCCGATATTTTTGCACAACAGATGATTTATTTAAGGGAGTATGGTTACACAACAATTATGCCTGAGGAACTGTTACAGGGCTTGCTGACAGGGTTCATCCCTGTCAAGTCGATTCTTCTGACTTTTGATGACGGGTATGCAGATTTTTATACATACGCTTACCCGGAACTGGTTAAAAATAATTTCCGTGCGACTGTGTTTTTGTCAACGGGACTTATGGGGGCTCCCGACTATTTAAGTTGGGATCAGATTGGGCAGATGAAAGGGGGATTGGTTGATTTTGAAAACCATACATGGTCACACAAGAATCTTGGAAGCGCAACGGAAGATTTAGCAAAATATGAGATTGGGACTGCGAAAACTCAGTTGGAAGAGCATGGCTTGGGGCAGGTTACTTCGCTTGCGTATCCATACGGGACAGAAGGGGCAGTTGCAAAGGAGGTTTTGAGAGATTTGGGGATAAACTCGGCGTTTACAACGGTTCCGGGAAACTATCAATGTGCCAAGCTTCCATATTCTTTTAGGAGAACAAGAGTAGGGAATGCTTCACTCTCAGCCTATGGTTTATAGCTTGACAACCAAGCGATATCGTGATATCGTTTTTGTATGAGCGGTTTAATTCCGACAATTGTTCGCTTACCAAAGAGTGATTTAAAGAGATACAAGGCTATCGCTGCTGAGGAGGGGATGAGTTTTTCCGAATTGGTCCGTGATGCGTTAGGAACAGCTATTGCCCCGTCTGCTGGTAAGGGAAAAAAGAAAGTGAGTTTTTTTGATATTACAAAGATAGCTGTTAAGGGCGGAGTTAGAGATGGCGCCATGGATCACGATAAATATATATATAAACGAGATTGGTGAGACAAATATTTGTAGATACTAGCGCTTTAGTTGCTTCTTATATAGAAAATGACGATTTTCACGCACAGGCTGCCTCTTTCTTGAGTGCTAATTCCAACGAGAGCGTGCATTTTGTAACGACTAACTTCATTTTAGACGAGACTTATACTTATATAAGAAATGATGCTGGAAAGGAGAAAGCGTTAATGTTTTCTGAATTTATCAATAAAGATCTCTTGGAATTAGATAAGGTAAGAGTACTCGCTATCGATGAGAGAGTTGCTTGGAAATACTTTTCTGATCTCCCAGGTCGAGGTGTTTCATTTACAGACAGCACCTCTTTTGCAGTAATGAAACGACTTGGTTTGAAAGAAGCATTTACCTTTGATCGCGACTTCAGAAAAGCCGGATTTAAAGTTCTTCCCTAAATATGAACAAACCAGTTTTGAAATTTAAACTTCTATCACCTGAGGCAAAGCTTCCTCAGTATGCACACCCCGAAGATGCCTGTTTTGATTTGTATTCCACAGAGCATGTGGTTTTGAAATCTTTAGAAAGGCACGTCTTCATGACGGGGATAACTGCCGATATCCCAAAAAATTGGTATGTTTCGATTTGTGACAAGAGCGGTTTGGCGGCAAAGCAGGGTCTGCATGTTTTGGGAGGGGTAGTTGATGCTGAGTACACGGGTGAGTGGGGAGTGATCTTGATTAACTTAGGTTCGGAGGATTACACAGTGGAGGTTGGTGATAAGATCGCCCAAGCACAGCTTGTTCCGGCTCCGCGTGTGGAACTAGTTGAAGTTGAAAGTTTGGATTTGAATGTGCTTCGCGGTGAAGGCGGGTTTGGAAGTACAGGTAAGAAATGAAAAAGATAAATAAAATCGACAAGAGGATTAGCAAAGAGGAGTATTTTATGAGGCTGGCTGATGTGGTAGCCGAGCGGGCAAC
>JBBTXW010000022.1:8252-26748 GCA_038062025.1 Patescibacteria group bacterium
CGGCGCGCCAAGAGGAATTGAGCATTGCAGCGACAAGGCAGGCTGCCGGATGGCCAATGGGCATTGTGTCCGTACGGTTCATGCTGAAGTTAATGCCGTAATTCAAGCGGCATATCATGGTGCAGCCACAAAAGATTCAACGATGTACACGCAAGTTTTGCCTTGCGAACATTGCGCGAAAGTTTTAATCAACGCCGGGGTAAAAAGGATTGTTTATAGCGGAATTTATGAGAATGCAGACAACGAATATACAGAAAAAATCCTCAAAAAAGCAGGGGTCAAATTCGAACTGTTGTCAGAGTGAAAGCTTTGTTAGGGTGTGGAGTTTAATATTTGAGCACGAGTAAATATGGTGCTAATTTACCTGTTGACACCCCTTCTTGGGGTCTGTTAAAAAGATCTTCATCTGCCCCCGTTTGATTAATGGCAATTGAACTTCTGGTTAGACACGATAGCGATGTAGAAAGTTATTTGGACTATTGTCTTTCCTTGAGCAGGCAATTCCCTGAGCCGGCTTTGGTCAAACTTGTGCTCTCCAGCCA
This sequence comes from Patescibacteria group bacterium, assembly GCA_038062025.1. Lineage (GTDB taxonomy): Bacteria > Patescibacteriota > Microgenomatia > UBA8517 > UBA10165 > 2-12-FULL-44-25. Next base: position 8,795 of record JBBTXW010000022.1, read on the forward strand.
ACCCGTCCGGGGAAATCGTGAGATTGGTGCTCTAGATGTGGTTGTTACGACTGCCAAACAATGCTATGCACCTGGAGTTGCACCGCTGAAACTTCAAAGAGATGAGCGCTCGGCTGCAATTGCAGCCAGCACTTTAGAAGCTGGGCACCACACGGTTCGCCAGCACGTATATTACACTTGGCGTTTTGAAGGTGTTTCTCGACACGTAACCCACGATGTTTTTCATGCGCACCCCTTCTATAATTCAGAACAACAAAGCCAACGTTACGTGGAAGCAATCGACGGAAGTTATCTAATTCCCGGAGGTCTAACAGAAAACCAAGCGTTCTTGTTTAAAAGTGCTGCTGATTTTTCAAATCGATCTTACTTTGCTTTGCTTGAGATTTTGGGACCGGAGGTGGATCGGCGAATGCGCCGTATGTATCCGGCAAGTGGATGGTTTGTACCAAAAACGGCAGAAAGGCTAGATGGCAAAAGCCGTAAGATTCGACAAGAGATTGCCAGGTATGTTTTGCCTATTGCGCAAAAAACGACTTACTATCACACACTGAGTGAACTACAACTTCTTAGACTTTTTCGAGCCAGTCAGATGGAAAACTTTTCCGACGAGGCAAGATACGTGATCGGTGCGATGGTTAAATCGATAGCAGAACAAGACCCGACCATTTTACAGGAGTTGAGAAAGCCTTTGCCTGCACAGGTATCTGCTCGGGAAGAGTACATTAAAGATGGCAAAGAAAGATTTGATGCCTTATTGGGAAATTCAAACTCAGTGATGTTGCCGCACTCAGGTGAAGTGCGAAGAAACTTGGTTGTAGCTGTTCGTAACATTTTAGGAGAACCAAATCTTTCCGAAACAGAAGCGCTCGGCCGTCTTTTAAGTCCCCAACTTAATCCTTACATCGCGGATGTTTATGATGTAGGTATGTTTGATCCCTTAACATCTGCGCTTAGACAGTTCTCGCCAACTTTTGCAACTAAACTTTCTCACGCAGCCGATTCTCAAAGGCAAAGACATAGAATGACCGCTGGGGCAACCCCAAGAATCGAAAAGTCATATGATGGCACAGCCGACTATATAACGCCTTTGGTAATTCATGAATCAGTAGAACTAAAAGAAGCTTATGATCGAATAATGCGGACTATTTATGATAACGTTAGCAGATGCCTGGAGGCAGGTGTGTCGGCTGATAAAGCTTTGACTCTTCTTCCTAATGCCCATGCTTTAAGGATTGTTGAGAGCGGCGATCTTTTTGATTGGCTGCATCGTTGGAAACTGAGATTATGTTATCTGGCTCAAGAAGAGATATTCTTTGTTTCCGTTGAGCAAGCCCAGCAAATGTTGTCTGTTTTGCCCGAAGCAGAAAAAGCGTTTCGCTCTCCTTGCGGAATAAGAAAAGCAGCGGGTATAAGTCCAAGATGTCCCGAAGGAGACAGGTTTTGCGGCAGACCTGTGTTTAATATGGCTTTAGAAGAGTACTCTAAAGGAAGGTTAATTTAACAGCAATAATGACTGCTTTGGGTGAAAGACGAGCAGAACTTCTCTCTTTGGAATTTAGCGTTCATTCTTTCCCCGGGTATTACATAGCTGTTGAAGGGACGGGTGCTACAGGCAAAGAAACAATTTCTCTTACTCTTCAAGATCGAATTCGCCACATGTTTCCGGAAGTGCCCTCTGATTTAGTAGTGGTAACGCGGGAGCCTGGTGGTTCTCCAAAAGCAGAAAGAATGCGCGCGGCTCTCAAGGTTTCAAAATATTGGCCTGTGAAGGCGCAGATAGATGGTTTTAACCAGGCGCGCGACGATAGCTTAAATGTGGCCGTGGCTCCGGTTTTGGAGCAAGGCGGAGTAGTCATTTCGGACCGAAATTTTGCGGCGACATGCGCTTATCAGGGCGCGGCGGGCGGGTATGGTGTTGAGCAAGTTTTGGCGCGCAGCAAACCGGTTATTGGCCGATTTATTCCAAACTGTTTTGTTTGTATTGAAAGAGATTTAACAGTTGCGCTTGAGCAAGCAAGACAGAGGGATTTAACAGGCGAGCACGACTCTTTTGACCAGGCGGGCTTGAGGTTTAACTTGGCTGTGCAGGGAGGCTATAGGAGGTTAAGGGAACTTTTGCGATGTGTGACTGGGTTTGGATTGACAATAAAGACGGGGAATTGAGTTTGGAGCAAACGATTGAAGCTGTGTGGGAACAGGTTTTTCCTCTCATCACCCGCTGGATGGTACAATAGCTTCATTGTGGATTCGAAAATTCAGGAACTATTGAAAAAGGAAGAGGTTCGACAAGGTGAGACCTTGCAGATGATTCCTTCGGAGAACTATACATCGCGTGCCGTACGCGAACTTTTGGGCTCTGTTTTGACAAATAAGTACTCTGAAGGATATCCCGGGAGAAGATATTACCAAGGGAATAAATATGTTGACGAGATAGAAAAATTGGCGATAGAGCGGGCAAAAAAACTTTTTTGTGTTCCTCATGTAAATGTCCAGCCGTATTCAGGGAGTCCTGCAAACGCTGCGGTTTATTTTGCACTATGTGAGACCGGAGATATGATTATGGGAATGGAGCTTGCAAGTGGAGGACATCTTACCCATGGCCAGCCCAAGATTACTTTTTCTGGTAAGTATTTTAATTCTGTGCAATTCGGCGTAAATGAGGATGGGGCACTTGATTATGATCGTATAGGAAAGTTGGCAGAAGAACACAAACCAAAATTAATGATGATTGGAACTACTGCATATCCCCTTGTTTTGGATTGGAAGAAGTTTGCAAGTATTGCAGATTTGGTTGGGGCTTGGTTTGTTGCCGACATATCACACGTTGCAGGACTTATTGTGGGCGGAGTTTACCCGAGCCCTGTGGAATATGCTCATGTAATAACGACAACTACTCACAAGACACTTAGGGGGCCAAGAGGAGCGATGATATTAGTGACGAGGAAAGGAGTGATGAGTGATGGGGAATTGCCGGAGAAAATCGACCGTGCGGTTTTTCCCGGTTTGCAGGGTGGGCCGCATGACAATACAACTGCTGCTATTGCTCAAGCGCTATATGAGGCAGATACAGAAGAGTTTAGACGTTACACGAGACACATAACACGAAACGCGAAAGTCCTTGCGGAGGAACTTATGAAGGGTGGAATAACTTTAGTTGGAAGCGGGACGGATTGCCATTTGATACTTGTGGATTTGCGGCCACTGGGTTTGAGCGGGAATGTGGCTGCTGAGGCTTTAGAAGTGGCGGGAATTGTAGTTAACAGAAATTCTGTTCCGCGAGACACATCTCCTTTTTATCCTTCCGGGATACGGTTGGGGACGCCGGCTGTAACGACGAGGGGGATGGGCGCTTCCGAAATGGAAGCGATAGGACGTTGGATCGCTAGGACGTTGGAAATCATAAAAGATGAAAAACTGCCCGAAGAAAAAGAGGAAAGACAAAAGTTTTTAAGAGAATACAAGGAGCGAGTAAAGAGCAACAAGTCGCTTTTGGAAATTGCTGACGAGGTGAAAAAATTGTGTGCTAAGTTTCCTGTTCCAAAGTAATCGCGCAATGAATTGCGCTAATACACAAATGAGTGCAACTATTTTCAATGGGAAGTTGGCGGCGGCGGATATTTTAACAGACGTCAGAGGGCGTGTGATGAAATTAAAAGAGGCCCCGAAGCTTCTAAGCTTTTATAACCCCAAGGATTCTGCGAGTGTTTTGTATACGCGGATTAAAAAACAAAAGGCAGAAAATGTGGGGATAGAATTTGAAGAGCGTCCCACCTCGCTCGGCGAGCTTCGCGGAATTGGCTACGATGAAATTGTAGAACAAATAGTGGAAGCAGGAAGGGAGCAGAGTATCACGGGTGTTTTGATTCAGCACCCCACGGGTGAATATTCGGTTGAAGAGGAAGACTGGAAAAGATTGGTAAACGCAATAAACCCCAAAAAAGACGTTGATGGATTGAGAGCTGACTCACCATTTGTTCCGGCCACCGTTCGCGCTGTTTTGGTGGCACTTGATTTTTCAGGTATTGATTACAAAGGTTGCAAAATTGCGGTTGTTGGGGCAACGGGAATGGTTGGGAGGCCTTTGGTAAGGGTTTTGCGGAAAATGGGGGCAAAGGTTCGAGAAATTGATGAGAGGACACGGGATATTTGGTTTCAAACAAAGGCTTCGGATGTTTTGATATCTTGCGTTGGAAAACCGAATTTAATTCATGGAGATATGATTAAAAAAGGCGCAGTTGTTGTTGATGTTGGCTCTCCGGGAGGGGATGTCAATTTTGAGTCGGCTCAAGCTGTGGCAAGCTTTATAACTCCAGTTCCCGGCGGCATAGGCCCCTTGACTGTTGCAAGTCTATTGAAAAATACAGTTTTGGCTACTGAGCAGCAAGTGTAGTTTTGTGGTAATATGCCTTCAATGGTTGCGGGAGCTGAACTTTTACGGGTGCAAACCCCTGAGGAGATTTTGCACAGCTTTACACGTGAGCGGGTAGAACTTGCCGTTCGCGAAGCGGTTTTTTCTTCACCTCAAGACACGAATATAAGGCGGCGGGAACTTTAAGCAGGTTAATAATTTCGCAAAGGCAAGTAGTTTCTGGCATGAGGGCACAATTTTAGGGGTTTTAAGATTGTATCGATCCAGGTGGTATGATTTTTTGTTGCAGTTTTTTCAAGTTGTAAGATTTTCTTTTCCACATTAAATATTCTGAGTTTAATACTTAATAGATCCCGTCTTACTGGACCGAAAAGGCTAGCTATTTTCGCAAAATCATCTTTGCTTAACATAAGATAAAGATATACATGTTTTGGAGTGTTTTACAAGATGACAAAAGATTCAGATTTGCGGGATACCCCTTTTTCTTGTATAATGAGGAAAACACACACTCGAGCACATGGTTCCTGAGGCTTCGAAAACTTCAGCTCTGGGTGGAGGAAGAAGGAATCTTTTCAGCATGGATATATCAAAAATGAGCCCAATTGTTATGGCTCATTTTTATCAGCTCGATAGGCTATTTGTAGAATTAAATTAATGAGTATCGATATAACACTAGAAGCATTGCTTGAAGCAGGATGTCACTTTGGTCACCAAACCCGCCGCTGGAACCCTCGTATGGGCCGATATATTTATGAAGCACGCGATGGGGTTCATATTTTTGATTTGGCAAAAACCCGCGAAGCTTTGCTTGAGGCATACCAAGCTGTTGTTGATACGGTTTCTTCTGGCGGCACGGTTTTATTTGTTGGGACAAAGCGTCAGGCAAAGGATTTGATCCGAGACGCTGCAATAAAAGTTGGGGTGCCTTATGTTACAACTCGCTGGCTAGGCGGAACTTTAACCAATTTTGAGCAAGTTAAAAAATCAATCCGTAAACTCGCAAATCTTAAAGCAGGTTTGGAAGCCGGCGGAAAATATGAAGACCATACAAAGCGAGAAAGACTTCTTATTGAGCGGGAAATTGCACGGTTAGAGCATCTTTTCGGGGGAATTGTAACTTTATCCCAAAAGCCCCAAATGATTTTTATTGTTGATACTCATAAAGAAACCGCGGCAGTTTTGGAGGCAAATCGGTTGCAGGTTCCAATAGTTGGTATTGTGGATACAAACGCAGATCCTGAAAAGATCGATTATCCGATTCCTTCAAATGATGATGCTGTAAAGGCAATCGGGATTATAATTGATTTTATAGCGAAGGCGGTGGAAGAAGGGAAGAAGAAACGAGACACGAAACACGAGACAGGTGACACGGAAAAAAAGTCATAGCGTGTTACTTGTTACGAGTTACGACAATATGGCTAATCTTGAACTTATTAAGAAACTTAGGGAGGAAACCAGTGCTTCTGTTTCTGATATCAGAAACGCGTTGGATGAAGCACAGGGCTATGAAGACAAAGCACGAGAGCTTTTGAAAAAACGTGGGCTAGAACGTGCCGAGAAAAAGTCGGAGAGGGAGATAAAAGCTGGGAGAGTTTTTTCGTATGTCCATCACACAGGGACGGTTGGTGGCACAGTGGTTTTGGGGTGCGAGACGGATTTTGTGGCAAAAACCGAGGATTTTCAAAAGCTAGGGAATGAGCTTGCGATGCAGGTTTCTTCTACGTCAGAGAGTTCTATGGCCCCGGAAAGTGTTGAAGATTTCTTAAAGCAAGATTATATTCGTGATCCGGGTAAAAGTGTGAAAACACTGATTAAAGAGGTTGTCGGCAAACTTGGTGAAAATATAGTGGTGGTCGAAATCAAGAGATTCCAAGTTTGAAATAACCAGTAAGCGTTGGAACAATTATCAGCAAATGAATCATTGAACCAATTGATCAATTTAATGGTTACTGATTAATTGATTATTGATACACTAAAAATATGGATGAAGCACAAATTAAAATGCGAATGGAAAAGGTGCTCGAGAGTGTTCGGGCGGATATTACAACTATTCGTACCGGCCGTGCAACCCCATCTTTAGTTGAAGATATAGCGGTTAGCGTTTATGGAGGAACCCAAAAGATGAGAGTTTTGGAGTTGGCAACAATAACAGCTCAGCAGCCAACTTCACTTTTAATATCTCCTTGGGACAAAAGCATTGTTGGTGAGATTCGAAAGGGAATTGAAGCGGCAAATTTAGGTTTTAACCCAGTTTTGGCTGGGGAAGATATACGCATCAATTTACCTCCTCTGACCCAAGAAGACCGAGAAAAATATGTAAAACTTCTCAATCAGAAGCTTGAGGAAGGAAGAGTGCATATAAGACAAATAAGGCAAGACGGAATGAAGGATATTAAAGCACAAGAAGATTTAAGCGAGGATGAAGTAATACGACATGAAAAGAAATTGCAGCAAATAACTGATGAGTTTATTGGGAAGATCGAAGAGGTTGGGGAAGCGAAGGAGAAAGAGCTGCGCTCTTTATAGGTAGACAAGTAGACAGGTAGTAAAGCTAATGATACTTCTTATATTCATAATAGTTCTATCAATCCTCATTTTAATCCATGAGTTTGGGCATTTTATTGTTGCAAAACGTGCAGGGGTAAAGGTTGAAGAGTTTGCTTTAGGATTTCCGCCAAAGATTTTCTCTAAAAAGATTGGGGAAACAATTTATTCTGTGAATGTGCTTCCGATTGGGGGTTTTGTGCGATTATTTGGAGAGGATGATGATCCAGTTGGTTTTAGCACGGCAAAAGCGCCAGGCGTACGTCTTAAATTGCAAGCACAATCATTCTTCCACAAGCCAATGGGGGTAAAGCTTGGGGTTGCTTTAGCAGGTGCTGGAATGAACCTTCTTCTTGGAGTGGTTATCTTTGCCATTTTATATTCAATAGTTGGGATTCCAACAAGTACGCGGGGGTATGTTGCAGTTTCTGGGGTAGTTGAAGGTAGTCCGGCACAGAGCGCAGGTTTTCAGCAGTTTGATCGAGTATTAAAGGTTGAGGATGTAGATATAAAGACTATTGAAGACTTGAAAGCGGAGGTTTCAAAAAATGAAGGAAAAGAAATTTCGATATTAGTTGATAGATCACCTGTGACTCTGCTTGCGCATATGACAATTGTCAATGAAGATTTGGAAGATGTGACTCTTCGTGTTACACCCCAACAGGTAGAAGGTGCAGAAAGAGCGACAGTTGGAATAATGCTTGCGGATATGTCCGTTACAAAAACAAGTTTTTATTCGTTTCCAGAGATGGTCATTAAATCTTCCTGGGCGGGAGTTCGCGACAGTTTTGTTTTTTCTAAGACAATTTTGTTTTCTTTGGGAGATATGGTGCGAAATTTGGTTGTAAAGCGCGAAGTTCCTGAAGACGTTTCCGGGCCTGTTGGAATTGCTGTGATGGTTGGAGAAGTTTACAAATTTGGGATCTTGCCGCTTTTATCGATGGTTGGGATACTAACTTTGAACCTTGCGGTTGTGAATTTGCTTCCTTTCCCCGGATTGGATGGCGCTCGTGCATTATTCATAGTTTTACACAAAGCAACAGGGAATAAAATCGCGCCTGCAATTGAAAAAAACATTCATCTTGTTGGGATTGTAATTCTTTTAACTCTTGTCGCCTTGATTACAGTTCGAGATATTGGTCGATTCTTCAATTGACAAGACCGCCCTTTTGAAGCAAAATGGCAGTCACCTAAGAATATGCTCTCTTCGCGCAGCCCAAGAATTGTTGTAATTGGCGGAGGAACAGGAACGTTTACTGTTTTAACCGGTCTTAAGGAATACACAAACAAACTAACTGCTGTTGTTTCGATGGCCGATTCGGGAGGATCGACCGGAGTTTTAAGAGATGAGTTTGGGGTTTTGCCTCCGGGGGACGTACGACGAGCGCTCCTTGCTTTATCTTCTCAAGAGGAGCAAACGACCCTAAGAAAGCTTTTTGATTACCGGTTTATGCGGGGTAACGGGCTTTCCGGTCATTCGTTTGGAAACCTTTTCTTGACCGCTTTGTCTGAGATCACAGGAAGCCAGGTAAAGGCAATCCGTGAGGCGGGGAGGTTATTGAATATTTCTGGGAAAGTACTTCCTGTAACGACAATTGATACTCATCTTGTGGCAAGGCTTGAAGACGGGACGCTTATTCGGGGCGAAACAAATATCGACATAAGGCTTGTTCGACCCGATTTAAAAATTCTAGATGTGTTTCTGTCTCCAAAGGCTTCTTTGTATAAACCTGTTGCGACTGAAATCAACAAGGCAGATTTAGTTGTTATTGGACCGGGGGATTTGTATACGAGTGTTATCCCAAACTTGTTGGTTGAAGGGCTTTCTGAGGCTTTGAGTAAAACTTCCGCAAAAGTAGTTTATGTCTGCAACATTATGAACAAACATGGAGAAACAGACGGTTTTTCGGCGTCTATGTTTGTCGGTGAGATTAATAAATATGTTGGGAAGAATGTTTTGAGTGCTGTTATAGTTAATGAGGGAGGTTTTCCCAAAAGGCTTTTGAAAAAATATGCAAAAACAGAAAAAGCGTATCCAGTAAGAGCAGATTTGAAAAATTTAGGAAATCAGGTACAGGTAATTTCAGGAGACTTTACAACTGGCGGCACTTTACTTCGGCATGATCCAGGGAAGCTTGCAAAAGCAATCTTGAGGGTTTTGGGTAATTGAGGGTATACTTTTGTTGTGAAAGAGTGTCTTTTTTGCAAAATCGTCAGAGGTGAAGTTCCTTCGACAAAAGAATATGAGGATGAGGAAATTTTGGTTTTTCGCGACATCCACCCAAAAGCTGATATTCATTTTCTAATCGTTCCGAAGGAACACTTGGCAGAATTTGCCGATTTGAAGGATATGCGGTTGTGGACCAGAATGAGTGAGGTGGCAAAAGAGCTTATCGAAAAACACCATCTTAGGGAAAGCGGATATAGATTGGTAAACAACGGAGCAGGTGCTGCACTAATTGAACATTTGCATCTGCATTTATTGGGAAATGTTCCGCATACGCGTGACCTGTAGGTTGCGAAATGCTAAATGCTAAATTACAAATGACAAATGACTAAAAACGATTTACAGAAACAAATACAGGAAGCGATGAAGGCGGGGGATTCTGTTAGAGTTTCCACATTACGACTTTTGTCAAATGCAATTCACAATGAGGAAATTGCAATGAAGGCGCTCGGACAGCAGCGAGATTTAACCCATGAGGAGGAACTTGCACTAGTTCGTCGCCAGCTAAAACAAAGAGAGGAAGCGGTTGAGGCATACGAGAAAGGTGGGAGAGCAGAGGCCGCAGAGAAGGAGAGACAAGAGGCAGGGATACTAAAAGAGTTCCTTCCACAACAAATGTCGGAAGACGAATTAAGTGATTTAGTTAATAAAGCGATAGAGGAAAGCGAAGCCCGTGATTTTGGTCAAATCATGAAGCACGTTATGGTAGAAGTTAAAGGTAGAGCAGATGGAAAACAGGTGTCCTCTATTGTTCAAAACAAACTTAAATAACCAATAACCATTTAAACAATAATCAGTAAGTGGATCATTGATCAATTAATTGACTTAATGGTTACTGGTCAACTGATTATTGATTATTATGTTAAGAATCTACATCACTCGTCAGTCAAGATATCCTGCTGATATAAAATCTTTAAAAGAAAGAGTTAGGACAGTTTTGAGAGAGAATAATGTAACGGATGCTGTGGTTAATGTTGCACTGGTTGGGGAGCGGAAAATTCGTGAACTTGGGCAAAAATATTTAGAAGAAACTGAAAAAGATCCGGCGCATGAAGTTTTGTCGTTCCCATATGGTGAATCAGGACAGCTTGGGGATATTGCGATTTGCTATCCAGAAGCACGAAAGATTGCCATTAAGAAGAATCGTTTGATGGATGATGTTTTAGGAGAGTTGGCAGAACATGGGATACTGCATTTGTTGGGGAAACATCACGAATGATAGTAACCAGGGTATCATAGTAAAAATTAAAATGAAAAATGAAAAACGAAAGTGTAGAATGAAAAAATCTACATGACTTATTACCTCAAATATCGTCCACAGAAAATTTCAGAGCTTGATCTTGTAAAAGTTCGGGAAACTTTAACCCGAATTTTGGCCTCGCGCGACATTCCCCATGCATTTTTGTTTTCTGGTCTGAGGGGGGCTGGGAAGACGTCTGCAGCGAGAATTGTTGCGAAAGTAATTAATTGTGAAAAGTTAAAGGTTAAAGGTAAAAGGTTGGATGAAACAGAACCGTGTAATGAATGTAGTCAGTGTTTGGCAATTACAAATGGCTCGAGTTTGGATGTAATTGAAATTGATGCTGCATCAAACAGGGGGGTTGATGATATCCGCTCGCTTCGCGAAGGAGTGAAGCTCGCGCCGGCAAGCGCTCGTAAAAAGGTCTATATAATTGACGAGGCGCATATGTTAACAAACGAGGCCTCAAACGCACTTTTGAAAACTCTAGAGGAGCCGCCGGAACATGTAGTTTTTGTTTTGGCAACAACAAATTCTGGAAAACTATTAGACACAATAAGATCACGTTGCACAAACGTGGTTTTTCCAAAAGCAACAAAAGGGGAGATTGTTGGGTCGCTTGAGAAAGCGGTAAAAGGTGAAAAGTTAAAAGTTGAAAAGGGGGTTTTGGAGCAGATTGCAAAGGGGGTTGACGGAAGCTTTAGGGAAGCACATAAAATTTTGGAGCAGGTCTCTATAGGGCGCGAGAAAGTGAGGTTGGAAGACTTGGAGCAAGTGCACGCAACGAATATAGAAAAACTCCTTGAGTATTTAAAGAATAAAGACGTTTCAAGGGCATTAAAAGAGGTAGATATACAGGTGTCTAGTGGCGCAGACCCCAAACAATATGCTGTTTCGGTCGTTTCTGCATTTCGTATGGTTTTACTTTCAGAATATATTTCGAATCTGCAAGGTGAGACCTTGCAGAAGTACGCGGCTCAGGATTTTGGGGGAGTTGAGAAGGTAAGGGAAGCGATTGAGTTGTTTTCGAAAGCTGTTCTTGAGATTCCCAACTCGCCGATTGCACAATTGCCGATTGAGTTGGCAATAGTAGAGTTTGTGTCGGGTCGACCGGAGTCGCTTCGCTCGTCAAACAACTCGCCTTCCGCCGAAGACGGAACCGATTCTCGCGATTCCGCGCGGTCTGGGCCGCGACTCCATCCGCTCGAATCTGGCTCAGACAAGTTTGAGCATCGTTCAGCGACATCCGCTCGCCCCGTTTCTTACGAGAAGAAAGAAAAGGAAAAAGAAGGCCCAAAAGTCGATAGCCTGCCCCAAGAAGAAGTGAGAGGTGAAGAGTTATTGGAGAAGTGGAAAGTGGTTATGCAGATAGTTAAGCCAAAAAACCATTCGATTGAGGCTTTGCTTCGCGCAACGAGGCCGAAGAGTTTTGATGGACAAGTATTAACTTTAGAGGTTTTTTACAACTTCCACAAAGAAAGGATTGAGAAAGACCCTTGCAGATCTTTGGTTGAAGAGATTGCAAAAGAGATTTTGGGAGCGCCTGTAAAGTTAACATGTCTTTTGTCTCCCCAAAAACAAAGAGCTGTGGATTTTGTTAATGTTACCGAAACTGTTGAGGATGATATTGTACGGGTAGCGGAAGACATTTTCGGAGTTCAGGCTTCGGACTCTGGTGAACTACCAAATTAGGTGGTATACTCCTTCCAATGTTTGACAAATTCAAACAAGGCGCAGATACATTAAAAGCGCTAAACAAGCTCCGACAGATTCAAAACCAACTCTCCCGCGAACGGGTTACAGTCGAAGAAAACGGCGTCAAAGTTACATTATCTGGTGACCTCAAAGTTAAAGAACTCACAATCGACGGACAAGAACAAAAAAGCGCTTCTGAAGTTTTAAATAAAGCCTACGAGAAAACTCAAAAAATGGTTGCTCAAAAGATGCAAGAAATGGGTGGTGGTTTACAAGGCCTTTTAGGAGGTCTTGGCTAGTTAGGCACCTACTCTTGTGTAATAGCGCAATTTATACATAGTTGAGGAGCTGTGCTCTGATATTGCGCGCTACTTAGGCGCAGATTGAAATCTGCTACTACAACGAATCTCAGGATCTCGAGAATCCCGCGGAGCGAACAGGCGAAGCGGGATTTTTCGTCCTCAAAGGGAAAAGCCCACCATTTTAAATGTGTTTACACACTGTAATTGTTTCTGTGTCCACCTTAGTCTCCCTTGACTTTTTGTGTCAACGTGCAGCTTGTAGTGTACCACCACTCGTACTGCATGGTAAAATACGGGATATATGCGTTTGCCCAAAGCTGTTCGAAACTTATCGGAGTCTTTTGAAAAACTTCCAGGAATTGGGCCAAAAACTGCCCAAAGATTAACCTTTTATCTTCTCCACGTTCCCCAAGAACAGCTTGAGGATTTTGCTTCTTCTTTGGAAAACTTGAAAAAATCCACAGTCCTTTGTTCGATTTGTAAAAACGTTGGGGAGTCTGACCCATGTTTGGTGTGCAGTGATTCCACAAGAGACAAAAGCAAGGTGATGGTTGTTGAGCAGCCCCTGGATTTGCTAGCACTTGAGCGGTCGGGGAAATATAGGGGTGTTTATCATGTTTTACATGGGGTGATAAATCCTTTGGAGAACATCGGGCCGGATGAGATATTTATTAAACAACTTGTAGACAGAGTAAGTGACAGAGATATTAGCGAGATAATTCTTGCGACCAATCCAACCATGGAGGGTGAGGCAACGGCGATGTATATAAAGCGACAAATAGGAGAATTAAAAATTAAAAATTCTAAATTAAAAATTACAAGATTGGGTGTTGGTGTGCCAACTGGAGCCGATTTAGAGTATGCAGATGATGTAACTTTAAAGTATGCGATTGAAGGAAGAAGGGAATTTTGAGGACGATAGGACGTTGGTGCGTTGGGACGTTAGAATAAAACATGAGTGCAGGAAAAGACTTCACCGACCTTAGAATTTGGAAAAAAGCACACGAACTTACGATAAGAATTTATGAGCTTACTAAAAAGTTTCCGAGAGAGGAGATTTATGGGCTTACTAGTCAATTAAGGCGTGCGGCAGTTTCGGTTGAGTCTTGTATTGCTGAGAGTTACGGACGGTTTCATATTAATGATGTTGTTCATTTTTTGATTGACTCAAGGGGATCTTTATATGAAGTCTAAACACAATTATTGGTAGCAAGAGATGTGGACTATTGTGCTAAAGAAGAAGCACAAGAACTATTCGAAGAGTACACAGGTTTAGCTAAACAAATAAATAGCTACATTTCCTATAAGAGAGGTGTTAAGATTAAAAAGTTAGTCTAACGCTACTAGCGTTCCAACGCCCTAACGTCCATTCTATGCCTGCACAACCCTTGCCAACTGTTTCTTCCAAACCTCGACCGAAAGCTCTAGTTAAGGGCTTTGAAAACGTAGATGCTCAAAAACAAGAGTCAAACGAGCTTTCCGAAATAATCCGTGCTGCCGGAGAACAAGTCGGCGGATACCAATTTAAACCAGAACTTCACAATCCAATTCCGGGCCACGATGCTTTAGAAAAACTGTGTGAGCAAGATGAAGCCTTTAAGAAAAGCAATTACCCAACTCTAAAAGAAAGGTTGGCACAAATTCATCAACAGAAAAAACAAGTGGAATTACAAAAGAACAGAGAAACAAAAGAACTAAAAAACAGAAAAGCGTTAGCCCAGAAAAATGCGGCCACCCCTGCGGATGCGAACAGCAAGGGAAGTTTGAAAGAAAGAATGCTTTCTGCAATGGGAATTAAGAGGGGAAGAAAGACTGCGAGTGCGGCAGATAAAAGTCAGACAAGAGAAATTGCGAAAACCCCAAGTCAATAGGCTTGCAAGGCCTGGCCTTGCAAGGCTGAAGCAAAAGAGAGCCCCCGACAGGTGTGTTTTTTGCGAAACACAAAAGCGGGGGCGAAGACCAGCGGTTTGTCTACTCGTTGTTAGCTAGTAGTATGCCAGCAAGTGCGGCAACTGATGTGACGAGAAAGCAGGGGTAGCGAATTGCTGGATGCATAGACCACCCGAATAGAGCAGTCCAGGACCCTAGCGTTGCCACTGAGCACAATGACCAACAGAGGACAATGTCTCTTTCGCGAACGTCCTTGTCGTTTACGCTAGTGATAGTGACAGTGCCGCAGGCGCCGGCAACAAAAGCTAGGACTGTTGCGGCCACGAGGCGGAGTGGAATTACGATTAGCGACATGTTTGAACTCCTTTCAGTTTGGGTGGATTTTGGTGGAATGAAAGCTATTCTTACTGCGCCCGCCGAAGTATGGCCACTCTTTGTAGCCACAGAAGGTCATAAAGCCTGCTGTAGCTATCAGGGCACCTGCCCAAGCTATGTGGATGGTATATGCTAGAGATACAGCAAAGCCTAGGGTGAGAATGGCTGTGATCACCACGACACGGTTTGCTTCTGGGGCGTGGAAGAGTTTGGAATATCGGGCGGCCATGCCGACCAGAAGGCCCCCGCCTCCGCAGACAATTAGTCCGAGGATTATTGCTACTATTGACATCAGCAATGGGTCAGGCGTCATTGTTAAAGGGCTCCTTTTTAGAGTTTTATCCCCATAGTCTACACCATTTTTGTGTTTGAAGCTAGTTTCGACTAGAATGATTGTAGCGCAACATGTTAAAGATCTATAACACATTAACCAGAGCTAAGGAAGAGTTTAAGCTGATAAAGGAGGGAAGGGTTTCTTTTTACCAATGCGGGCCGACGGTTTATTGGACCCAGCATATTGGGAACATGCGGGCAATGGTAATGGCCGATTTGATTCGGCGCACGTTGGAGTACCTTGGAAACGATGTAACTTTTGTTCGAAACTATACCGATGTAGGGCATCTTTTGGGGGACAACCAGGGAGATGCAGATACTGGGGAGGACCGGATGGATAAAAGTGCAAAGCAAGAGGGCAAGGTTCCACAGGAGATTGCAGATAAGTACATAAAAATTTTTGAAGAAGATACTAGAGCGTTGAATGTTCTTTCTCCAACCCACATGCCACGTGCCACGAGCTATATTCCACAAATCCAGGAGATGATTGGTGTGTTGATTGATAAAGGTTATGCGTATATTACACAAAAAGCGGTCTATTTTGATGTTTCGCGCGCAAAAGACTATAACAAGCTGAATAAGCAAAACCTTGAAGAAACACGTGAGGGCGCTGGTTCCGGCGAGGTGCAGGATCCTGAGAAAAAGAACTCACAAGATTTTGTGCTTTGGTTTTTTAAAACTGGAGTACACTCGACGGCGCTCCAGACGTGGGAATCGCCTTTTGGCGTTGGCTTTCCGGGGTGGCACATTGAATGTTCAGCCATGATCAAAAGTTTGCTTGGTGACACGATAGATATTCATATGGGTGGGGTTGAACATATTTCAATTCACCACACAAATGAGATTGCACAATCTGAGAGTGCAAATGATGCTCCTTTGGCAAACTATTGGCTTCACAATGAACATTTAACTGTGGATGGCAAGAAAATGGCAAAGAGTGAGGGGACAGGGTATGCGCTTTCAGAAATTACAGATAGGGGCTGCGATCCGTTGGCTTTGCGCTACTTTTTCCTGCAGGCACACTACCACTCAAAACAGAATTTTACATGGGATGCTTTGGAGGCAGCAGGTGTGGCATACAAACGTCTACTGTCTATTGTCTATAGTCTACGGCAAAATAAAGAATCTAGCATGGTGACGGGAGGAAAAGAAGACAAAAGACAAGAGTATCTTTCTGAAGTTAGGAAAGCGCTGGAAGACGATTTTAACATTCCGCAAGTCTTGGCAATTGCGTGGGAAGCGGCAAAGAGCAATTTGCCCCCACAAGACAAACTTGATTTATTATTGGATTTTGATCGAGTTTTAGGTTTGGGTTTGGACAAAGCTCCCCCAAAACCCGAATTTGAAAGGACTCCTCAGGAGGTTGAAGAGCTTGTACGCAAGAGAAATGAGTACAGGAGGGTAAACCAATATCAGGAAGCAGATAAAATAAGACAAGAGATAGAAAAGTTGGGATATGAGGTTTCGGATACGACGAAATTTGGGTCGGATGTGCGACGGAAGAAGTAATAGCGCACTTTAGTGCGCGCAATGAATTGCGCTAATACATTGCTCAGATGAAAAAGTTTTTTCAAATACACGATGTTGGGATTAAGGAGATTTTGATTATTGGTTTGATTCTTCTTGCCGGCTACACAATTTGGATCCACAAGACTTTGGTTCCCGGGGCATACCAAAAGGTTGCCCAAGTTGTTGATAGAATTCCTGGGGTCAATATTCTTGATCGTTGCGGACAAGAGTGTCAGGAGGAGATTGATAAAAAAGTTGCAGAGGCGTTGGCGACTGTTTCTGCAAAGCAGAGTGGGAGCACAGTTGGGGGCGGAAGTGGAACTACAAAGACAACATATGTTCCAATTGGGAGTACGTTTTCAACAAGGAGCTTGGACTGGACGGATGTGCCGGGACAAGTTGAGGTAGATACGGACGCCTATGGAAGTTCGCCAGCTTTTTACTGGGATGGGTCGGTTAAAATCGGGAACTCGAATGGGGAAGTTTTTGTTCGATTGTTTGATGTGACGAATGGAATTGCTGTGTCTTTAAGTGAGCTGTCCGCAAATAGCGCAAATTACACGAATGTAAGTTCGCAACCATTGCCGCTGTGGGCGGGAAAAAATACATACAAAGTTCAAATCAAGTCTACAAGCGGGGAAGAAGCAACCATTGCTTCCGACAGAGTTAAGATCATATACAAATAATTAATATGCATATTCAGCTGTTATTTTTGATCTTGATGGGACTATTCTTCTAGCCAGTTGACACACGAGACACAGGATGCATAGGCGAACCTTGTTGTAGAAAGTTTCGAAGAGCTTACTCCTGCCTGCCTTGACTCATTATTCCAGCAAAAGGGTTTGTTATGCTGAATCTCACGCCTGTTGAACGTCTGTCGTTGTATACATGGCGGCCTCTTCCTTTGCCGTCTTTTATGGGTACAAGATTCCCCATAGGTTGGCGTTCCACTTTGGCGTAAACTTGCCTGAATTGTTCTCTGGCTCGGACAATCAACGACTTAACTGCGCCTTCTGTAATGTTGAGTACTTCAGCAATTTCTTCATAGGCAAGATCATGGTATTCGCGCAAAATTAAAACCATGCGATATCTTGGATACATCTTGTCCAGTATAAGTTGAACCTCTTCTGTATTTTCTCTATCGATAATGTCACGCTCAGGGACGTCCTTGGCAACTTGACTTGGGTGGAATACAGCAACAAATTCTTCCCAGGGCTGCCACTTGACAAGTTTTCTGTGGCGCATTTCGTCCCGTACAACGTTGGTTGCTATCCGATATAGCCAGGGGCCAATTTTTTCTTTTAAATCCTCGTCAGTTTGTCCGATGCCAAGGTAAGCTTTGAGGAAGGTGTCCTGGGTCATGTCGTTGGCGTCTTCCACGCTGCCTGTGAGGCCGCAAAGGTATTTGAAGATGGGTGGTCCATACAGGGTGAAGATAGCCTCGAACGCGGCATGGTCGCCAGCTTGGGC
>JBBTXW010000023.1:0-11791 GCA_038062025.1 Patescibacteria group bacterium
TTTTGGAAGTTTATGGCAGACGTTGGGTTGATTGACAAATCTCTTGGGCAGGAGCCGTTCTTGAAATTGCGCGCCCCAGGCTGGATTTTGGGTCCTGACTCGCGAAAAATGAGCAAAAGGTGGGGGAATGTTGTAACTCCTGATGATGTAATTCCTAAGTACGGAGCAGATACTTTAAGGATGTATGAGATGTTTATGGGGCCGTTTGATGCAATGAAGCCCTGGAGTTTGACTGGGGTTGAGGGAATGAATAGGTTCATTCACAAAGTCTGGCGACTTGTGAATGAAATTTCCAATTTCCAATTTCCAATTTCCAATAAATCGGATAGCCGTGAAGTGTATAAAAGAATACATCAAACGATAAAACGGGTGACGGAAGATATAGAAGAGTTAAAGTTCAACACGGCCATAGCCGCGTTGATGGAGTATGTAAACTTTTTGCAGGAGCTACTTGCTCGTTTGAAAGAAGGTGGGGGGGCTATAAAACCAAGGGATACAGGAGTCATCAGATGTGCTGAGTTGGAGGAGGCTAAAAGGACACTACTTTTGCTATTGGCACCGTTTGCACCGCATATGACCGAAGAATTGTGTCAACAATCCTTCGGAAGCACGAAATTCGAAGCACGAAATTCGAAAATTAACTCTATCCATCAACAGCTGTGGCCAGAGTATAATCCCGATTTGATCGTCGAGAAGGAAGTTGAGATACCCGTGCAGGTTAATGGGAAATTGAGAGGGACAATAAAAATGCCAAATGCTAAATGCCAAATGCAAAATGAGGTAGAAGCTTTAGCAAAGGCGGATCAAAATATCTCAAAACATCTCACAGGCGACATAAAGAAAGTGATATTTGTTCCGGGGAAGTTGATAAATTTCGTTACAAATAGCTAAATGGTTAAATGGTAGTCAAGAGTTTTATACCTAATCTTGAAGATTGGGTTTACCACAACCGGTTTGTAGTGATTAGCACTTTGCTCGGGGTTTTGCTAATCGGTGTGGGTGTATTTGTGTTTTCTACAGGTGTTTTTGAACCTGCGAAGGTTGAGATTCTTGATAATTCGCAGATTGCTGGGGTGAGTGCTAACGGGCAAAAGATGGTTGTTGAGATAGGGGGAGCGGTGGAAAATCCAGGAGTTTATGAGGTAAATTTGGGGGATAGAGTAGATCAGGTGTTGGTCCTTGCGGGAGGGTTGTCGGCAAACGCGGATCGGGAGTGGGTTTCAAAAAACCTAAATAGAGCGGCGAGGGTTCAAGATGGACAGAAGATATACATTCCTCGCCAAGGCGAGGTGTCTACAGTCTACAGTCCACGGTCTGCGGCAGGTGGTTCGGCTGTAGTCGGTAGCCCGTTGACGGTAGACGGTTTGCTGAATTTGAATACTGCTTCGCAAGGGCAGCTTGAGGGTCTGCCCGGGATTGGAGCGGTAAGGGCTCAGGCGATAATTTCAGGAAGACCGTACTCGAATGTTGAGGAGGTTTATACTCGAAAAATTGTGCCAAAGAGTGTTTATGAGAAAATCAAGTCGAGTATAACTGCACTCTAACTATGCAAGGTCTCACCTTGCAGATTCAGAAATCTTCGTCTTCTATCAGAAGATTTGCAATTGAGGGAGAATAGTCTTGTTGCAGAACGAATGATTCGTATGATGCAGCGGAGGAGTTTTTAAGGAAGAGAGAAAGAACCTCTTGTGGGTAAATCCAATTGGAATTGCGCGTTCCCAGGTATTCCAGATAAGAAGAAGGTTGTGGCGGATTCCGCAAGGTCTCACCTTGCAGAATCGCTTGTCTGTGGATATACCGGGAAAGGTGTAAAAGCTGCTCATCGGTTTCTACTCCGACTGCTTTATAAACTCCCTGGAAGAGAGGTCCGACACGTTTATGTTTCTTGTTGAAATACATAGTGTAGCGGGTCCCAAACGATTGCATAAAGGAATCGATTGAGCTATTGCTATTTTGTTTAATAAGAAAATGGAAATGGTTGGGCATTAAGCAGTAGGCGAGGAGTTTAATTTCGTTAAAGAAATTGTTTAATTTCAAGAGTCTTAGTATTTTATCTTTTTCTGGCCAGGGAGTGCTTGGGTTTCCAAGTCTGTTTTGGAGTTCTACTACATCTTTCGGGAGAAGGTATTCTTTTAAATACCCTAAAAATACTCCATAGTCTTGCTCATCTTGAAAGATTAATCGTTTCTCAACACCCCTATTATATATGTGATAATAGCCGTTTTCGAGATATTCCTTGATAACGTTTCGTGAGGGTATAACTTATATTAGCATGTCCATAAAGTTCCGCAAGGTCTCACCTTGCGGAATCAAAAAAGATTTACCACTCTTACAAAGTACTCAAGAGGTAGCCAGAGGAACCAGGCGATTGGATAAGACATAAGTCTAATTGGACTAATTAGGCTAATTAGACCCAGAAGCATGCCTCCGGCCATGATAAACGGGATGGTCCACAGAACCAAGACGTTTACAACCGGACCGATTGCGGAAAACTCTTTAAAGTGAAGCCAAATCAATGGCGCTACGGCGGCTTGTGCCCCTAGGGAGGTGGCGACGGATTCTTTAAAAATATTAGGGATTTGTCTAATTGGTCTAATTTGACTAATTGGATTGCCAAGTACGATCACACCTAATGTAGCCAAAAAACTTAATTGAAATGACAAATCACTGATCCACTGAGGCCAAACAAGAAGCATGAGCGCGGCCGATATTAATAATGCGCGGATAGCGTTTGACTCGCGTCCCAGGGCGAGTGCAGTAAATCCAATTGTCCCCATTATTGCAGCGCGAATGATGGGTGGTTCAAGGCCGACAAGGAGAACATAAAGACAAATGGCTAGAATGGTTAAAATGGTTGATTGTTTTCTGCCGATATATGGCGGAAATATTCTTAGTATTGCTCCCCCCACGAGTGCTACGTTTGTTCCCGAGGCAACGATGATATGTAGAGTAGAAGTTTTACGCAATGCTTCAAAAAATTCAGAATCGAGGCTGGATTTTGTACCCAAAACTATTCCTGATAAAAGCGAAGCATGAGGTTCTGGAAGAAGGGATTTAAAATTTGAGAGAATTTTTTCTCTTAGCCAATCTAGGCTAAAAGCTGTTTTACTTTCGGTTTGGACTTGCCAGGTTTTGCCGTCAGTTATTATTTCAATATCTCCCACATCATATGTGCCTAACGTCCTAACGCCTCTATTTTCTAACGCTTCCAATATCTCTTTATGCGGGTGCCCGTAACGGTTGTTTTTGCCGGCGGAGATTACTGCAAGGCCAGGCCTTGCGGAATCGAGCATATCTTCTGTCAGGCCGTTCTTGGAGCCGTGGTGGGGGACTTTTAGGACATCTACGGGGCGCGAAATGAATTTCGCTAATACGTATGATGCGGGTGGGGCAATGTCGCCTGTTAGGAGGACGTCGAACGAACCATAGGATAGGTGTTGCACGAGGGAGGTGAGGTTTACAGAATCGGAGTTGAGGGGGGTGAAGGAGCCGAGAACCTGAGAATTGTTAGATGGCTGTATGGCTATATGGCTGGTTTGGGATGCTAACCACTCCGAAGTCGGCCAGAGGGTGTCGAGTGTGACCTCACCGATCTTGATTGTTTGACCGCTGGTTAGCGCGATTGGCTTTTGTTTGCGCGGAATAAATTCTGCTACTACAGCATTTTCAAGGACTTTGAAGCCTTGGTCGTCGCGGTTTATGCCGGGGGATGCAAAAGATTCTACTTTGTAGCTTTTGAAAACTTCTGTTAAACCTCCGTAATGGTCTCGGTCGGGGTTTGAAAGTATTACTAACTCTATCGTTCTATCCCAAAATGGAATATGTTTTGACATGCATTTTAGGAAAGCCTGAGGTTTTGGTCCAGCATCCAAAACTATTTGTACGGATTTTTTATAGATTAAAATTCCGTCGCCTTGACTAACGTCACAAAAGACAATATGGAGGCGGTTGTCCAGGAGCGGAGTAAGTGCAAGAGAGGTGAGGATCAGACTGCAAAGCAGGAGAGCAAAGAGATAGCGCCAAAGTTTAGGCATTAATTTTCAATTTTAACTTACATCAATCTGGCCTTCATATTGAAATCTGAAGTTTACCACCCAAGGCTGTTGCCACCTTTTTCAGGAAAGCAACAGAAGGATTTGCATTTCCGCCTTCGAGTCTTGCAATAGCGGATTGTTTGGTTCCAATTTTTTCTGCTAGTTGTTTTTGGCTTAGGCCGTGATCTAGTCTTTTTCTAATAACTTGTTCAATGATGCTAAATTCCACTTCCAAAGCATCGTATGCTTTTTTTAGTTCGGGGTCTTTTAGCCATTCTTTTTTGACATCTTTCCACTTGATTGGTTCAAACTTTTCCATAAAGGCAATATATCAGATATGTTATATTATGTCAAGAGAGCAATTTTTCGTAAAGCGGTTTGAATTTCTTTGCGGGGTGTTTTTTGAGATTTTTTAACGAAAGCATGTACAATAACCGCTTGCTGATTATAAAAACAACAGAGGATGCGGATTTCCTGTTGACTTCTAATGCGCAATTCGTAGAGATTGTGTGATATTTTTCGGGAGTAGGGCATTCCGAGCGTGTTTCCAAACCTTTCAAGTAAGTCTATATATTTAGAAGATTTTGATTTGGAGGATTTTTCTAAGGAGTCAAGATAATTTTTGATGGTAGAATTGAAAAAGATTACTTCCATATTCCAACTATATCACGGACTGCCTGTGCTGGTGCAAACCTTACAGCTCCTCCGGTGATAATTTGAAATAAAAATTAAGTTTTGGTTCTATAATCCAACCTTTTCTTAAATAAGTTTTCCCGGAATCCTCCGTTTTTAATAAATTTTTCTTCCATCCAACGAAGTTTTTGGTCAATTAGGGCATTGGTTTGGTTAATAAGACAAACCATTGCGTTCCCAGCTTTTTCAGGGTTGGAAATATAAATTTTATAATCTTTATAAGTTTTATAATGGTTATACCCAAGCCGTCTTACAGCTTGGGCTTCAGAAGAATCTTTTTCCCAGAGTTTTAGTTCTCTTTGTCTCAAAAAGTCTAAGTAGTCATTTAAGAGCTCTTCCAAAGAACCTCTTGCTACTCCAACGAGCTTAATTCTACCCTCTAAACTTTTTTGCAAATATCCTTCCGGAATGTTTTGCTTGCCCGACCTGGCAGCTTGCTCCATTTGATCTTTTGTACGAGACTTGTAGTCTATATAAAGTTTGACAAACTCTACGGTAAAATCGTAGATGATCTCCGTTTGTTTGAAGAAGGGAAGAGATTTATAGCCACCAGCTTCGGAAGTATTCATATAATATTTATAATCATTATAACGGCTATAATTGTTATAGTTAAGGCGATCCAGTTAACGGGCCGAAACGGATAGCTACCCCGTTACAAGTTTATACTCCACCAGTCTTTAAGGAGCTCCAGTGGATGGAGAAAAGTTTACTACTCCGTTGTTATACAAGACTCTCACTTGTACCGGGGTTAGAGCATAGTTATACATACGGGCATCATCAATCTGACCATTAAAGAACTGATTTCCTGCATTGCTATTTCTGGCTATTTCCAGATTTTTGCTGTTGTCAGCAGCTAAAGTACAGCTACTAGCTGTACTATTCCTGCTTATCCCATCTATATATAACACTGCTGTACTCCCATAAGTTTCCTTTTTGGTCTATTTGGACGCCATCTCCGAATAGGGTTTGGAACTTGAGGGTGCCAAGGACATTAAGAGAAGTCGAAGAGACTGCTTCGCTGCCGCTCGCAATGACGGATTCTATAGAGAGTAGTCCAACTGTTAAGTTGCCGGTTATGCCGACATCGGCAAAATTTGAGTTGCCAAGGACAGTCGGTACATTGGGCAGTTTTAGCTTCAAACCCTAGGGTTTCCCCCAAGTTTTAAAAGCTTGTGTTTACTATATTAATAGGGCCATTAACTTGTCAATACCCATTTGGTAAGTTTTCCACAATTTGTGTATAGATTGTGTACAAACGTTTCGAGGTTGGTTGATACACTCCGAAGAAGATTACACCAATTTTTGACGAGTTTGGTTAGACAGCAGAATGGGAGGTCGAATAAAATGCGAATGCCTTATTTCGCCACGTTCTTGGACTATTTGAAGCACGATTTTGCCGTAATTAACCATTATTGACACGGCCGTTACACTAATTGATACTTGGGTGGTTGTTGTCGAATCTTCTGATCCCGCGGTTGGGACATTGTTAACACGGCCGTTACAACAATGACCAGCTTTTAGGCCTCATACAATAAGCAGTTTATGTGTTTTGTATTAAAGTAAAAAAGGCTACAATAGGTTGTATGAATTGGACACGCTCTGACTATGCTGAGAAGATTAAAAAAGCAATTGAGGATGTTGTGGGTGGGGGCGTTGAGGTTGAGTTGACCCACCCGACGGTTCCTGAACATGGAGACTATGCCACGAATGTAGCTTTGGTCGCCTTTGGTGATAGCAAATGGCGAATAGCAAATGGCAAATGGAAATCTCCACTTGAATTTGCGGAATATATAAAAATACAGTTGTCTAAAAACGATTTGCTACAAGCTATTTGCGAGCGAATTGAGGTTGCTCCGCCGGGATTTATAAATTTTACTATCAAGAAAGAGGTACTTCTTGATAGTTTGATGCAATCTGTTAATGATGAACAGTTTGGAGAAAGCAAACTTTGGGAGGGGAAGAAAATAATAATTGAATACACAGACCCAAATCCTTTCAAGGAGTTCCATGTCGGGCATTTGTTTACAAACGCGGTTGGGGAATCTTTGGCCAGACTTTTTGAATCCCAAGGTCCAGAGGTTAAGCGGGCAAATTACCAGGGGGATGTGGGGCTGCATGTGGCAAAGGCAATATATGGCATATTGTGGAATGGCAAATGGCGAATCGAAGATGTAAAAAATGAACCACTTGATGTGCGGACCAAACACCTTGGTGAAGCGTATGCTTTGGGTGCAAAGGCGTATGAGGAAGACCAAGCAGCGAAAGAAGAGATAATTGCTCTGAATAAGAAGGTATATGATCTTGATCCCGAGATAAAAGAGCTTTACGAAACAGGCAGGAAATGGTCTCTGGACGCGTTTGAGCAAATTTACAAACGGTTGGATACTCGGTTTGATTTTTATTATTTTGAACGAGATACCGGCAGGGTTGGGGAAGTATTGGTCAAAGAGCATTTAAAAGACGGAGTTTTTGAAGAGAGTAATGGGGCAATTATCTTTCCGGGTGAAAAACACGGTTTGCACAATCGTGTGTTTATAAACTCGCAAGGGCTACCGACTTATGAGGCTAAAGATCTTGGACTTGCCCAGACAAAATATAAAGATTTTCCATATACGCACTCATATATCGTTACGGGAAACGAGATCAAGGAATATTTTAAGGTTATAATCGCTGCTTTAGGGTCGGTTGACCCAGAATTGGGGAGAAAGGTAAAACATGTGGCTCATGGGATGGTTCGTCTGCCAACTGGCAAGATGTCGTCAAGAGCTGGGGGTGTAATTGGCGGTGAGTCGTTGCTAGATGAGGCAAAAAAAAGGCTTTTGCAAGCCTATCCTGAAATGGATGAGGAGACTGCCGAGAAGGTTGGGGTGGGAGCTGTAAAGTACACGCTTCTTAAAAGTGCGATTGGAACAGACATTATTTTTGATTTTGACAAATCTTTAAGTTTTGAAGGGGATTCGGGACCATATCTCCAGTATACGTATGCGAGGACACAGAGTGTGCTTGAGAAGTCCACAGACTACGGGCTACCGTCTACGGCCGTAGACGGTAGACGGTTGACGGTAGACATGTCGCAAGAAGAGCTTGCTCTCTTGCGTACTTTTTACAAATTCCCTGAGGTTGTTTCTGCTGCGGCAGAAAATCTTGCCCCAAACCTGGTTGCGACATATGTTATTGATCTTGCACAAAAGTACAATGCTTTCTATAACAAACACAGAATTTTGGAGGCAGAGGGTGGACAAAAAGATTTACGGCTTGTCTTAACTGAGGTTGTTGGCACAATTCTTAGGAATGGTTTGGGGCTTTTGGGAATCTTTGCTCCGGAAAAAATGTAATCTAATATATCAAACTGCTAGGAAATCTACCTAAAGTATTCTTGGTGAAGCTAAATTATGAAGATACAAAAAGATGTACTAAGTAACGGTCTGAGGTTGATTTCTGCTTCTGTGCCCGGAGTTGAGTCTTGTACTGTACAAGTTTTTGTTGGCGCAGGGTCAAGACACGAAACCAAAAATACGCATGGGCTTGCTCATTTTTTAGAGCACATGGTTTTTAAGGGTACTAGTCGGTACCCTTCTGCTCATGCCGTCTCGAGCGCTGCCGACTCTATAGGAGCAGAGATAAATGCTTCAACCTCGAAAGAAAGGACATCGTTTTACTTAAAAAGCGGGAAAGACCATATAAAACTTGCTTTTGACCTTTTATCCGACATGGTTTGGAATCCAATTGTGGACCATAAAGAGATTGAGCGCGAAAAGGGAGTTATAGTTTCTGAAATTCAAATGTATGAAGATTTGCCGCCACAAAGAGCCTACAGTGCATTTGAAGAATTAGTGTTTTTGGGGAGTGATTTGGAGCATGATGTGGCTGGAAAGAGGGGGACAGTGACAAAGTTAACAAAAAGTGAATTTAGTGAATTTAGAGAGAGGTTTTACCGTCCGGAGAGGATGGTTGTGGCGGTTGCGGGGAAGTTTGATCTAGCCGAAGTTAAAGGCTTGACCCAGGAATATTTTAATGGTGGGGGTCTTGCCGTGGAATCTACCGCCCTCGTGGTCCTGCCGCGCGCCTTCTCCCACGAAAACCCACAAGGGGCCCCTTCGCGGGAGCCCCTCTTGCGCGCGTCACCCCTCGGGTTAGATCGGGTTAAGTTAATTACTAAAAAGACAGAACAAGCCCATATCTTTTTAGGCTTCCCTGCAAGTCCTTTGGGGAGTAAGGATAGATATATTGAGGCTGTTTTAGCAGCAATTTTAGGAGGCGGGATGTCTTCGCGTCTGTTTACGGAGGTTCGGGAGAGACGGGGCTTGGCCTACTATATCAATAGTGTGCATCAGGATTATACAGACGCTGGGTATTTGGGGGTTAGAATGGGTGTTAATTTGAAAAAGGTGGAGGAGGCTATAAGGGTTGTTATGGGAGAATTTGTCCAATTTGACAAATTAGAACAGTCGGAACTTGAGAAAGCAAAAGAATATACAAAAGGAAAATTTATTTTGAGCCTGGAGGATACTGAAACTGTGAGCGATTTTGTTGGGGAGGATGAGCTTTTGGAGGGACGTGGGAGGAGTGTGGAAGAAGTTGTGGGTGGTGTGAATAGGGTGGGTGTTGAGGACCTGGTTCGTGTGGCCGGTAGACTTTTTGAGCCTGGAAAGCTAAGGATGGTGGTTGTGGGACCATATAGTGAATCTAAGAGGTTCCAAGATATTCTTGAGTTGTAAATCCTAAGTTCTAAGCACCAAATTCTAAATAATATCTAAGCACAAATGTTTGAAATTTAAAACTTGAATTTTGAAATTGTTTAGGATTTAGAGTTTAGATATTAGAGTTTTTCTAATGTATACTTACGCTATGACACGGGTCAGGGGTCTTCTTTTTCTGCTCACAAGCTTATTTGTTTTAGGGGTGGGCTATGCTGTTATTCAAATTGCAAAGGGGTATAGATTCGATACAAAAACTCTAACATTTCGCCCTTCTGGGCTTTTTGTTGTGACTTCCTCTCCGGACGGTGCTCAGGTTTTGGTGAACGGGAAACTGGAATCTGCTACAAACGCAACTATTTCTCTCCCTCCGGATAGGTATGAGATTGAACTTAAAAAAGAAGGATTTTTAACTTGGAAGAAGACTATAACAATAAAAAAAGAGGAAGTTACAAAAATTGATGTATCCCTTTTCCCTGCGGCTCCAAGCCTTTCTGCTTTAACTTTTGCAGGGGCAGTTGGCCCGGTTTTGTCAGAAGACGGGACTAAAATTGCGTATGGAGTTCCGATCTCTGAGAAGGCAGATGAAGAGAAAGTTGGGATTTGGGTAATGGAGCTTGGGGATTTGCCGATCGGGTTTTCAAGAGACCCCAGGCGGGTTGCTAGCGTTGACCCTACAGATTTATCTTGGGCATGGTCTCCTGACTCTCGTGAGCTCTTGGTAAGGTCTTCTCAGGGGTTTTCGGTACTAGATGTGAATTCTCCAACTCCACCTACTGCCTTGGCCCCCATTACTTCCCTTGCACTTTCCGAAACCTTAAAGGATTGGCAGGAGGAATCTGATAAAAAATACATGGAAAAGTTTGAAAAGCTCCCCAAAACCTTGCGAGACTTATTGAAAAATCAAAAGGTCGAATTTTCACCAGACAAAAATAAGGTTTTCTATACTGCCAAAGCTGAATTCTTGATTCCGGAAGGCTTGGCTATTTCTTTGCCGGGGTCTTCAACGCAAAATGAGGAGAGAGCTGTAAAGTCAGGAAATACTTATGTGTATGATCTGAAGGAAGATAAGAATTTTCTTGTGTTTTCTGGGGAATTGGCGGGGGCAAAATCACTTTTTGAGGAGGCATCAGAATCTGCAGCTCAGGGGAGTCAGAAAACTCGGAGCGTCAGAGTATCTGATAATCTGAAAATCGGAAAATCTGATTCGCCGAATACACTGATCTCATGGTTTCCAACCTCGAACCACTTGATCTTGACAGAGTCTGGTAAAATTCTAATCCAAGATTATGACGGAACAAATCCACAAACTGTATATGCCGGGCCATATACTGCGCCGTTTGCAATTCCTTTACCAAATACATCAAGACTTTTGATTCTGACAAACCTCGGAGCGGGGGGGGAAGTTGTGGGGAACCTGTATGCGGTTAGTTTGAGGTAAAATAATTGTGTCCCTGGAAGGAATCGAACCTTCATCGCAGGTTTAGGAAACCTGTGCTCTGTCCATTGAGCTACGGGGACATCCCTTTCGGGGTAGTTGGATTTGAACCAACGGCCTCACCGTCCCGAACGGTGCGCGCTACCTCTGCGCCATACCCCGCTAGAGCTAATTTTAACACATTAGCCGAAATTTTTCTTTTTCTTCTCTGCCTTTTTTTGGGTAAGTTTTTGAGGTGGATAGTTGATCTAGTATGAGTAAGTTTACAAAGTGTTGCTTGTTGATATACTGCGAATAACCTCTACTGCCTCGAGGAATACTTCAGAAGATATCAAATGTTGTCACAGCGTATCGCCATCGATTTAGGTACCGCAAATACTCTCGTTTGGGTTGCGGGGCAGGGTTTGGCTGCAAACGAACCTACGGTTGTTGCTGTTTCTGTTGAGGAAAATCGGGTTGTTGCAGTTGGGAATGAGGCAAAAAGGATGCTTGGGCGGACTCCAGAAAATTTGCAAGCGTTGAGGCCTATGCGCGATGGTGTTATCGCAGACTACCAAGTAACTGAGACGATGCTTAGGTATTTTATCGCCAAGGTTTCTCCGCGTTTTTCTTTCCTGAAGCCTGAAGTTATGGTTTGTGTGCCTGCTGGGTGTACTCAAGTTGAAAGACGTGCGGTGCTTGATGCAACTCTCAGCGCGGGAGCACGCACGGCGTACCTGATTGATGAGCCGCTTGCTGCAGCAATTGGTGCCAAAATTCCAGTCTCTGCTCCTTCGGGCCATATGATTTTGGATATTGGCGGAGGAGCGGCTGAGGCTGCAGTCATTTGTCTGGGGGGGGTTGTTGCCCACAAATCGGTTAGAGTGGGGGGGAATAAAATAGATGAATCTATTGCAAACTATATTAGACGTAAACATAACCTAATTATT
>JBBTXW010000024.1:0-2403 GCA_038062025.1 Patescibacteria group bacterium
AGCCAACCGAAGGCTTGGGGATAGAGTTCGGAGAGGGAAAGAACTTGGAAGTAATTTAGAAAGAAAAAAGCAATGAGAACCAAAACTAAAGCAATTCCACTGAAAAGAAGCCCTGTTCCCCATCCGGAGTCACGATCTTGTCGCCTTGGGTACATTGGGCTGGCACCATCCATACATTCATACTAAAGACATTACTTCCTACTGTCAATCAAGATAGAATCTGAAATTTTTCTCTTTTGGTCATCATATGTCGTTACATTTTCAAGAAATTACGCTATCTCTATTTTATCACTGTTTAACGTTCTTGGCATACAACTTTTAAAATCAAAATTTGACAATTGCTAAAATAGCCGATATTCTAGCCACAGTTGACAAAGTAATGAACAAAAGACTTTTAATTGATATGGGTTCTTCTACTGTAAAGGTCTATGAACATACCTCTGGCTCCGTCTCCCCTCTCCTGGCTCGCTCAATACCCTTCAAGACAGATTTTGACTCAGTAAAAGGCATTTCAGAATCAGCCAAAGAGGAATTATTTGAATTAATTGCTGAAGTAAAGAAAAAAAATCCTGAGACTTCTATCAAACTCTTTGCAACCGCCTTATATAGAAAATTGGAGCCCGAAGCAAGAAAAGCTTTTGTTGACGAATTCTTCATAAGAACAGGTCTCTTTTTTAATATTATTCCTCAAGAGTTAGAAAGTTTTTATTTGCAAGTCGCACTAGTGGGCAAATATCAAACAAACGAGCTAGTGCTTCTTATTAACATTGGGGGTGGTTCAACAGAACTGGTTGTTATGTATGGCAAAGAGGCTATCGAAACGAAAAACATTGATTTGGATGTTGGAACTGTTCTTACAGAGTTTCCTAAGATTAACGACCAGAAATCAGGTGTTACTTTAGATATTGTCGTTAAATTTGTATCGGAGAGATTGCCAGAACTCGACAATAAAGTCAAAACAGCACTCTATTCAGGGGGAGAGCTTACTTATATGCAAGTTGCTAAATACAAACTTCATGATAATAAGTTATTTAAGGACGAAGACCATCCTTCAGTCATATCCCTAAAAGATTTTTCTTCTAAAAACAAAGAAGTATTCGAAAAGACTAATCTCAAAGAATTAGAGAGGCTTATGCCCGATAATCCAACATGGATGCATGGGGCAAGAGCTTGTAGTGCGTTAGCACAAGCAATTTGTGAGAAATATGGGATTGAGACAATAGTTCCTTCTAACTCTAATTTAATAAACGGAGCAGCAAGACAAGAGTTCCGTCATGTTGTAATAAGCGGTTCGTTTAGAAAACATCTTGACTACATTTTGAAGGTCAGAAAGCAATTAGTAGAGAATGGGACTGAAGTGCTTAGTCCTCGCTTTACTGAACCTAAAAATCCAGGCGAAGAGTTTGTGGTGTTTTCGGGTGAAGAAGGATTGTTGCCTCTGGAGCTTGAGAGACATCATCTTGCCTCAATTGAAGAATGTGATGCATTAATAGTTTGTGACCCAGAGGGCTATGTTGGCGCTTCAGCGCTAATTGAAATTGGTTATGCTCAAGCTTTAGGTAAAAGGATAATTTTTGTAGAAAAACCAGAAGAGTTTATGCTTAACGCCCTTCCTTCTGAAATAAGCCTTTAGTTGAATGGTTGAGCGAGAAAATATGCCTGAACACCTTCATCTTTTGTCTTCTGATTTCTATATCCAAAACTCCATAGTCGTTGCTCCTCAGTTGATTGGATGTGTAATAGAAACGAATAGACAAGGAGTTGTTACTTCAGGAAGGATTACTGAAACTGAAGCATATCCTTCTTATGATGTAGCCTCTCATGCATTTGGAAACAAACGCACATCTCGCACTGAAATACAGTATTCAAGAGGTGGAAAATTGTATATTTATCAAATAATGGGACTATATTTGATGACTTCGATTGTTGTTGGAGAAGAAGGTAATGCCGATGTTGTATTCGTTCGTTCAATCGAACCACTTGAAGGAATTGAAGAAATGCGACAAAGGCGCAGATATGTAGGTGACGATGAAACAAG
This sequence comes from Patescibacteria group bacterium, assembly GCA_038062025.1. Lineage (GTDB taxonomy): Bacteria > Patescibacteriota > Microgenomatia > UBA8517 > UBA10165 > 2-12-FULL-44-25. The sequence continues at coordinate 2,039 of JBBTXW010000024.1, forward strand.
AGTTGCTTCGGGACCAGGGACTTTCTATTGCCTTGGGAATAACCAGAGGCGATAACGGAGTTGTAGTCTACGATAAAGGTTCGGAGATAAGGATTTATAAGGATGACAGATATGTTAGCGAGGTAGGTGTAGGCAGATAGATATATCAAACGGCTACAATTTTAGATTTGAAAAAAGTATTTAGCTCTCAAGGTCAAAATCAATCGGCAAGTTTTGTGCGTTTACTTCTTTTGTGAATCGGCGGTAGCTGGAGCTGGATTGAACACAGCCTCGCCAACTTTTCCTGCTACGCCAGCCAGTCCAAAGGCCACTCCAACTCGACCTAAAAAGCCTCGGCGGGTAATTGTCGGTGTGCTTGAGGGTCC
>JBBTXW010000025.1:0-8738 GCA_038062025.1 Patescibacteria group bacterium
TTATAAGTTGGTCTGTATGCGGGAGATTGCCTAAGTAATCGTAAAAGTTAAAAATGTGTCCATTTGAAATAAGATACGCACCCAAGTTGTATCCCCGAATGTCTGGATGGAGCGTTATTGGAATAATAATAAGTCTTATTAATATCCCCAAAATTAGCCAGGGAGTGATTCGTTTCATCTTTAACCAGGATACCACAAATTAGCTTGTTTTGAGCTTGACGAATCTTTGAAAGTGCTTGATGAGCCATCCTAAGAATATCACCCAAGAAATGAGTGAAATTGTGTCCGCGAGTAGTCTGATTTTGGTTCTGGTAAACTTTGCGAGAACTGTGTGTTGCCCTTCCGAAAGCTGTATGCGGGGTCTTCCAAGCTCGGCGTCATCTTCTGGGTTTATTGAGACCTCTTTGCTATTTACAAAGTATCTCCACCCAGGGAAATAGTATGTGTTTATTTGGAATATTGATTCTTTAGAGGTTTTGACTTTATATTCTTGTTTAACGCTATTTTTAAATACTGTCTCCACAGATCCTTCTCCTTCGACAATTTCTGCGTTTCCATTTGGAGGATTTGCAGGAGGAAGGGGGGCCCATATTGGTAAATAGTCAAAAATACCTGCCGTTGTTTGTAACCTCCATAGCTCGCCTGTTAGCTTGATCTCATCTGTTACCCAAGGCCAATAGCTTTTCCATTTGAAATAATCCTTGTAGAAGGCAACTGTGATCAGACTTATTAACATAAAACAAGATAAAGCTAGTTTTTTATTTAATGTTGGAGAAAGCAGTGCTAAGCTTCCTGCTAAAAAGGAGGTTCCGAAGATGACAATTGAGAGTGTTCTCCATGGAAATTGTAAATACTGTATCGGCGGGAAAATGGCCCAGAACGGAGAAGACCGTTCGTGAGCAAGGAAAGCATAAAAGAGTGATGCCCCGGCAATTAAGATAATTACTAAGGACAGTGCGACTTGTTTTTTTCTTGCAAGCCATAATGCAATCGCAATGCTTATGCCTGAGGTTATCCAATGAAAATGCCCTATTTGAAAACTCATTCCATCGATTGGGCCATACCTTGAGTCCTCAAACCCCCATTCCCTACTAATAAACAGCTGTTTAAGGTTTGCAAAATGTGCAAGGTAGTTGAAATATCCAATTATTAAACTTTCAACGTGGGCATTTTTCTGTTCAAAAACTACTGGCAAAGTAAAGAAAGCTGCAAGACCCAATGCCCAGACCCCGCTTGTAATAAGTTTTGGGAGTACGTTGAAATTTCTTGTTTTTAACAACCAAAACACAGCCCAAACCCCAGCCAGAGGCACAAATAACATTAGCATCAGGTTGTGCGATAGCATGAGGAATGCTGTGAACACAGAAAGGAGAGGGACAAATTTCCATTGATTTTTGTCTATTAATATGTAGATTGCCCAAAATACAGCTGGAAAAAGTGCAATGGCCCAAGCCTCATTCATAGCTCCCCTTACATATATATCAACAGCGTGATAAGGGGCATAAACATAAAAAATCCCTGACAATACACCTCCCCACCTTCCCCAGAATTTTTGCCCTAAAAGATACATTGCTAAACCTGAAACAATCAAATTTAGAACTGTAACTATTTTGATAGTGTCGATATAGGCAACTCCGATACTTCTGAAGATATGTCCAAGATAATATGGAAAGGGGGGGTAGAAATTAAACATAGGATAGCCATATCCATATCCCAACTCTTCTGACCACCTGCAGGGTATTTGGCCGTCTTGGAGACATTTATCAACTATAATTTGTCGAGAAAATTGTAGATCATCGTGCATTGGAAAATATCCAACTTTTGCGATATTTGCCCATGAAGGAATCGTAAACAACAAAAGTACAACAATTGGAATAACATGTGGATTAATATAGGCAAGGCGAAGATTTATTATGTCTCGCAACATTTTTATAGGCTCAAGCGGGGACAATTTGCTAGATTTGACATATGTCCAACCGACTGGAACAGTGGATATTTTATACCCTCTTCTTCGCGCCCCGTACAAGAGTTCAACGTCAAATGCCCCTTTATAGCCATCTTTTGCGGAATGTTTTGTTATTTTGATGTCTTGGAATAATTTCTGCGCGATGTGATTTTTAAACGCTTTGAAGCCGCATTGGGTATCTTTAATTCCAGGCAAAACAATTACTTGTACGAGTAAATTGAAGATTGTGCTTCTTAAGTTTTGGAGAAGCGACCAGCCTTTTTTTTCTAATCTTGCCCCAATTACTATATCTGCTCCATCATCAAACTCTTTAATAAACTTTGAAATCTCACTTATTGGGGTGGATTGATCAAAATCACAAAAAAGTACAATCTCGCCAACGGCAGAAAAGACTCCTTCTGCTACTGCTTTAACTTTTCCACCATGTGGAATCGATAATACTTTAAAGCCTTTGTGTTTTTTTGAAAATTTTAAGAGCAGGTCCTTTGTATTGTCGCTTGAACCGTCGTCAACCAGAATTACCTCCCAGGAATTTTTTTGTTTTTTTAGGAAATTTACAACAGAATCTAACGACCCTCGGTGAAAATTTTCCGACTCGTTAAAAGCTGGGATTACAACTGATAATTTACTCTTCTTCATTGACAATGGAGACAATAGAAATTACTGGCTTTCCGTCAGGCAGTACTATTTCTTTTTCGGTTTTTATGCTTTGAGGAAACTCACCACTTTTGCCAACCAATAAAGTAAACTTTTGGTTTTTGTCCTTAAAGTAGTCGATATTTCGGAAAACGTACTTTCCTAATTTATATTCTCCCAGCTGGTCAACAAATAGTAAACCCTCTTTTTCGTAACGAAGCCAATCCTGTGATTCTTTTTGGAAATCTGCCGGGTCCCATTTGTTGTAAAAACCAACATAGATATGGGGTTCGGAAAGGGTTCTACTTACCAAAATTGTGGAGTATTTGTCTTCCACGGACTGTGTAAATTCTAAAGCCTCCCTTCTCCCGTACAGCATGCTCCCTGCTGCATGTTTGGGGGCATGGTATATATAGTCTTCTAGAAAAAACCCAAAGAAAAGTAGATAGGTAGACAGGTAGATAGGTAGTATGTATCTTTTAAGTCTTGGCCACTTGTTTTTAACAATATCCCACAAAACAAGTGCACCATAAGCTGACAATATTTGTATTGCAGGCATCATAACAGCCGCACGATTGCCCGCGTATCCGGGACCTTTTGTTAGCGCTGTCGGTAAAGGAGAAAGTAATATCCACAATAAAATGAGTGTTAGCGGTTTGCTCTTTATTTTTAGGTATGACCATACAGCTGCTAGTATAAAAACTACTTCAATAAAATAAAGAACGCCTCTCCCAGGAATCATTCCATATGTCCACTCCCCAACCCCTTGAGTAAACAAAAACTGAGGAGATAAATAAGAAAAGTAGTTGGTAGTAAAAGTTTTTAAAGTGTAAACAGCTTTATTTGAAAAAATACGAGCAAATATGTCTGGCTCGCTAGAGAGTACTGCTTCATACCTTCGGTCCGCAACACTAGTCCACTTATCAGTTGGATTAAAGATTGCAATATCCGCCCCCCTTGCTCCTGCTCCGAAAAACATTGTGTACACGGCAGCCAATAAAAACACACCAAACATCCCGACTGCCAACTTGTGCTTCCATACACTCATACGTATAAGAACCTGCTTCGCAGAACCTTGCGACTTCGTCGTGAGTGTATATTTTCCAAAGATCAGTGCTAAAACAATTACTGGGGTAAGGAAACGCGCCGAGTGGTAAGAAAACAGGTTTAAGCCAAAAGAGAGTGATGATACCACCAACCACCACGGATTCTCCTTGGCCTTAAGAAATGCCCATACACCGAAAGGTAAAAAAAACGTTGTCAGATTTGCTTCAAAGGCGCCGCGAGACAAGGTCATATGCCAGGGAGATATAGCCAGCAGCAAAGCTGCTAGAATTTCCAATTTCCAATTTCCAATTTCCAATTGAGATTGCCGAAAGAGCTCTTTTACTAACAGATATGTGGCTAGTACTGCCAATGTCCCAACCAAGGCATTTGGTAGTCTTGTTGCAAACTCATCAAGGCCTAAGAGCGCAACGGATGGAACCGTTAAATATGCATAGAGGGGAAGCTTAAAGTCTCCAAATGAGCGAAAAGTTAAAGGCCAACTCTCCCCCCACTGATCTTTTCCGGTTTTTAATAAAGAATAAGCATCATATCCCCAAGAGGCCTCATCGGGAGTAAACCCAATAGGATAGTTTGATATGCCGACCACGCGAAGAAGAAACGCACAAAATATAATTAAGCCAAGCCATAAGCGCATCTTTAAATTGTAGCAATTTAATTCTCAAACAGGAAGAATCGGGAAGTAGCATCTGGCTCATAAATTGTATCTATCTTTTTAAATTCTCCAATTTGTTCTTTTTGTCCGTCAACGTTATTGAATTGGACAACAACTAATGATTTTTCAGGAAGATTTTGTTCCTTAAGATGGTATGGGTCAAAAAGTTTTGCTTTAACTTGCAAATCCGCACGGTCTAATTTTATTGTGTAAAACCTAAAGTAGCGTTCGATAAAATCCACCCGTTTGTCAAGGTATATACTCTCCTTTCCTTCACTTTTTTTCACAGCAGATTCAAGTGCTCCTCCGATATTGTAATTGAACCACTGATACGACCTGAATCTGTATCCTTTCATATAGTTGTACCAAAACAATCCGAATTGAAGAGGGATTAAAAGGAGCAAAAGCATAGTGAGCGCTTTTTGTTTTGCGAATAACCACCTGACACCATATGTGGCAAGTAAGATTGCAAACGGGATCATAAAAAGTGCCCTTGAAATTCTAAAGTGGTCTCCAGCTATTGTTGCGGCAATGGGTGAAGTAAAAAACCCAATGAGTAGAAGTTTTAAGAATTTGTCTTTGCTTCCCCAAGCTTTTACTATCCCAATCGGCAATAAAATAAGAAGAGGCAAAAGAAATACTCCAGATCTTTGTGTTGAGTGAATTAAACTTGCATCTCCTTTCAAAAATAAAAAAACTGGATTGAAAAAGTTAATAAACACATCCAGTCTGTGTAGAATGTTGAAATTATTTATGCCCACATACTTTACTTGATCGGTAAAAAGTGTGTCTGGAAATTTAATAAGCCACAAAATCAAGGGTATTAAAGGTAGAAGAAAGTAGATGAAAGTAGATAAGATCACCCAAAGTTTCTTAGTGATATCTCTCCAAGTTAGAGCAATTGTCACAAGAAAATAAAGAGGCATCATAATTCTTGAAGCATGATAGGTGTGCATTCCAACGCCAAGAAGAAATACTCCCAATATTAATGTTTTGACATTCTTTTCTTCAAGATATTTGTGCAAACATATGAGCCATCCAAGAACAAAGGGCACAGGATAAAGATTATCTAAAAGGATTCTTGACTGAATAAATTGCACGGGTGTCAAGGCAAGAAGAATTGCAGAAACATAAGCCCACATTTCACTTTTAAAAACTCTTTTTGCCAAAAACCACATTAAAATAACATTCGTTGTCCCAACTAAAACACTTGGGATTCTAATTGTTGCCTCGGAAAGCGGGAGGATTTTTAAAACAGTTGCTGTTAGGTAAGTCATAATTGGGGTTGCCCACATAACCCCAAGATGCCAAAAGTAAACAGGAAAAAATCTTCCGTTCTCGTCAAACCCTGACTTTGCAATTGAATAAGCATTTAGGGAAAATCCAAGTTCGTCTTGATTTAAGTGAACCGGGACACGATTGAGAAAAGTACCATAAAGAAGTAGAGATAGACTTATTAAAAACAGGAGCCCGACTTTGTTCATTTCTTAAGGACAGCAAGAAAGCGTTTGTAGAAGAGAATAAACGAAAAGAAATTTATTAATCCTAAGATTCTTGGTAAAATGCGGTCACCCATAGACATTATCTTTACAATCGGCTCAATTCTGGGGAACCACCAAAAGTTGTACATCCCAAGAAGGCTTATTGTAGAAACGATGATATAAATTGGAAGAAGTATTGAGTTTTGAGCAACTAGAATTGTGAGGTAAGGAAAAAGAGGATAAATATATCTTTCGTGCATGTTGGTTGCAAGCATAAACGATGAGAAAGACACCAAACCAAGGGCCCAAACTATGCTATTTAATGTTTGTTTTTTAAACACTAGAAAGAGCGCAGGAAGATAAGACAAACCAAAAAGCATATTGCCCCATGTTCTATATGGAAAAGGACCAAGCAAGGTTGTGTCGGGGCGCTCATGAATTCCTGCAATTGCCGCCCAAAGATTGAAGGCGTTGGCTGTTATTACATGTAATTGCTGGGTTAAAACCTTATCCTTGTAAATTTCAAAAATCCAAACAAATGGACTTTTGCCCTGCGGGACAAAAGGCAGGCTGGGGATAATAAAGATTGCGGCAATACCCACCAATCCGACAATCCAGCCAGATATTGAGTACTTTTGTTTGAGCGCAAACAGAATCAAGATCGGCACAAAGATGATCAGTGAAATTTTTATATATAAAGATAGTGCAATGAACAGTAATGCCCAAAATATCTTTTTTTGTAAAAGAAAAAATACAGACAAAAGTGCAAAAAAACTTATAACGCTGTCTGTTTGTCCCCAAATTGTTGAGTTGTACCAAACAACTGGATTTGCAAGAAAAATGGTTGCGCCAAGTATTGCTATTTTCTTTTTCTTCTCTTGGAGAAGTTTATATATTAAGTAAGCTATTCCTAAATCTGCAAGAATTGAGGGAAGCTTGAGAAGCGATTGATAGAGTGTCTTCTCAAAGAAAAGCATAATATTTGAGGGGAAAGCGGGGACACTTATATTAATTGACCAAAAGAACGAAAAGACCCACTCAAATAGCTTACGGATTCCTGCAAACATATAAATAGTACCCGGGGGCTGGTTGGGCCAAGTAAAACTCCAAACGTTTGCTCTATAAAACTTTTCAGGCCAGTATTCGAAAAATCTAATTCCCCAATCTACGTGGTTATTTATATCAGGGTGCCAAGTGATAAACGAGAGGGTGAAACGTAATACGAAAAAGGTTAAAAGGATTTTTGTGATTGTTCTCATTATTGTGTGTTCTTGGTTAAAAGGTAATATGCTGGCTCACCGGACGGGAACGGTGACGATTTTATAAGTTTTAAGTCAGAAGGCAGTCTTTGCGGTTCCAAAATTAAGTTTACATTCACGTCTTTTGCTGTTGCTAGATATAAAGTGTTGTCTGGAAGAACACCAGCTAGGCTATATAGGTCGACGCCGGCAGAACCAAAGTAATATTTTTCAAGTTTTGATATCTTTCCGAATCCCGGGATTGTTTCAGAGTCAAGCCACTTGCTCTCTCCACGTTGAATGTAGTTTTTGTGGAAAGTCGAAGGATCAAACTGCGACCACCCAAGGAGAAATATATATGCAGGTTCAGAACTCATTGATATTATTATTTTGTCGTAATTTTGATACTCGGATGCGGCTGTTTTTATTGCGTCTTCAAATCCTGCATGCCACCAGCGCTCAGAATCCCAAGGATGATGGATCCAATACAAGTGTTGATAAAAGACGAAACTGGCAAGCAGTACAAGAGTGTAGCAAATTGCGAATAGCTTTTTATATCTTGCTGCAACCCACTGGTGAAAGCCCCATACACCGTACGAAACAAGAAACACCAAGGGCGGGAGAAGAAAAAATAATCTCGTTGCGTGGTTTCCTCCATCGCGAGTTAGAGCTGCAGGAAGAGGTGCAAGAAGCAGCCACAACACCACAAAAGCCTTTATCTTTTTATCAAGCTTTGAAAAGAGGAGAAAAGCTAAACCTGCAACAAGTATGAAGAATTCGATCTTGTATAGTTGACCAATTCCTTGTGGAGAATGTCGAGGGTTTGGGTCACCACGAATAAATAGAAAATCTGTGGAAAAAGTTTGGAGATAATTTCTGAAGACAAAAGATCCAAGCCAGGTGAATTTATTGTGGAATATGCGATCTGACAATGTTGGCTGTACACCGATACCTATATTGGGATCTCGCATCTTGGCGTCGCGAAGACGTGCTTCTCCAATTTCAGGAACCATTGTTGGGTCGGAAAATACAGAGATGTAATTAAATCTTGTTGCGCCGCCTCCAAACATTGTCGTGTAAACCATAGGGGAAACAACCAAAACAAATGCTAAGACAGCTTGCATCAAGTATTTTTTAGATACTTTAAAGATTTCTTTTCGCCAAACTGTAAAAAGAATAATGATTGTTATCGGCAGAAAAAGTTTTGCAGTACTGTAAACCCAGGGTGTAAGTGCAAGGCACACCGCAGAAACCCACAAGTACTTCCATTCTCTTAATCCTTTCAAAAAGAGGTAGATCCCCCCAACATAGAGTGCCAGCATCTGTGTTACTTCAAACCCAGCTCGCGAATACTGAACATGCCAAGGAGAAATAGCGAGTCCCAAAGCACTCAAAAGTGCCAAACTTTCTTTTCCGGAAATCTGCCGAACCAGTAAATAAAATAACCATACCCCAAGAATTCCAAAGAGAGCTGCAGGAAGACGAACACCCCAGGGTGATATACCAAACATTGCCACAGTAGGAACTGCACTATACAAATAAAGAGGTGTTCTCCATTCTGCTAAAGACTGGAAATGGCGCGGCATAAAATTGCCGGAGTAATCTTTACCCGTTTTTAAAATTGAATATGCGTGATATCCAACATCTAGTTCGTCTCCGAAGAGAGAAACAGGCACTTGATCAAGTTTCCAAAGTCT
>JBBTXW010000026.1:0-1759 GCA_038062025.1 Patescibacteria group bacterium
AACGCCAAACCGATTGAACTTGCAGCTCCCGTTCAATAAGAGTAATAATTACTTATATGAATGAGAGGCTGTCCCTACCCCTAAAACTCCTCCTTTTCCTTATCTTTATAATATCTCTTTTATTTTCTGCCCCTAGACAGATTTTTGCCCAAGCACAAACAGATTCTTGTTCTAACTATGGAGACTTTAGTACTTGCAGGTATGACCCCGATCAGGACATAGATCTTAGCTATGACTCTTCGTGGCAATGCAGCGGAACAAGAAGGTTTTACTTTTGTGGCCAGCAGAATATTAGATGTGCTACCGAGGCATTTAATGGTTGCAGTGGAGCAAGAATAGGCATTTGTCAATACAATAATGACGGTTATAATTCCGATCGGCTCTGTAACGATCTGTTGTTACAAGGCGGCCAAATAACAACCCAACCAAGCGGAAGCACTGGCAACGATTACTGCGGCGATTATTATCTTAGAAATAGGAACGATAGCCGTCCTACTTGCAATACTTGGTTAAACACTTGCAATTATGCATACGTAAACACAACCTGTACTTACCCTGCAGAATGTACTTCACAACATTCTTGTGTTACTCAATCTCCCACTGCATATATAACTGCCGATGGATATGTGGTAAGTGAGACGGTTAGCGATGGCACCACAGTTAACCTCGTTTGGTTTTCCAACAGAGCGCAAACCTGTACTGCAATAGGATCCGCCTGGTCTGCTACCGGATATATAGATGACGGCGATTCAATAGCCGCAAACGACAACATTAACGTGGGGCCACTGAATTATCAAGGCAGCGGCAGCTCTACTGCCTATGCCTTTGGAATTAGGTGCAGTAATATCGCAGGAAGCGATGATGATGTGATGACAGTTTATGTAAATCCCCCTACCCCAGGCCAAACTGTTCCCGCTCCAACAGTTAACATCACAGCAAGTCCAACAACTGTTGATCTAAATTCCCAAAACCCATGCACTGAACTTGAGTGGATGACTACAAATAACCCCACCTCATGCACAGCCGGGGGGGATTGGTCAGGAGACAAAGCAACAGGCGGTGGAAAACTGCAAGTTTGCTATTCTTCTTCGTCAGATCCGAGGGACTATACCTACTCGATAACTTGTACAAACGACAATCCTCAATCTGGAAGTGACAGTGTAACTGTAACTACAACGCGGCCAGCTCAAGCATCCTGTACGGTAACCAGTGCAACCGCAAACGGACAGCATGCAGGGTCTGCAACTGTTAGCATGGCGGCAAGTAGAAACAGAGTTGATTGGTATTTGAATGGAAACTATGTTGGTACAAACGGCGGCCCAAATGCCGACTTTTCGAGGCTTTCCAATAACACAAACTATCAAGTTTCTGCGACCCAATGGGACTCAACCGGCTCAAATTCCCAAGTTTCTTGTACCTGCAACGCAACAAATAATTGTACTTTCACAACAGGTCAAGGACCCACCCCAACAAGCGCAGGCGGAGGAAGGGGAACACCCACCCCTGCTCCCCCCACTCCAACGCCTGAACCTTTGGAGGGAACCGGGGCAATCAGGTTTTATAATGCCGACTGCACAACTGCCTACAACGGGGCCGATACTTTTACGGTTTTGTCTTTGGCCCAAACCGACGGCAGTTACGAAGGCGACATGTATGCTTCTGGAGGAGGCCACAATGCTCTCTTTTATAACGGTAAAGCTTCAACCGATCCGAGCTTTTCCCACAACGCCAACGAGGGTGTCCGTGGCTGCGACTCTAC
>JBBTXW010000026.1:1769-6024 GCA_038062025.1 Patescibacteria group bacterium
AATGCCGACTGCACAACTGCCTATTCCGGGACAGATACCTTCACGGTTTTGTCTTTGGCGCAAAATGCCGACGGCAGTTATGAGAACAGTATGTATGCCGAAGGAGCAGGCCACAACAGTCTCTTTTATAACGGTAAAGCTTCAACCGATCCGGGCTTTTCCCACAACGGCAATCAAGGCGTGCGCGGCTGCGACTCTACTGAATGGCACCCGTATTATGACCCCGGATATCAGATGGGCGCAGACGGAACAATTAGCGCCTGTGGAGGAGGCAGCGGTACCGGCTTTCACTGGCAGTGCGAACAAGACGGGGATTACAGGGATCCTGATTCGTGCGACGATTACAACAACGACGGAAGCTACTGGGGAACTACCGAGTGCTGCAGCGGCGGGGGAAGCCTGAAGAATGTTTTAGACGGCGGAACCGGAACGTGTATTGGCCAAGATACGTATCCTAATTCGAGCTCCCCACCGACTTGTTTCCCGGTTAACAATTCCCCCTGGACGGCAAATGCGGCAGGAAGCAGGCTTTCTTTTACTTCTACCCGCGATATGCGGCGCGTATTTGCCGTTGCAGGACCAACAGGAAGTAAGATTAAAGTCATGAGGCTTTGTACGGAAGACAACTGTGACTGGAACGGGGTGCTTGCACCATCTGATCCAAACAGAGGATGGATTGAAAAGAATTTTAACCAGGGGACTTATCGAAATTTCTACTTTTCAGACTGGGCTTATTCAACCGGTAACGAAGGAACATATGTCTACGATGTTTGCGTGAGGGGAGCTGGAATAACAATCTCGGGAAATGTCTTTGTAGACACCAATGCCAACGGACGAAAAGACAGCGGCGAGGCAAATTACGGCGGCGCAAGAGTTTTTATTAATCAAGTGCTATACACAGCAGACGCAAGTGGAAATTATATAGCCGAGAGTTTGCAAACCGGGCAAAACTATACTGTAGACTTAGACCCTCCTGCTACCTATCGTGTTACAAGTGGAAATGACCCAACAACGTTTAACAATCTAAATAACGATCAGACTGTAAATTTTGGCATAACTCCTGTGGCTTTCGCCTGGTTCCAGACAAAAGATGCAGATCTGGCAGCATTTGGAAACTTAGTTTCAAGGATTCCTTCGCAATGTATTACCCCCGGCTGTACGCCATTTTTTGATCTTGTCGGTGATGGGGGATATCCGGGAATTCCAATGTATGGCGGGACAAGCAAAAATTTTGGTTATGGAAATGTTTCTCAAACTGGCTGGATTGCAAATTCCAGGTATTCTGGGGATGTTTATAACTATGCCTACTTTTATAGAAGAATTCCGACATCTGGAGTTGTAAATATTTCCGGGAGTATAAACGGAGGCGATCTGGTATCTCAAGCAAATCAAAGTCCGTATACATGGTTTTATTCAAATGGAGACTTAACAATTGCAAGCCAAGTAAATCTTGGAAACAGAAAAGCAATAATTTTTGTTAACGGAAACTTGAATATCCAAGGCAGAGTAAATATCTCAAAAGGCGACGGATTTTTTGCCGCAATTGTTTCAGGTGACATAAATATAAACCCAGGGGTTTCTCATCCAAACCAGCCTGCAATTGAAGGTATATATCTTGCCGATCAAAGTATAAGAACAGGTACCTCCTCGCCTTCTGCCGACTCGCCGCTCTATGTTCGCGGAAGCTTGGTTGCCGGCAGTTCTGTAAACCTCCAAAGAGATCTTGATCCGGGAAAAACCACCGGCGCAAATGAGAAGGAGCCTTCGGAATTTATTGAATACGCCCCGGATCTAATCCTAAATCTTCCGCCCCAGCTTATGCGCGATAATCCGGTTTGGGAAGAAGTGGCACCCTGATAAGTTCCGTTTGTTGAAGATATTTGCCTCGTTTAGCTAGAAGATATATAATTTTTCTCAAAAAGCTATGCAAACTGAGCGTATTGTGGGTGAGATTGTCCGAACGCCCGAACGACGGGAGGTTGTGGCGGGTGTAGCTGTCTTTGCCGCAACTCCGGACGGCTGCTTTTATGCTATTCGGGAGAGAAGGACAAAAAGGAGAACTTTAAAAATAAAAGGAATGCTTAGTGCGCCGTTTGAGACTGTAGAAGCGGGAGAAACATATGAACAGGCAGTAGCCCGAACTTTTAAAGAAGAAATTGTTACCGGTCTTCCAACACCACAGTTGGGACCAAGGTTGTGCTCAATGTGTTTTTCTGAGGGCGTTTGGTTGCATGCATATTTGATTGAAGTCGATGCAAGGTTCAATGCCACCACTGGCCTCGGCGGGGAAGACATTGAGCCATATGGTTGGGTACATTCAAGCCTTGTAGAAAATGCGCCGCGAGGACTTTTCCGCCCCGGAAATCGCGAAATTGTTGCATCTTTTCGCGCTTATCAACAAGAGGGAGAAAATTTTAAACCAAGAGTGTATTTTACAACCTCTGATTATATTACCGAAGAAGAATATTGCTCTGCCGAAGGAAGATGTTAAAAAGAAATTTTAGTAGCGCGAACACCTGTTTTAGAAATTAAGTCATTTAAGATTCCCCTTTTATATCCATTTGCAATATAAACTTCGGTTCCTGAAAATCTCTCTTTTATTTCCTTTAGTTTTCCAATCATCTCGCCGGTGACATCGTTTCTGGCCGACTCTTGAGTGAACAAATTTTTAATTTCTGAAAAATTTTTATTGGTGATGTTTGGTATAAAAACTGCTTTTTTATCTTTTTTTGGGTCGTTAGTGAATACCCCATCAACGTCTGACAAAAACACTACTTTTATTGCGCTCAAACTTTCCAATAAATAAGAAATAATTGTATCTCCTGATAAGACAGAACACCCCCACTTGCTATCAAGAACCATATCGCCTGATAAAATCGGCACAAAACCACTTTCCAGGTAGTTTTTTACTAATGTAAAATCAAAACCGGCAAAGGTGCCTGCTTCTTGCGTTGCAAAAGAGTGGGGGAGAAGTGAAATTGCGTTGATGTCTGCCTTTTCAAATTGTGCCAAAACCATAGCGTTTAGGTTTGCAACTTTGTTTACAACTTTTGAAAAACCCTTTTTCTGCTCCGCGGTCTCCATCCCGAATTTCAAGCTGTATTTTTTTGCTAAAGGATGACCATAAGATCCCGCTCCGCAAACAACCACTACATCAAAGTTTTTGTTTATCTTTTTAATCTCCTGTGCCAGTCTTAACACGACGGATGACCGAAACCGTCCATGCGGATTATCTTTGTATGTAATCAAACTTCCCCCGAGTTTTATGATAATTAACTTTTTCATCCCAATAAATTGAATTATATCAAAATACTTTCGGTTGTTTAGTCATTGTCTAGATGATATAGTTGCCCTGGAGTTAACAACCGTGACTTTTAAAAACTATTTGAATACGAATGCCCAAAAAGTCAATGACGTAATGCGGGCTCTTCTTGTAGATTGGAAGACTCTGATAAAAAAGACAGCTCCCGACCTTGTTTCTCCTTTAGATTTATATATAGATAGATCGTTTGGAGGGAAAACTCTCCGGGGAGTATTAGTTTGCTTAGGATACAAAATCGCAGGAGGGAAAAACCTTCGTGAAATTTTAAAAGCTGCAGCAGCAGTTGAAATATTCCAAACGTCTATCCTTGCGCACGACGACATTATTGATTTGAGTCCCACAAGACGAGGAAAACCTACAATTTACAAAGCTCTAGGCGATAATCATTACGCGCTTTCACAGACGATTTGTCTTGGAGACATTGGTTTTTTCATGGCAACACACGCTCTTGCCGATTCAAAATTCAAGCCAGAATATAAGATCAAAGCTGTATCTGCTTTTTCAAAAATGGTTATTAACACTGGCCTTGGGGAAATGTTAGATGTAGAGCTGCCAAGGCTTAAAATAGGCAAGACGGATAACGCGGTGTTAACAATTCATAAACTAAAGACTTCCTACTACACAATTATCTATCCTCTTACTATTGGAGCAATCTTGGGTGGAGCCGGCCAACATCTGCTTGATAAATTTCAAGCTTTTGGTGAAAAACTAGGGATAGCTTTTCAAATTCAGGATGATATTTTAGGTGTTTTTGGGAACGAAGAACAACTTGGAAAGTCTGTTACCTCAGATATAGAAGAAGATAAAAATACGCTTCTTATTACGCAAGCTTTAAAAAAGGCAGACGGGGAACAGGAGCTTTTTTTAAATTGCCACTATGGTAAAGGGAAAATTTCTAAAGACATCCACGAAAAAATTAAAGCGATATTTGAA
>JBBTXW010000026.1:6124-8763 GCA_038062025.1 Patescibacteria group bacterium
CCGCGAACGTATAACTGTTCGTAGTTAACTCTTGGTCGACGTCCAGTACGGATAGCGTTTAGCATCTCCATGCTGTCCCTTTTTGTCCCCATGTAGAAACAAGGAACGATTTCCAACATCGGAGGTCTACCTTGTCCCTGCTTGAGAAACTCCACAACGGCACGCCAAAAGCCGATGAGTGGAGCCTGAAATCCGGTCTGATAGAACTCAAAACGAACGGGTTTGTTGAGCCGGTAGATTTCTCCAAGCTTCCTCAGCGTTATCTGGTAGCAAAGCTCGTCTACTTCGGCGCTTGTCATTCCAGGCTGTGAGACCTCGATGTTTCTAAACCAATATTGGTGAACCATTGAATCCATTTCTGGATGGCGCATTGAGATCATTCCCATCCGAATTGGTGCAATGGTTCGGAGCTGCTGCATTGCGCTATCACTTCTCGATTTGAGAACAAACATCGGGAATGGACGCGCTTGAGATCCATCAGTGTAAACGATGTTTATGGCAATTTCGCCGCTTGAATCTTTTGGAGGGCGTTCGTAGACCATCTGATGGAGTGCCTTCGTGACAATCATATGTGGAACTTCACTCAAGTTCACTCCATTTGCCTGTCCGCGACTGGCAGAGCTTACTGCTCGCCATAGATGCTTGACTACAATCTCGTCAAACGGCAAATTACCATAATCGTTGATCCAGTCTGGAACAAACTGCCCAACAAAAGCGCGGGTCAAATGCCCAACTGTAACAATGTCCTGGTTGACTAAATGGTCCGAAGCTTGCTGTGCGTGTTTGTTTTGCACCGCAATGACCATTTGGTTGTTGCGGTAAGCCAACAGCAGAAAATCTATAACTGGTCGCAAGACAGCAATGTCAATCTGCCCTGAAAGCAAGTTAAGACTCTCTATATAGGCTTGAGTTTGCTCCTGTACCCAGAAACTCGGGAGCAAACGCATTTGCCTTACTCTACCGGGAATTTGTTTCCATAGAACAGACAGGAATGGCAACACATCAGAGGCAAGTGCAATGCTTGGAAACTGGTTTTGCAGAAGAGCCTGATGTGCCAGAAACTGCATTCTGTCACAGACCAGATGGTAACGAGCGCGAACGTTGTGTTTGTTAACACCGCGACGCAACTCTTCTTCATCATAGACAGCCTGCTCAGTCAGTTGAGACAGCGAAAGTCTCCTAATCTGCAAATCACGAGGAACAGCCACAAGAGCGATTTCTGTTGAATTAAAATCAAATCTCGGGATCACCGCTTTGATCTCTTCTCGCCCCTCACCGCTTCCAATATCGTGCCGCATCGTCTCGCATTCGCGAAGCCTGTCCATTACTTCTCTGTCTAAAAGTGCAACACTTTCAGGACAGGTCATAAGGGCTATCTTCACCTCTTGCAAGATTTTGCGATAACGATCCAGTTCTTCCGAGGGCAAAGACAAAATGTCTCTGGGAACAAGCAAGAGAAAGTACGATGGCCGGTCTCGGTAGGTTTCTTTCATTTCAACCAAAGCTTTTAGATCCTGGTCGAAATAGGACTGAAAGTCAGCCCAATCTCTGGCGCGAACCATCACAACCAACCGCTGTTCGGCTGGAACCTTCCAGTCTTGATGGGCCGTCCATGGGATTGGCGTTTCCTCCTGGGTCTCGTAGACTTTCGCAAAGAAGCGAGGGTCAAAGCTAATGCTAATCTGTCGATCGTTTTCTTCCAGGTCTACGACTGTTCCGTCTGGCTCGGCTACTTCTTTGAGTTTGAGTTTTCTGTCAAGCATCCCTCCCAAGACTACATCTCGCCCTCTTAAAGTTATGTCGTGATAAAGCAGAGATTCTTGCGGAGTTACCTTGCCTAGCAGAAGATGTTCAGGGAACTCAGTTCCAAGTAATACGGTTTCCATTTCGTCCTTAGTATAGGTCTCATGGTTCACCATATAGCATACCCTCTCAGGTGATACCTTATCCGCGAGAGATAGTTCCATAGCTCGTTCTTGAGCGACTAAACCGAACTCTGTAAGAGCAAGGTATAACAGTCTTGCTTCTCTTGGTGTGATGACTCCTGAGTCAATATGTTCCTTTTTCAGGAATACCTTGTATTCCTCAGCCATTTGTGTGATGGCAACGGGAACCGTGCCCCCTTCAACGTTCCTTGTGAACCGAATTCCCATCGAGGAACCGCTCTTATAAGCTTGTGAAAGGATGTAGATAGCTGCGAACTTTGTACCGCTCCAGCCAGGAATAGCTTTTGGATCATATGTAAGAAAAACATCCACCTCAATTATGTTATCTTTCATTTGCAGTCTGGCGACTACATTAAAAAGGATAACGTCGCGGACTGCGAATCTTACTGGCCGCCAGTTTATGTCTCTGGGTTGTTTGCCCTCAGATTGGAGTTTCATTCCGTACTCCAACTCGTGCATTGCAAAATTCGCCAATCCGTTTGCAAGATATTCTTCAGCGGACATGCTATTGTCTCCTTGTACCTAAATGTCAATGTGCAAAAATGCTCCTGTGAGCTTACGTATTATATCCCATATTTAACAACTTGAGAACAAAATGATATAATTTAGGCATCATGCAACTTAATGAGGTGGAACAGCTTGACCGAAAGATTAAAGAAATTATAGCCTCAGTTATGGAAGTAACAAGGGTAG
>JBBTXW010000027.1:0-7788 GCA_038062025.1 Patescibacteria group bacterium
TAGGACTCTGGGTTTTCATCCCAGCAATCACCGGTTCGAATCCGGTCGGGGTCACCAAGCTCAGCTTGGTGGATATCGAGCTGAGCTCGATCACTCCCTCAGCTTGGTGGATATCGAGCTGAGCTCGATCACTCCCTCAGCTTGGTAATTAGTCAGCTGAGTTGACTCACTCCAACTCTTAGGGTGGTAAACTAAAGTTGTGTACTACGTTTACCTTCTTTTCTCAGAAAAGGATAAACTACTTTATACAGGCTATTCCCCAGACTTAAAATCACGGATTTCTGCGCACAACAAAGGTTTTGTCAAAGCAACAAAACACAGGCGCCCGTTGAAGTTGATCTATTATGAAAGTTACTTTAAAGAAATCGATGCCCGTCGTAGAGAGAAATATTTAAAGGGAGGTAATGGCCGAAAAGAAATGAAAGTACAACTTAAAGCGACTTTTAGAGAAATAGGTTATAAACACTTCGAATAATCTACTGAATCAAGCTCTCTTGGATTCTTTTCGAACTTTGATTTTACTGCTACTTCAATTTCTTCATCAGTGAGCTTCCATTGTGATAATATTTGATTATGGCTTGGAAGGTTTTATTTTTCCAAACTGCAAGAGGTAATTTTCCTGTTAAGGAATTTATTGAGGAACAAGACAGGACCACAATAACGAGAATTAATCTCTCAATAAGATTATTGATCGACTATGGCCCATTCTTAAAACCTCCAGACATTAAAAAGTTACAAAATAGATTATATGAACTTCGAATTCCGGGCAAATCATCAGTAAGAATTTTCTATACCATAATTAAAGGAGAATATTATTTACTCCACGCTTTTATAAAGAAAAGCCAGAAAACACCTGTAAAAGAACTCAAAGTTGCGATTGACAGAATGAGGGAAATAGTATAGCATATATGCTATAAATTATAATTCAAGGAGAATTTATGAAAAGACAACATTTAGATTTTGAAATTTGGGAAAAAGAAGCCTTAAAAGATCCAAAACTAAGGGTAGAGTATGACAAACTTCAGCCACAGTTTGCCATTCTAAGAGCGAGAATTGAAAAAAGATTAACCCAGAAAGAACTGGCGCAAAAGATTGGTACTAAACAGTCAGTTATCTCGAGGCTTGAATCTGGCAGGGCTAATCCATCGCTCTCCTTTCTTAAAAAACTAGCCCAAGCTCTAAACTCTCATCTGGAAATTAGGTTTAACAATTTTAAATAATCTTGATGTACTTTGTTATACATTTTTTAGGCCAAATTGATAGACAAACTCGGAGTTTAGACCGTCAGACAGGAATAATTCAAAGAATTCCCGCAGTCTGTTTAAGGTACTAGCGGGGTCACAGGTTAACAATTGTTAAAAATAGATGAAAGAAGTTAACCGAAACACTAATATGGGGACCAGAAGTTGGTTATGGGCCATCTCGTTTTGTAGCACCTAAAGAAGTCGCACAACTTGCACACATTCTGTCTAAGCTCAAAGATAATGAAGCAGATAAGATGTTTTCTTCCTTTGAAATCCTGACAGATTAGGTATTATTTTGCGTTAACCTGCAACTCTGGGGGTTCCAGGAACAGCTCTGTTAACAGGAGCAGGTGCAGAAGCTGAGTGCTGATCCTCAGAGGAGATATAGATGGCAGCAACAGAGGATAAAATACCTTCTCTAGCCATATTATTTCTCTCTCCTGCCTTAATTTTACCCAAAGCTGCTGTATCTTCAGCTGAACCAAGGTGCCTAAAACCTTGAGCCTGTATTTGACCTCTTGTATTACCACCTATAGCGTCCAGGCGCACGAGTCTGCCTATATATTGTCCAATTTCTTGTATACCAGCCATTTATAGATTTTATAATCGAAACTATAAGCTGTCAATAGTCTATTGTTGGTCTATCGTTTATCTCCTCAACCACGTCCGCCGAGTGAATTAACATCTTTGAAGGGATACAGCCCCGCTCCAGAACCAACAACAATGACGTCAAACTTTCACATTGGCAGTCTTCGTCTCTTTTTGTTTTTGTAACTCAGCTCTGGCCTCTTTCATAATCCTTGCCCAAAAGATAAGGTTATCAAGCATCTCATCAGCGCTTTTTTCGTGTTTTTCATTAAACCGATACTTTCCTGCCTCATCTAGGTTTTCCCAGTAGTTAGGCAACATGATTTGTTCGCGCAGATCATACATTTTTATATCTGCAGCGATTCCTCTTAGATGTTCGACCGCACGTGATCCTCCTGCTAAAGAGCCATAACTGATAAAGGTTACGGGTTTATAATGCCATTCATAAAATAAATAGGCTGTATTCTAAAAACTAACGCAACCCTTTAGGTGGTTATTCCACACCTCTATGGGTTTTAGGTATTGTAATCTTTTTCTGGGTCTATTGTTAAGTTCCCATTCAATGTCTTTTACTTCTTCCTCAGATACTTTACTAAAATCAGTTTTCTTAGGCAGGTAATACCTTATCTAAAGATTTGCATTTTCATTGCCTCCTCTCTGTTGGGAACAATATGGATCTGCAAAGAAAGTTTGCATTCCTAATGCAATCCATTTTTATGACCTTTGCCAACAATGCTATCTCCCTCCCAGTGGCCAGGAATAATCCTGTCGTCAACTTCCTTGGGTCTATCATGAATTGAAACTCTATCAGGGATTTTGAGGCTGTGGACACTTCTCCCACCCTTTTTGTATCTTTTCTTTTGCTTCCTTCTTAAGTACTCAAAAAGAGGCTCTTCTTTTTGGTTTATCCATTTACCAGAGTAAATATACTCATATATGGTTTCGTGGCAGATGTGCCAAGAAGAATCATCTTTATGTTCCACCTCTCTTAGTCTTCCAGCTATCTGTTTAGGACTCCAACCTTCTCTTAAGTAGTCAATGACGTATGCAAACACCTTTTTATTCTTCAAAGGCTCTTTAGCATTCCAGGCAGACTGTTTTCTTTTCTCAGCCAAGGCTTGAGCATGGAGAGGTTCATATACGCCATGCTTAAATCTATTTCTTGTGAGCTCACGACCTATGGTTGCTTTATCCCTACCGAGCTTCCCGGCAATGGCAATATTACTCATCCCTTCAGATTTCCATCTAGCAATGAGTTTCCTTTCAGTCTCAGTCAACTTCTTGTGCTTTATACTAATCACCCCCCTCCCTACCCAGAGAGTGATTATTTTACCTAAAGGGGGTTGCGATCGTTTCTAGAACTTACGCTCGTGCTCACACAATTCTAACACTTCATTTGTATACTTCCCTACATGATCAAAATTAAACATTTTTTGATGAGTTTGTGTCTTGTTTTTGGCGCAGTTTTATGCCTTATCAGCATAACTCCAAACATACTAGCTGTACAGGCAGCCCCTCGTGGGAAGGGAATAGCTACTATGCCAGTTGGGGATTTGCCGGGATGGAAGCAAATTTTTACCGAAAACTTCAACACACCGGTTTCCTTAGGGAATTTTCCAGGGCGTGTATACAGCGCTAAATGGGATGTCTATAAAGATGGTTGGCTAGATACTGCAGGCCAACTTGGTAAACCATACCGCTATTTTCCTTCTAAAGTAGTTAGTGTCAAAAAGGGTATGTTGAGATAGACTGGGTAGTTGTCTATGCTCGTATGTAGTATTGACGGCATCAATACTATCAAGTTAAGCTGGTTGTAATGCTTAGCGTCCATCATCTTCACAAAAGAAAGCGGGTACATAAAAAGCTTGAACCTTATCCAAGCCCAAAGTTTTACAAACGACTTTTAGATAAGGTTGTTTTTATTGCGGCCATCGCTTCGCCGATAATGACGGTTCCACAACTTTTGGTGATCTGGACAGAAAAAGATGCAAAGGGGTTATCCTTTCCGACGTGGGCTACATATCTTCTTGTGGCTTCAATATGGCTGATTTATGGACTAGTACACAAGGATCGGGCAATAACAATAAATAGCTTGCTTTTCGTTGTTGTTCAATCCATGATTGTTTTGGGGATTATACTTTTCAGCTAATTTACTGTGTAACGTTTTTGAAGAGTGTGATTTTGTTTTCAACTTCATCAACTGCCACAGCAT
This sequence comes from Patescibacteria group bacterium, assembly GCA_038062025.1. Lineage (GTDB taxonomy): Bacteria > Patescibacteriota > Microgenomatia > UBA8517 > UBA10165 > 2-12-FULL-44-25. The sequence continues at coordinate 4,045 of JBBTXW010000027.1, forward strand.
CAACGCGAACTAACTCAGGTGTATTTGGATTTAAAAGTTTGTAATATAGTCCAGTTCTTGCAACTAATGCTAGTTTTCTTTTTGTAAAAGCTTCTTCGGGGCGACCATACTCATACGTTTTTCTTGTTTTAACTTCCACAAATACCAAAACATTTTTATCTTTTGCAACTATATCAATTTCACCATAACGTTTAGCCTTGAAGTTCCTTTCTAGAATTTTATAACCTTTAGACAGTAGATATTTTGCAGCCTTATCTTCGCCGTCTTTACCGGAAGAAATGTTGTCCATACATAATAGTAAAAGGTAAAATGTTAAATGTAATAGGGGTTATGCTCTTTTTTTAGCCTTTTTCTTTTTACTTTTTACCTTCTTTGTTGAAATCGCCTGTGCAGTTTTAAGACGAGTATATCTCTTTGTAACGTCTGCAACTTCTTTTGCAGATTTTTCGCGAAGGTAGTAGAGTTTTGCTCGGCGAACCCGTCCTTTTGACACAACATCCACCTTTTCAATCAACGGAGAGTTTAGAGGAAAAATTCGCTCAATGCCAATGCCACCGGCGCCAATTCGCCGGACTGTGAAAGATTTGTTGTCTCCATGCCCGCGGGTTGCAATAACTAATCCTTCAAAAAATTGAATACGAACTCGATCGCCTTTAGGCCCAGTTTCTGTAACGCGTTGATGAATACGGACTGCATCACCAACGTTGAAGATGTTGTCTTTATGAATAATTTGTAATGCCATATGAGTATTATATCACATCTGAGGCTGAATTTATCAATAATCATTGGATCAATGACCAATAAATGGACCATTGAATCAATTGATGATTGATTAACTTTTCTATGAAGATAATATACTCTTAATCTTCTCTTCCAGTTTTGTATTCCATGCAACTCCGTATGGGAGTTTAATTTTCTTCTCTCCATATCCATTTTCAATGATTATTGTTAAATCTTGGTCCCCTTTTGAGGATTGGAGGAGTTGGTTTATTTCAAGAAGTGCTTGGGGGCGGGTTCCTCTTGGGATTCTAAATGTAAAAGAAACAGGAAGCGAGTTGACGTTTTTCTCCAGTGTTGGGGCTTCATCAATTGTCATAACTGTATTCACAATTAATGAGAGCGAATCCTCGCGATATTCAACTTTTCCTTCAATAATTAATGGTGAGTTTATCGAACCATCCCAATAAGCCCTTGTTTTGTCGTAAATTGTTGGGAAAACTACTAAATCTAAAGATCCAGTATCATCTTCAAACCTTACAAAACACATCTGTTTTCCGCCATTTTTTGTATTAACAATTCTACATTCGGCAATCATTCCGCCGATTTTTATTGTTTGACCAACATGTTCATTTGAGCGAAGTGTGGCAAGTTTATGGGTAATTCGGTCGCTTATTGTTTGCAGCGCTTTTGTTAATGGGTGTTCAGTCAAATAAAGTCCTAAAAGCTGTTTTTCTAAGGCTAGTTTTTCTTCTGTTGAGAAATCTTCAATTTGGGGGAAGAGATCTCTTGTAAACTCTTGTGCTTCCTTTTTTTCTTCCTCGCCAAACAAACTTTCTTGACCTCCAAATATTTTAGCATTTGATTTTGAAGCTTTATCACGAATTACATCAAGGGCCGCAAGCATAGCTGCCCTAGAGCCAAACCTGTCAAAAGCTCCAGCTTTAATTAGGCTTTCTAAAACCTTTTTGTTAACTTTTCTGCTGTCCGCTTTTTGACAAAAATTGGAAAGAGAGTGGAACTTTTTGTACTTTTCCCGAGCATTAAGAATGGCCTCAATTGCAGCAACACCAACATTCTTGATCGCCCCAAGCCCAAATCTAATTGCACGATTATCCAAAGATTCTTTGTCTTCTATAATCGTAAAGCCTGTTTGAGATTGATTAATATCGGGCGGCAGTACTTTTATTCCCATTCTTTTGCATTCGGCGATTGCCTCTGCGATTTTTTCTGTAAATTGGGCGTCTGCTGTTAGGAGGGCACACATATACTCAACTGGATAATTTGCTTTCATGAAAGCCGTTTGGTAGGCAACCATTCCATAGGAGGCTGCATGGGACTTATTAAACCCATAAGCCTGGAACGGCTCGAACAATTTCCACAAATGTTCTGCAAATTCTGCAGTTTGTCCGTTTGAAATAATTCCTTTTATAAACTTATCTTTTTGTGCGGCCATTTCAGCAGGAATCTTTTTTCCAACAGCTTTTCTAAACTTATCTGCCTCTTCCCAGTTGTAGCCCGCTAAATCCAATGCACAGAATAGAAGATCGTCTTGATAAACAATAAGGCCGTATGATGCTCCTAAAAACTTCTCCATACGGGGATCATCGTATTTAATCAATGAGGGGTTGTGTTTTCTTGCGATGTAATCCGGGATAACCTGCATTGGACCCGGGCGATATAAAGCAACCATAGCCATAATATCTTCAATCTTTGTTGGCTTTAGCTCTTTGAGCCATTTGGTCATCCCAGAACCGCCAAGTTGGAAAGTTCCCATTGTCTCGCCCTTCCCAAGCATTTCAAAAGTTTTTTGATCGTCTAAGGGTATACTTTGGACATCAACACGGACTCCGTGCTCTTTTTCTACAAGATCGACTGATGCTCCTAAAATGGCTAAGTTTCGGATTCCCAAAACGTCAAACTTAATAAGCCCAATTTCTTCTACAGCATGCATTTCGTACTGGGTTATAACTTTTTCTTGGGATGGATCGAGTTGGATTGGAGTAAAATCTGTCATTTCAGTTTGGGAGACGACAACGCCCGCTGCGTGGACAGACAAATGTCTTGCCGAACCTTCAAGCCGATGGGCAAGATCAAGAACTCGTTTTGATTCTGTGTCCGTATCGTACAGCTCTTTTAAGGGAGGCGACATTTCAAGAGCCTTGGGGATATTTACTGGGAACCCCTGCTTTGGCGGAGGGATGACTTTGGCTATGCGGTCGCCGGTAGCATATGGCAACCCCAAAACCCTTGCCACATCTCGAACTGCGGCGCGGGCAAGCATTCTTCCAAATGTACAAATTTGGGCAACCTTATCTTTGCCATATTTTTTGGTTATGTAGGCAATAATCTCGTCTCTTCTATCGTCTGCAACGTCTAAATCAATGTCGGGAGGAGAGGGGCGGAATGGATTCAAAAACCTCTCGAACGGAAGGTAGTACTTAAGTGGATCAACGGTTGTTATACCTAAAACATAAGAGACAAGAGAACCTGCGGCAGAACCCCTGGTATTTATAACAATACCCTGGTTTCTACACCACCGAGCAATATCGGCCATTATCAAAAAATAGGCCGAATATCCTTTCTTTGTAATAATATCAAGCTCCCGATCAAGTCTTTCATGCACATCATTGGTTACCTTGTCAAATTTCTCTTTTAAACACTTGTTTGACTCGCGCATTAACTGATCGTCCTCCGTTATTCCCTCTGGAAGCGGGAACTTGGGGAAGAACCATTTTTTGTACGTGCTGATTCCCAAGTTGCATTTTTGGGCAAGTTTAACCGTATTTTTTATTGCCTCGGGCAGATCAATAAATAAGGCTTTCATTTCCTCAGGCGGTCTAATATACAAAGTTGGCGTATCAATATATCGAATTCTTCTTGTGTCTTGGACAAATTTTCCTGTCGCAACACAAAGGAGAACATCTTGAGCCATTGCATCTTCTTTGGAAATATAATGTGAATCGTTTGTCGCAACGATTGGGATTCCCAGATCTCTAGAAAGTTTCAATACGCCTTCTTCAACAA
>JBBTXW010000028.1:0-9250 GCA_038062025.1 Patescibacteria group bacterium
AGGGTAAATTATGGGCGTCGGCAACCAGAAATGATGCAATTTTACTTCGCGCAAAACGACGCTTTGCGTATGAAACTGATTTTTCCAAAACATCAATACCAAAAACCTTTTCAGCACATGTTTTTTCAATTATGACTTTTGTAAACGTTCCGTCCGAAGAACCTATATCTAAAATCTTCCCGCCCGTAGGCCTAATCATTTTGCCGATCTCCTCAAACCTTCTTGTGTGCCAAAATCTGTGGAGTGGACTTTCCTTTATAGACCGTGCGTAGTGGTCGGCTGGTACCCGTGAGTGGAGCTGGGCAGCTTCTTTCAGACTATCGCTCATCTTAAGCCCCCCAGTTTCCTCTTCTGTACAACAAGTTCTCCCCAATGCTTCTCTTCTAAAATAGATGATCGCGAATCTTCTTCTGAGATTGTCTCTTGGGCAAAACGTGGAGGAATTCCCGCCAGAGGTTCAATTATTAAAAAGTTCGTAGCAGTCGGCTCGTAAGTTTTAAGTGCGATAACTTGCCCGACCTGATCCTTGCCATGGAAGGTTGGGGTGTAGCCATATTTTTCGTTGCCATGCCAATCATAAAGATATGCCCAAACTATGTTTATCCAGAGAGGGCTTGTAACAGAGTTTATACTGAACTCATTCCCACCCGCGTTATTGTATGTGTAATCGATAACCGCTATTTGTTTTGATAAAAGCATGTCTTTTTGTATTGCAAAGATTGTTGAACCCCTTGGGTTATCTTTGATAGTTTTTGACAAATTCCCAACCATTACCAACAAAAATAAAGCCGCAGCCAATACTCTTTTATTTTGCAACCATTTGTAAATCATTATTCCCAAAAGGATTGATACTGCTGGGCCTGTTCCGACATTCAGAAATGGTGTACTTGTTCCCCCAACTGTTACAACTGTAATGTGACTAAAAAGCCAGGTTGCCAAAAACGGCTCCCAAGATATTTTCTGATTTCTATCCCAAGTGATAAGAGCAGTAATTATTAGAACCAAAACGATCCCTGCTCCATAGCCCAAATTTGAAGGATACGTTTGGAACGCGAATAGCTTCCCAATTTGATTTAAGAAAAGTACCGTAAAATCTCCAAGGCCACGGCTTGAAACTATCGCATCTTGTGCTGTTGCGAGGTGAAGTACTCCAGAAAAACCCTTAAAGCCAAATTTAATTTCTGAAAGTATCAAGGTCGAGATAGAAATAATCAATGAGAAGGCAAACAAGAAAGTTGAATTTCTTGATACATTTTTCCTAGCAACCCACAACCACAAAAGAACGGGCGGAAGATGATATGCTAGAAAAATGTCTGCTTGTATTGATAGACCCAAACCAACCCCGCAAAGAGCGGGCCCCCACAACTTTTTTTCTTTAATCCAGCCCCATAACCCTAAATAAATTAAAGGTACTGTCCAAATCCCGATAGTTGGGTTTGAAAGCCAAGTTGCATATTGGGTGCTTTCCCAAGAAACGGCAAAGAAAATACTTGCCAGCAGTGCGGCCCGCGCTTTTCTTGTTAGAAACCAAGCTAATGCAAAAACAATAAATACAGTTAGGGTATTCCAGAAAGCAACCCAGTAGGCAGCAACAATTGGACTTTTTGAGATTGCATAAGGCACTGCTAAGAAGTAGTAATAAAATACCCCGTGATATAAACCTGGAGTTGAAGACGGCGGCCCAAGAATTTTAAAATCTCCTTTTACTATTTCTTGGCTTACTACAGCATCTCTTGCTTGATCATATCCGAAGGTTAAAGAATTTTGAGGAAGAAACAAGATTCTTAAAAAGTAAGCAAGTAAAAAAATTCCAGATAAAAGCAGTAAAACTTTTAGCTTCATAAGTTAGTATATATTTTGTCCAACTGTTTTCCAACGAGAATAGAAAATATAATTAAGACAATAAATGACGTTAATGCAATTTTTAAGCCGCTGAAAAACGAGTCTGGCTTATAAATAAACTCAACTTTGTGTTCACCTGCTGGTATTTTGATTGCTCTAAATGCAAAGTTTGCTTTCTTAATTTCGGTTCTTGTTCCATCAACAAAAGCATGCCAACCGGGGTAATAAGTATCTGAAATGAAGAGACTTCCGTCTATTGAGGAATTTGTGAGAATTGTACTCCTGTTTTCAAAGTATTCTATGTATTTTGCTTGTCCAGTACCATCGGTATTGAGTAGAACATTATCCGCTCCTAGAACAATCTTTTTGTCCAATGGAAAATCAGGTGAGAGTATTCTATCAAGAGCTGCTGTGCCAGGAACAACTTCCTCATCGTAAACTATAAATGCTCGCGGCAATACTTTTGTATTTTCTAAAACCACAACAGACTTATCTGAAAAAACTTCCTTAAACTTATCAACTTTATACTCCTCGGGAACTTGTCCTTCAGGATTTGGTTGGTTTTTTACATCTCTTTTTACTGCAATGTTGTATTTAACATTTACCAAATCAAGAGCTTTTGTTGTCTCATCCCCGATTGTTCCGTATCTGCCTACTGGATCCGTGCCACTTTTGCCGCTTGTTATTGCAGCAATAAACTGCGAAACATGCAAAGGATAAACTGCGTCATAACCTTCTAGGGTTTCAATTTTGTATGGCATTCTCATATTTATTGGAATTACGCGAGAGCCCGTTGTTCTAAATGGTTTTTCTTGATTCTGAAGATAATCAAGAACGAGTGTGTTTGGAAAGACGATGTGTTTTGGAGAAAATGGTGTAAATCTCCAGCCAAAACGAAACAATTCTAAAGCGATAACAACTAATAATGGCCACAATACTAAATTTCTTTTTTTCCTAAGTATTGTGTTGCCCAGAATGAGAAGCGCGGATGAAATTATAAGGAAAACAATTGGAAAAAAAGAATTTCTAAGTGCAACGATATACTTGGGTATCCCACGCACTACTGCGTTAAAGTTTTCGGGATTGTCGCGGCTTAAGAAATATAAAATACCTGCCCAAGTGGCAAAACCTCCTACTATTAATAAGGGGAGTACTATGCTTTTTAAGGTGGGAATTTTTTTACCGTTTAATAAGTAGTCAGCGCCGAAGCCTGAGAAAATAGATACTGCGAGAGTCCACAATATCAAAGATCTATGGGCAGAGGCTGCTTGTAAACCAAACCATCCGGCTCTCCAAAAAAATATTGAAACTGGGGTAGGAAAGGCAAGTATTAACGCAACAGCTCCCAAAATTGCAGGAAATATCAACTTTTTATTTCTCACACAGATTAAACCGATAGACGCCAGGATGAAACTGGCAACCCCAACAAATCCTGTATTTGAGGTATAGTCTTGGGGTCCCCAGTAATTTTGGTTTGCATGATTTCCATAAAAATCTGCCGCAAAGAAAGTAATGACTTTTGAGAAAGGAAGGAATGCCCACTCAAAAGGATGGTGTTCAACCTCGCGCTGCGACAAAGATAGAAGCTCTGCGCCGGGGAGTGTTTGTGGAGCCGATAATCCTACGCCAAGTAAACCGAACACACCGAGAATCAAAGTTTTAATTAAAAACTTTTGTGTCCACTCAAACTTGCACACCCACAATAGACCCAAAGCGATTGCTGTATAAAAAACTGCTTGGGGATAGCCTGAGAAAATTTGAAACGTGATTGCAACCGAAAAGAGCGGTCCGGCCCATTTTTTGTTTTCAAACCACATATCGGCAAGGAGCAAAAGCAAGGGGAGAAACGCCGCAGTTAGCGTATGGCCATTCCATTGCGACCAGATAAGACTGAATCCTGAAAAGGCATAGACTAATCCTCCTACTACACTTGGAAGTTTGTTGAGTTTCCACCATCTTAACAAAAGGTACGTAAATAAAGCCGCTAGAAAATGTTGGAGCATAATTTGGATGCTCCATGCAGTAAGTCGGTCTGTTAGCCAATAGACAATATTTGTTGGAGAGAATGGAGCAGATTGAAAGTTAGCCAATAAAGGGGTTCCGGCAAGGATATATGGATTCCAAAGCGGCCATTGTCCGTTTTTCATTATATCGATTGCCAACATCTGCATTGGGTATATAAATGAAACGACATCAGTTGTTATTGGGTTTTTAACTGGGACGCCAACAGAATATCCCCATTTATAATCAAGCCAAGGAAAATAAACCCCGACAACAAAGTCAGCCGGAAGAGGTATGAGTCCGCGAAAAACTGGATAAAAGAATATACAAACTAGAAGTGCTATCAGGAAAACTGGCCAAAGCTCAACCAAAAACTTCAAGAATCTGTTTTTCGAACTCTTTGCTGGAGAATTTTTTACTTGATTTTTCTGCTTTTTCAACAATTTCTTTTCTCCTCCTTTCATCTTTTGTTAATTTAAGTGTTTCTTCCATTAGTTCTTGTGTGGTTTCCCATAAAAACCCGTTTTCGCCGTTTTTTATTGTTTCTTTGTGTCCACCTTTATTAACAACCAGTGTGACGCATCCTGCAGATTGCGCTTCGACAACACTCATTCCAAAATGCTCTACTTGATGCGGTTCTCTGTCTTCATCAACTCCATATCCGGATGCAGACCAAAAGATCTTTGATTTCGCATAATACTTTTTTACTTCGTCTAATGGTAGATTTTCCAAAATGTCGATAGGATATCTGTGTGATTCGGATTTTAAAGATTGTACAAATTCTCTCCCTCCAACTTCACTTCCTCCTATTAATACTAGCCTCCAGCTCTTAAGACCGTGATCGCACATGTTTTTAAAAGTTTCTACTAAAACATCTTGTCTTTTAAGCTGTTGCAGTTGAGAATATCTGCCAACAAAAAGTATGACGTTTTCTTTTTTGCCGGGTTTGAACCCCTCAGTATTAATTGGGGGGTACACTACTTTTGAGTCAACACCATATTCTCGATCTATAAAACGCTTTGTGAATTCTGAGTTGCAAACAATTGAATCAATTTTTGTTCTCTTCAATCGGTTAAAGAGAGATTTCCCGCCAACGTTTGTAAACGGTGTCTGAAAATGAATAATATTTTTTCCTCCAAAAAGCAGAGGCATGCTTCCGTCTGAAAGCCAAAACACAAGATCGTAACCTACTCCACGATTTAATTCGTAGACAAACTTAATCTCCGAAAAATCTATTCCAATCCTCCCTTCAAGCCATTTCCCAACTTTTGCATCCTTCCACCAAACATCAACGTTATACCCATTCTTCCCCAACACACCTGCTGCAGTCATCATATACCGCTCTCCACCACCAGCGGTGTCTAGATATGGATCGTATATTAATGCGCGCATAAATTTCTAATTCTCTAATTACTAATTTCTATCTTTCTGGTGCTGTAATTCCCACAATTTCGCGTAAGTCACAAATCGGCTATAGCCTTGGTACGCACAATAAATAATCCCTTCCGGTCCATCTAAAAACCCAAGTTTTACGACAAAACGATCCCATAGCTCTCTAGCCATGACACTTATAAACCTCCACCAGCTCATTTGCGGATGGTTTGCTTTGAATAAAAGTTTTGCCTCATAAACAGAGTATCTATTGGTTTTCTCAACCATATCCGAAAGATTGTCTTCTTTAAGGTGGATAAGCGCATTTTTTAAGCTTCCCACAGTTCCGTTGACGATAGGCTGTTCATGAACTTCCCCTTCCCATTTAACTAGTGCATTCTTCTTTATTAACCGAAGAACTTTGTCAGGCCACCAACCACCATGTTTTAACCATTTGCCGAACACATAGTTTTTGCGAGGGATATCGTATGCTGAGTATGTGACTCGTGACTCGTGACTCGTGACTCGTTGAATCTCCAGTTTTAACTCCTCACTCACCCTCTCATCGTGATCTATATAAAAAAGCCACTCTCCTCGGGCGAGCTTTGCTGCTTCATTTCTCCAGGCTGCATAATCTTTTCCTTTTGATTTTCTTATTCTGGCACCATACTTTCTTGCAATATCCAAGGTTTTATCTACGGAACCTGTGTCGAGGATTACTATTTCATCCACCCACCCTCTCACAGATCTTAAGCATTCTTCAAGCTTATCTTGTGCATTTTTTGTAAGAATAATCGCTGATAATTTCATTTGCTTGTCCTGAGCGAATTTATCCTGAGCGAAGCTGAAGGAGTCGAAGGATAACTTCCTTTCCCAAAGATTCCACTGTAGAAATCTTTAACTCCTTGCTTTTGCCAAATTCTGCCGTTAAGCAAAATCTTTAGACTCTCACGAATTAGGGCAAGCTTTGATCTGATTGGTGCATGTTTTAGCCCAAATAACATCCTGTTTCTTGAGATGTAGTAATCATTCAACTCCGAACCAATTCCGGAACTTTGCGAGACCTTGTGCCAAAGAGCGGCTTTTGGAACAAAGACAACTTTCCAGCCAGCTTCTTTTGCATGTATTGAATAATCTGCATCTTCCAAATACAAAAAATATTTCTCGTCAAAGAAACCAACTTCTTCAATCACACCTCGTCTTATAAACATACAAGCTCCTGTTGCAAAATCTATCTCCCGGCTTTCTTGATACTGGCCAACGTCAACATCATCAACTCCGTAGTTTGAACCCAGTATATTTTTCCAATCCATTACCCCTCCCACATACCAAATAACCTTTCCCTTTTCTGATTCCACATACTGGTCTTTGTGATGCTCGAAGCCTTTCTCAAAATATATTTTTGGTGAAAAAATCCCTGCTTTTTTATCTAGTTCTGCCGCTTCAACCAAATGAACAATCAGGTTTTCTTCGACAACCGTATCGTTGTTTAAGACAAGAATAAAATCCGCGTCGTGTTCAACTGCGTATTTCATTCCAACATTATTTCCTCCGGCAAATCCTAGATTTTCTTTATTTTCAAGAAGTGTTGTTCCTTTTTGTTTTTTAAGTACTTCCACGGAGTTGTCCGTTGACCCATTGTCCACAACAATAATTTGTAATTTGTAATTTGTAATTTGTAACCTGCGAACGCTTTTCAAGCATTCTATCGTGTCTTTTATCCCGTTCCAGTTTAGTATCACCACAAAAACTTTGTACATTACTTTTTGGTAAGAAGTTTCCTGAAGAATTTGTCAGACAGGCTGTATTTTCTTATCTTTGACTTCTCAAGCCAATAATCCAGTTCAACCTCCACCTGTGCAAAAGTTTTGTCTATTTCCCTTGTATTTAATTCCTCATCACGTAATTTTTGTATTTCCCAAACTTTAACGACAACAATGAGTTCTGAAAAAGCCTGCAAGAGGGAAAGGGCCAATCCATGAACTCCATCTTTATAACCCTCCCCGGCAAAGAAACGACTTAAAAACTCTCCCATTGGCCTTCTAATTAAGTCATGCCAAGTAAAAACATACCCGCTTGATACCTGTTCTTTTGCTTGAATTGTTGTGTAATTGAACATGCGTTCAAGGTATTGGGAAACAGTTGAATAGTGGTGATGAATAATTGCGTATCTTTCTTGGTCAGGAAGATCGGCACCAATACCGTGTGTTTCAGGAACGCTGTGAATTATTTCGCTCCAAATAACCGAACCTTTTTTAAACAATCGAATGTTGTAATCCGGCCACCATCTTGAATGTTTTAACCACTTGCCAAACACTATGTTTTTTCGCGGAACACGATAATAATCCGAAGATTTTTTATCCGTGGAAACTTGTTTTATTTTCTTTCCTAAATCCGTGGAAATCTCTTCATCAGCATCAAGTATTAATACCCAGTCGCCCGTTGCTTTGGAGATTGCAAAGTTACGAGCTGGCTCAACATACCCTGTTTTTTTATGGCTAAAAACTTTTGCTCCTGCTTTTTTAGCAATTGAGACAGTTGCGTCCTCAGATTCCATATCAACAACAACAATTTCGTCTGCCAGGTTTTTTACAGAATTAATGGCTCGGGGAAGGTTTTTCTCTTCGTTTCTTGTATTTATGACTACAGAAATCTTAGGCACGGGTCAATTGTACTAATTCACACGGTAGATATCCACCTCTTTATTCTCAAAAATTCGAGTTAACCCAAGCTGGGTTTCGCCAAGTCTTGCTCGTTGGGGTTTTACCCAATAAACGTATTTAATATTGTTTTGTTTTAAAAACATGCGTGCTTCCTCTTCGTTGAGTGTGTTATACCAGTTTTCCACAAGTTGTCTTCTCTCGCGCCAAGGATAGTCTGTTATATTTAGATTAACTTCGTCTTCCAAAAACACTGGCTTTTTTGAGAATGCGGAAACGTAAGCAGTCGATTCATATAAATAAAGAGGCCTCGGTGGATTTGATTCCGCACGTCCCGCGGCAATTTGGTCAAATGGGTAAGTCAGCACGGTTCCGCTGTCAAGCTTAGAGAGAAACTTTAATGCTTCCAGTTCCATACTCGGAACTTTGGCAGGTGGGCGGTTTGGCACATAGTGTTTAAGGGTTGAATATGTTGTTGGAAGTGTTAGTAATAGAAGTGTTGTAACAAACGAAACACGGATTGTGCCTTTTCGCTTTTCAATCAATTCTTGAAATGCAACCCCCGCAACGATCCCTGAGAAAAACAACGAGTAATAAACAAACTGGATTGTGTTCCAAGGCGTTCCTTTTTGGACAAAAAACAAAGCCAGGCTTAAACCAATTGTCATAACCCCGCCCAAAAACATTTCAATGTTCGTCATCTTCCAGGGGCTTCGGATCCATCTTCCAATAATGATTGTTTCTTTAATTGCCCTGGTCCCCATATTCCCAAACCAAAAAATAATCCAGGCTATAATATAAGCAGGTATACCTTTAATCCAATTTCCAGAAGCTTTATAATTGATCATTGCTTCGTAATATCTTGGCCAGCCGACTCTATCCGAGACTGCCATCATTGTTTCCAAAAACCACCCAGGCTGATAGACAAGCAACGCAGAAGATCGCTGATTTAGAGGGAAAAACAACAGCGCTGATATAAACGCTGATCCGGCAAAGACTTTTAAGTAATACGCTTTCCTTTCTTTAAGAATCTGATAAATACCCAACCACGCTAGTGAGCATAGCACCAAAATCCCACCATATACTTTGATTTGTGTCAGCACACCGAATACTAGTGAGAGAATTATTATGTCATGTCTTGCGTGTCGTGTTTCGTGTTTCACAAGTAATATGCACCCAACAAGCAACAAGATCAGCGACGCTGCGAATGGAGGATTTATTAATGTAGAAATCGACTGTTGAGCCCAAAACATAGACTCCCCACCGAAGGTTCCATCACGAAGAAAGTTAACAATTGGCCCCCAGGAACCCCCGAAATACACAAAAAAAGTCGACCAAAATGCCGCTCCTTTTGATCTTTTCCACAGGTAAACGAA
>JBBTXW010000029.1:0-9990 GCA_038062025.1 Patescibacteria group bacterium
GCTCCAATTGCCGCCGCCATCGGCTCCTCAATCAAATATGCCCTCCTTGCCCCCGCAGAGAGCGTCGCATCTTGTACCGCCCGCCTCTCAACTTCTGTCACTCCTGAGGGTATTCCAATAACAACTTTTGGTTTTTGGATTTTTGGCAAACCCAAACGGCTTGCACCTTTAGGAGTTTCGTGGACTTTTCCAATAAAGTAGGAAAGCATCGCCAAAGTCCCGTCAAAATCTGCAATTACGCCGTCTTTTAACGGACGTATTGCCTCGATTGTCCCCGGAGTTCTTCCTTCCATTTTCCGAGCTGCCGTCCCAATCGCCAAAATCTCTTTTGTTTTTTTGTGTCTTGCAACAACAGAAGGCTCTCGAATTACAATGCCTCTACCTTTTACATAAACCAACGTGTTAGCTGTCCCTAAATCAATACCAATATCATGCGTTACCAATCCCCAAAGTGAATCAAACATGTCTGACGGGAGTATATATGATCCGGTTTGTCATTGCGAGAAGTCCTGAGCATTAATCGAAGGACGACGCGGCAATCTCAGGTATACTGTAAAACACTATGATTAGGCGAGCCTTCGAGTTACCACAAAAAGCAATAGAACTCACGTTTTACTTCCTCCTTGCCATCGTCCCGTTTGTCTTCACACCAGCCACTTCTGAGTTATTTGAAATGCCAAAGATGTTCTTAATTTATTCAGGAACTGTGTTGATTGTATTTTTTTGGCTAGTCAAAAGCATCCTTGCAGGCAAATTTCTCTTTCGTCGCACAATCTTGGATCTCCCTCTTCTACTTTTTCTACTTTCATCTACTCTTTCTACTTTTGTGTCCATCGACAGATGGACATCGATTTTCGGTTTCTACTCCCGCATAAACGGCGGCCTGCTATCTGCTATTTGCTATTCGCTTCTTTATTGGGCCTGGGTCTCAAACATGACTACTCGAAATTTGCAATTAGCAATTCGCTTCCTCTTGGCTTCCGTCCTCTTAATTTCTGTTTGGGCTATCTTTGAACATTTTGGGCACAGCCCCAGCTGTCTTCTCCTGAAAGGGAATTTTGGCGTTTCCTGTTGGGCTCCAAAAGTCCAAGAAAGAGCATTTGCAACATTCGGCCAACCAAATTGGCTCGCAGCCTGGCTAGTTATGATTGCACCACTGTCGTGGCATGCATTACTAGAGCATGAGAGCAAGAGAGTAAAAGGGCATGAGTCAAACAAGAAATCCGGAAAACTTATACTCTTATACTCTTTAACTCTTATACTCTTTTCGGCTGTCTTGTTTACCAAATCCCGATCAGGTTTCCTTGCCTTTATAGTCGCCTTTGTTCTTTTCTGGGTACTCACATTTCTCAAAACTCACTTCAAGCACCTAAAAGTTTTCCTCTTACTTATCACTTATCACTTGTCACTTGTCACTATTTTCGGTTCCCCCTGGACACCCTCCGCCAAAGACGTAGTAGCGCAATTCATTGCGCGCCCTTCTATTGAGTCCCCCCTATATCCCATATCTCCCCAATCTCCCGTATCTCCCCCAGTCGGCACAGAATCCCTAGATATCAGAAAAATAGTCTGGAAAGGAGCCGTGGGCGTTTGGAAAGCAAATCCAATTCTCGGAACCGGCCCAGAAACCTTTGCCTATTCCTATTACAACTTCCGCCCGGTTGAACATAACAAAACCTCCGAATGGGACCTTCTATACAACAAAGCACACAATGAGTATCTTAACTATTTAGCAAACACAGGAGTGGCTGGGTTAACTACATATCTCCTGCTTATCGGAACATTCCTGTGGAAATCCGCCATATGGTTAAAGGTTAAAAGTAAAATGTTAAATGGAGAAGGCTTAGACCTTTTTACCCTTCACCTTTCACTTTTTACCGGATACGCAAGTATCCTAATAACCAACTTCACAGGCTTCTCAATCTCCCAAACCTCCCTTCTCTTTTTTCTCTATCCAGCAATGGCAATAACGATAACACGAGACATGAAACACGAGACACGTTCAAGCACATCTCTAGTAAAGCTGTTATCTGTTCTTATCGTGTTACCTGTTACGTGTTACCTGTTACTCCGAGTCTTTGGCCTCTATTGGGCCGATACCCTCTATACCCGCGCAAAATACCTAAATGAACACTCTGATCCTCGCGGAGCTGTCAAAAAGCTTGATCAAGCTTTAAAATGGAAACCCAATGAGCCCCGTTATTATGACGAGCTTGCAGATTCAACATCACAAATAGTTTCTCTATATGAGTTGAGCGAAAGCGAAATGGTGAGCGTAGCCGAATCCACCAAGGAAATCTCCGATAAGTCTGTTAAGATCTCTCCAAGAAATGTTTCTTTTTGGTCAAACCGCGCAATCTATTTCAAACGGCTCGCAAGCATAGATGAAAAATATTTAGAAGTTGCAATAAAATCTTTAGAGGAAGCAGTCCGCCTTGCCCCAACAGAACCTTCATTTATCTATAACCTTGCCGTGTTGTACGAATATTCCGGCCAACGCGAAAAAGCCCTGGAAGCAGCAAAAAAATCTCTTGCCCTAAAACCCGACTATGACGCCCCTCGCGACTTGCTCAACACTTTGAGTAACTAAGTTAGGAAGCACTCATTCGGATTTATTTGTAGTAGCGGACTTCAGTCCGCGCAAAAAAAGGGCGGGTGGCTCCAAAATTTTCAATCTCGGAAACCAACCCGCCACCCGTCACCGCAACAGCAACTGTTCAACCCCACCAGGCAAAAATATTGCCGAGTAGAGAGCAACTCCCAACACTCCAAGCGCAAGGAGGGCCAGAAGGAAAAATGCAACAGACACTCTCAAGTCCATTAGATCTTGCCTCCTCTTCTGGCAAAAAAGTGACAACGACACCGTTGTTCGACAACCAATCTGTCAAACACCCTTTTGCGCCGGCGGTTATCTTCTCGACGCTTACGCAAACTTAAGTCAAGGTTGACTACGATAACAATAATTGCAACAAGCCAAGCAACAACCGTAGCCATGTTAACGACAAGCATCACAAGACTGCCACCCCGCACGGCAATGGACACAGTTGTCAGCAAAAGGAGCACTACTACTCCAAGCCAAACAATCCCGCCCATGAGATACTCCCTTAAGGTGCAAAACAGCCCCGACTCCCGAGGCTAACTACCAGTGTTGATAGTATCAAAGTATATCATATTAAGCCTATAATTACAACCTGTGGTACAATAGGCATGTATATACCCATGATACGAAAAATTTTAAAAACAAGCGATCCCCAATTAAGAACCGTCGCCAAGCCCGTCAACAATGCGAACAAAAAACTCCTAACGCTCTTGCGTGATATGGAAGAAACTCTAGACGCACAAAACGACCCAGAGGGCCTTGGGCTTGCGGCCCCCCAAGTTGGAGTTTTTCAGCGTCTCTTCGTACTCAAGCCACCCAAACAGAAGCTTCAGGTCTTCATAAACCCCGAGATCTTTAGTCTTTCCAAGAAAACGAACGATGTCGTAAAAATGGTAAATGGCAAGCGCAAAACGGAACCCACCCCTATGATGGAGGGGTGTTTGTCTTTGCCCCACTATTACGGCCCAATACAACGCGCCCACTCAGTCACACTTAAGTATTACGACATACAACCCACAACCCACAACTTAATCCTTCACAAGAAGACTTTTACCGGTTTTCTCGCCCACATAATCCAACACGAAATCGATCACCTAAACGGCGTTTTCTTCATAGACCACCTCCTAAAAACCGGAAGAAAACTCTATCAAATTAAGAACAAAGAGTGGTTTGAAGTCAAGCTCGTATAGGGTGCACCCAAAACGGCACGATAAATCGTATATTTACAAGGCGTGGCCTTAAAAAGCATGATATATAAGGATAAAATGACACGGGTAATATTTTTCGGAACACCTAACTATGTTTTACCGGTTCCCAAAGCACTCAAAAGTGCCGGCTTTGATCTCGTCGCCACAGTTACCCAGCCTCCCAAACCCGTTGGGAGAAAACAAATCCTTACCCCTTCCTCAGTTGCAATTTGGTCAAAAGAAAACAATATTCTAAACATTGATGGAGAACCAGAAGAAATTATCGCACCGTTAAAAGAGCTCGGAGCCGAAGTTGGAGTATTGGCCGCGTATGGCCGAATCCTCCCAGGAGAGCTTCTATCACTTTTCCCAAAAGGGATTGTAAATATCCACCCGTCTCTTTTGCCCCGATGGCGAGGGCCAGCCCCTGTTGAAGCAATAATACTCTCAAGTGATACCCCAGGAATAACTTTCATAAAGCTTGACGAAGAAATGGATCATGGCCCAATTTTGAAGCAAACCGAAGAAACTTTAGATGAAAACGCAACCAAAGACGGTGCAATAAATTATTTATTCAAAAAAGCCGCCGGCTATTTGCCAAATCTTCTAGTAAATTACCTAAGTGGAAAAACGCAAACCACAGAGCAAAAACACAACAAAGCAACCTTCACAAAACTTCTAAAAAAACAAGACGGCTTCATCCCCTCAAAAATCTTAGAATTAGCCTCGCAAGTCTATGACCCTGAGCGAAGTCGAAGGGACGATCTACCCATTCGCTGGATGAGAAAAAGTATAAAAAAGGGAGATGTGTTTTCTTTTGAGCCAACCCCACAGTTTTTGGAGCGCTTTATTCGTGCCCTATCTCCTTGGCCAGGAGCCTGGACCAATATCCAACTAGTCACTAGTCACGAGTTACGAGTCACTAAACGCCTCAAAATTCTAAAAGCACACGTTGAAGAAGAAAAACTAACCCTTGATCAGGTGCAGTTGGAAGGAAAATCACCTGTGGAGTGGAATCAATTTAAGCGGTCACAGCCACGGCTGGAATTTTAAGAGCCTTAACTCTCCTTAAACATTTTGTACAAAACCGCTTTTTAATCATCAATTTTCCCTGGGGCACCCAAAGAGTATGTAAATTCACGCGGAAAACCCGCCTATTATGCTTTCCTGAGAAAGTCACTTGGCGACCAACAATGTTTCCTTTACCACAATTTGCACATTTTGCCATGATTGTAAATGTTTAATTTTTTACTTTCTTGAGGTTATACTATAGCAGATGAACGATCTATTCTCAAACCCCTTAGAGCTTTTATTCATTATTCCAACCCTGCTTATCGCGATAAGCGTCCATGAGTTTGCCCACGCCTGGACAGCAGATCGCCTGGGCGACCCAACTCCAAGAATTCAAGGAAGACTCACACTAAATCCCCTTGCCCATTTGGATTTTTTGGGAACTTTAATGCTTATCCTCTTCCGTTTCGGCTGGGGGAAACCGGTTCAGTTTGATCCATACAATCTTGAGAAGCCGAGACGAGACGCCGCAATAATCTCCTTTGCCGGGCCATTGTCAAATCTTTTGATGGCAGGGGCGGCCTCAATCGTTGCCCATCTTTCACTTGCAAACCAATTCAATCCGTTCTTAACAACTTTTGCAATTCTTTTTATTCAATACAATTTGTTTTTGGCAGTTTTTAATCTTGTTCCTATTCATCCCTTAGACGGTGGAAAAATTCTAGTTGGACTTCTCCCTCCTACTCGTGCCCATGAAGTTGACCGCGCGCTAAACCAATACGGATTTATTCTTCTTCTTGCTTTAATTCTTCCCATTTTTGGCCAACCTTTAATTTGGCAAATCCTAGGCCCAGTTTTAACAATCCTCCTCCACTTCTTAGTACCGAATGGTACATTCTTTACTTAGTTTGATGTTACTGGGTCACTGGGTTACTGACTTACTTTGATCCACTTGCATCCCCATGTATAATTAATATAGAACCCTACCGAAAGCGGAGAGTTTTTAACAATTTAGAGAAAAGTTTTCCTCACCAAATTTCTCGTCTAATGGTGATAAGTTCCCTTAAACATTGCAGGGACCAACGGTCCTGAGCTTGTCGAACGGACAGTCGCCAATCTATAGAATAGAGGGGAAATCATCTCTAAATGTTCTCCAAATCGGTGGGGTTTTTGTTTCTCTGTGTAAATCATCTTTAGTGTATACTCCCCGTATGCGAGGCTCAGAAACCCTAAGAACCCTACCCCAAGACGCAATTATTGTGGAAAATTCTGGAATTATAGAGTTTATACGATAGACGGTTTCGGAACTTCCCCCGATTTTGACCCAAAACGCGGAGCCCATATCGCGGAATACGCTTGGGGCCAATGCTTTGGCATAATATGGTCGATATCTCGCATGATTGTCTAATGTTGGTTCTCGCAAGCCAGCCCTATAATGAGGCTGATTATAGCAGGCTCAATAAAAGCATCTTCCGATCTATTGTGATATTTAGAATCCGAAAAATCCCGCTTCGTTCCGTTTGTATAGATCTCAAAACTTGCTGTAAATTCTTTAAATTCTGGTGTTGGAGTCAAAGTTAACTGGGACTCTGGTGTATTTAAAGAAGTAGATTCAGAAGAATTTGATCGAAAGAAGAAAAAACCACCAACCACTAAAGCCAAAACAAGGAGACCAAAAAAAGAGTTTCTTAATATCCACCTGAGCCCAAGATGGGAATCGAACCCATGACCTCGTTCTTACCAAGAACGCGCTCTACCACTGAGCCACTTAGGCATTTCTAACTGTGGCGCGAGAGGGATTCGAACCCCCGTAGCCTTACGGCGCCTGTTCTACAGACAGGTGCGATTTCCACTCCGCCATCGCGCCAAACTATTTTCTGAATTCTCCATATCTTACCATATGTTTTGGATTATTGAAGCCAATTTCAGTTATAAACTTACAAATATCCTGTTTTCTCGTAAGGTAAATACTTCCAACAGTCATTTCCGAAGGGTGAAAACCAAGCTGTATCAGGATTTCTCTTGCAGAGTTTAATAACTTCAGCGAAAAATTACGAAGATTTATTTGTATTGATCCGTTTTTTAGACGATAAATGGAACCATCTGTGTCAAACAATCCTCGAATAGATGCTCTCAAATACTGCTCGTCTTTAAAAACCCACCGAGGAATATCTACCTGGCTTCTTACTTTGTTACTTACTAAACCCATTCTCAAAAACCACCTTACTAGCTTGGTCGACCCCAAATAAACAGTGCAATAACCTTCTTGAGAAAACAACCATTTAGGCCTTACGCCAAATAATTTATTGATAAGCTGAGTAACGTACTCCACATACATTCCCTCTTTGTTGCCTAAAGTCACTGTTACCTGAGTAGGAGAAAGATGACCATCTCCAAGCATAATTCCAACAAATTCTGCCAAATCAACAGACTCTTTGGGAATTAAAATGTCTTGACGTACATTATTGTAGCCCAGCTTTTTCGAGCGCTGTACGGGAACTTTTAACCTAACAAGACGGTCATAAACAGAAGTGTAATTTAGTCCAAGTTTTTTTCCAATCTGACCAATGCTCAGGTTCTCATCTACATACAACTCTACAAGCTCTATTCGCTTTTGAGTTTCTTGCAGTAGTGTCCACCGAGCAGGCATTTATCATTTTATCCCGAAATAAACGCGAAAGTCAATCGTCAATACTGCTACTATGAGCCTCCTAACAGAATCGAACTGTTGTCTGTGGGTTACAAAACCACTGCTCTACCATTAAGCTAAGGAGGCGCCCCGCAAGGCTACATTATACCAGAAAACACACACCCCTGGAATGCCTAAATCACCTCACCGCAGCTGCCCAAAGAAGCACCAGAAAAACTGCAGCCACATTCAAAACAAACGAAATCAAAACAAATTTCCATGTTTTGATTTTTGAGATCCCCAAAAGCGTCACTCCAAGCTCGTCAGGAAAAGGAGAAACCATAATCAATGTTCCAATAACAGGCAAAGTCCAGCTAAAATATTTTGAATGCAAAAGATGGGTTAAATGCCTCCCGCCAAACTCCTCGTAAATCGGCTTCACTTCCTCAACCAATCTGTTTTTGACAAACTTAAAAATTACCAAGTCTCCGAAAACTCCCCCAATTCCCGCAATAAGCCCCAACTCCCAAACAGTTAATTTTTGACCAAGTTCAAAAAGAAGTGCGATCGCAAAAGAAACCGTGAAAGTCAAAACAAACATAAAACCCGCAAAAAACGCCCCAAAATATCCTAAAGGCCCCAAAAACAAAATAACCTGCTCAAAAAGCCCAATTTTTTTAAAATAAATTGCAAGAATAATGGATACAGAAAGAAAGGTTAAGTTTTTGTACCGCCAATGTTTCCAGCCAGACATCTAAAAATTAGTATACCTTAATTCCGCATGACTTCAGCCTCAAACCCTGATATACTGCAATATCAGGATACTTGTCCTGAGCGATTGAAAGGAGTCGAAGGATGGCTAAAAAAGGCGCAAGACAACTATTCGGTTTGGTCTGTTCTGTTTGTAAAACTCAAAACTATATAACAGAAAAAAATAAAACTAATACTGAAGAAAAACTTGTCTTAAACAAGTTTTGCAAACATTGTAGAAAAGCCACAGAACACAAAGAAACCCAAAAACTGAAGTAGCCACACATAGGGCTGTAGTGAAATGGTATCACTGCTGTCTCCAAAACAGCCATTTCAGGTTCAAATCCTGACAGCCCTGCAAATTAGGAAACCCAGAAGTTATAACAGAACCCAAGAAAACCCCGCTGAGCGGGGATGAATTGGATAGTGATTATTTTCTTCGCTTCTTCTTGCCGGATCGTTTCCAAAGCGTTGGAGCGACAACAATGGCTATTGCCAAAACCATAATCGCAGAAATCAAATAAAATGTTTGCAGATCAGTCATTTTGTTTCAAAAGGACTAGGCTTACAAGCAACGTAATGCCTGACACCACCATACCTGATACTAATTCATTTTACACTTCTTGCTCCTCCAACCTCACCTCTCTTTTTCCCATCCTCCAAATATCCAAAACCAAATTTAAAGATAAAAACGCCAAAACTGTTCCTATCCCCATAGCCCCCAAACCATCAAATCTAACTTCCCCAAAAACTTGGTACAAAACCAGAGCAATCAAGCCGACAAATGCAGCACTCATCCCCATCAAATCCAAAACAAATGTATTTTTTGTCATATACAAACTCGAGCCCCAAAAGGCCCGAAATACCTGTTTTATACTTCTGTCCTTCAAAATCCTCTTTGCCGAAAGCCAAAAGGCATACCCGTTTGAGACAACGCTAATAACCAAAGCCCCGTAAGCCAAGAAAATATACTCAACTGGTGTGGGGTCTAAAAACCTCTTCAAACCAAAATAAAACGACAGCGTTGAGGCCAAAATCAACATTACCAATGCCGATAAAAGTGTCCAAAAATATGCCTCTTTTTTCGATCTCTTCAAACCTACAATCAAAAGCCCAGAAGCAATAAGGTCAAAAACTCCCTGGAAAAGCTCCGCAACCATTACAATACTCCCTGTGAGCAAAGCGACAAAAACATTAACCAAAATATCCAAAAGATCAACAAAAAACGATGTCCAAACAACCCTCTTGGCAGAAATATTCATCTAAATATACTCTACACCATCCAAAATATTGACATCGGCAAAAAAGGGGCGTAGCCTAAATCAGTCGCACTTTTCGCCTTAAAAGGAGGCATAAATGGTACAAACGAGCGTCGCTCCATCCGCACGACGGGTAGAAACTTCGTACTACTGTCCCACTTGCCTCCGCAATGTGGAGAAAGCAGCTGCAGTGCGTGAGGCACGTCGGGAAGCCTGCAAATCGGGCACTCTCGAAGTGAGCCTCTTGCACTGCCCTGTCTGCGACCTTGTCTTGGCCGCCGAGGTCGTCCAGCCTGCTCTGGCGACAGCAGCATAAAACCAAAAACGATCCGTACCAGGAGGGCATTTTTTCATTCGTCTGGTAAAATATGGTGTGAACAAACTCGCCTTCACACTTTATTCAATATTCATTATTCTCTTCTCCGGCTTTCTAGGCTATTACTACGCCCAACATCCCTTAATTACCCCACAATCTCCCTTAACACCTCTCAAGGAAAAGCTTAGACCACTTGATAAATACTCCTTCGAAAATTTATCAAAAAGAGACTGGCAACC
>JBBTXW010000029.1:10090-28783 GCA_038062025.1 Patescibacteria group bacterium
GAGGCTATGCCCCCCGGGAAACCTACGAAACCGGCATCGGCACTCGTCCTTCAGCCGCAGTTTTTGCCCAAAACGGGTTTATAACCGTTGCTCCCGATTTTTTGGGATACGGCGGCTCAGACCCGCGCGATGAAGATGAAATGGCCGGCCGCTTCGAGTCTTACCCCATCGCCCTAATCCTTCTTCGCTCACTCATAGAGCCCAAGTTCGTTTGTGCCCTCCCCGATCCCACTTCATGTCCTGACTCATCACTCTCCACTCGTCACACGTCACTATTTTTATTCGGTCATTCAAACGGCGGCCATATTGCAATCGCAACTCTTGAAATCGCCGGAAATTCCCCCTCCTTTGCCGGAAAAACTTTTCCAACAGTCCTTTGGGCTCCTGTCTCAAAACCCTTTCCGTTTTCCACATTGGTTTATACCGACGAAGCAGATGACTTGGGAAAACTCCAGCGCAAAAATTTGGCAAAATTCGAAGAAGATTATGACGTCAACTTGTATTCCGTCCACAATTATCTAGACTGGATAAAATCGCCAATCCAGCTCCATCAAGGGTACTCCGACCAAGAAATCC
Source organism: Patescibacteria group bacterium (assembly GCA_038062025.1). GTDB lineage: Bacteria > Patescibacteriota > Microgenomatia > UBA8517 > UBA10165 > 2-12-FULL-44-25. The sequence goes on from JBBTXW010000029.1 coordinate 10,667, forward strand.
TCTACTGGTGGTCACAAGAATTTGAAAAAACACTAACTGCCAAAAGCAAAACGCTAAAAGCCTTTTATTACCCTGGAATGAACCACAATATGACACCCGGTTGGAATACCGCCATCTCCCGCTCCCTTGCTTTCTTCCGCTCCCACACCAAATAACAATGCGATTCTGCAAGGCCTTGCGGGAACGGGGCTTTTTCTGTGTGATATAATGCAAAAATAAATGTTTGTGACTTTTCACTCGTCACTATTCACTTTTCACTATTTTATGGAGAGGGGGTTGAACAAATGACCATGGTAGTTGTCAAAGCAAAACCGGGTGAATCTATGGACCGGCTTATTGCGCGTTTCCGAAAGAAAATTTTAAACTCTGGAGTCCTTTTGGAATATCGTGAGCGAGAACGTCACAAGACTGAAGCTGAAAAAAGAAAAGAGTCAAAATATAGAGTTGCCCATCTTCGAGAGCTTGATAAAAAGTGGGGAAGAGTATAAGTTTTTAGTAACTCTCGCTCTCATGCTCTTTCACTCTCCTGCTCTAAAAGTTTTCTCACAAACATCTTTCTGTGCAATCTGGTAATTCCGTACTTTTGAATAGCTTCTTGGTGCTCTCGCGTACCATATCCTTTATTTTGATCCCATTTGTAATTCTTGTGCTTTTTGGACATGTCCCACATCAGGCTGTCGCGATAAACCTTGGCAATAATGGAAGCCGCGGCAATTGAAAACGATTTTTCATCCCCACGAACTACAGCAAGCTGATTTTTTCTCTTAATTCCTCGTGTGTACGGAACATAAAACGCATCAATTAATAAAAACTGAATCTGCAAGGTGAGACCTTGCAGAACTAATTTGAGGTTGCACTGCACAATAGCGCGGCGAAAAACCATCTTAGAAGCTTTGGCCATACCCAGGCGGTTAATTTCAGAAACACTCACCACCCCAATTCCCCAAGCTAAGCAGTTCTTCTTGATCCATTTTTCAGCCTTTCCTCTCTGTTTCGCGCTTAACTTCTTAGAATCGTTTATTACCACACGAGAATCGGCCCGATTTACAAGCCTTTTAAAGGCCTGGCCTTGTACGGCATGATTTATCGTGCTTTTTTGTTCAAAGATCACAGTCGCCGCTACTAGCGGTCCAGCCAATGCTCCTCTCCCTACTTCATCGGCTCCAACCACTGTTTTTAATCCCTTCCTCCAATATCTTTTTTCGAACTTAAAATTTGGTAACTGCATTCATGTATTTTATACCTATCTACTTGTCTACCTATCTACCTATCTACTTTCCAATACCCTCTAACTTCCTCTCCTGAAGCTAATTCTCTAATTCACTAATCCTCTAATCCACCTCATTCCTACAGGGTATTGACAATCCCCATTTTTCTCTGATATACTTTTTATCAGTCGACTCGCAAATTTGCGAGTTTTTGTTTCTCAAAAATTTTACTCTTTACACCTAAAGGAGGAAACTGTGAAGTGGAGCCACCCTGAAAACACCCAGCGGTCCTCCCAAGGGCTTTTGCTCGGTCTGGCTGGAATATTACTGCTACTGACAATTTTGTCTTCTGACTGACAAGTTTGCGGCGGTACGAGTCCATCCCGCCGCACCCCTTTTCCCTTCTCATTTGAAAAACTGACAGGATGTGTGGCAGACGGGGCATAGACCTTCCTGTCGGGAGGCTTTCTGCTTTAATTTGCAGTGTTTTTTGCCCTTTCCAAAAAGACATCAGCCGACCTTCCCAAACCCGATAGCTTTGGGTTCCCAATTTTTTGGGACACTTAAGCTGTTGGGTTTGAAGTCAGAGCAAATCTAAATCCAGTCTAGCTGGAAAGCTCTCAAGGCAATCGTGCTTTGAGATCTCTGACCGCAAGAATCCCTGTTAGAACACCTAGTCGGCATCGCCGGCACGCAGCACACCTAGCTGGGCGCCGACGGCAACCCCTTGCCTTGCAGAAGTGGTTCACACCCACTCGGCTTCAAAAGCGACAAGAGTACGCAAGGCAAGACTCACCTGGTAGTTCAAATGGAAGAACACCCGCCAGGAGGCGAGAAGGCTGTGGGTTCAAATCCCACCCAGATGACCGGCTGGTTTAGGTGTAGCTCAAAAGGATAGAGCGCGTGCATGCGTTGCGCGAGGTCGAGAGTTCGAATCTCTCCACCTAACACCAGCCCCTTTATACCCTCAAGATTAACCAAGCTTAGGCTTGGGCTGCAGTTCACATCTGCATGTTTTCTTGAGGGTTTTTCTTGATTTGAAAACCCATATTCCCCTTGACAACGCCTCTTTTGGGGTATTACACTACTTTTAATTAACCTGTAATTTAGGTTGTACCTTTTCAAAAGGAGATAAAACCCGGCAGCGCAGGAAGCATTTGCTTGTCCACAGTCTATGAACTACCGCATTCAATTTGCCGTAGACAGTAGACTGTAGTCAGTAGACGTCAAGTGCTGCGCGCGCTGTCGGGTTTGAGGACCATCCCACAGTTTTCCCGAGCGGAACTCGGAAAAAGCACTCTTCCGGTGGGGCAGAAAGCTGAAAGAGACGGAGATTTATTGCAAAGCCACTGGCGGGACAACAAATTTCTGCTTTCAAAGTAGGTTTTCTTCAACAGGAAGCCGTGCGGCAGGGTCCACTCACGACACGCACTGTGAAAGGAGGCTCATGAGTACTACTCATCGAGCACGCGCCGTGATCTTAGGTGCCTTCAGGGACATCGGATAGCCCAGCTCGACTGCTTCGGACTCGCGCCACGAGCGACGAGGACCTATGGAAGAGTCAAGTGAATCCTTCCGGACGCACCTGGCGCTTTCCGAAGCGGCAAAAGGACGAGGATAAATTTCATCCTAGACAAACCTCGTCCTCCTCTCCTGCGCAAGCGGCCGGTGATGCAAGATAAGGTAACGTGAATGTTCTCACGCCAACTTGTCCTGTGTTACACCGGCCGCCTTTTTTTACATAGCCTCTTGCAACTTTTCAAAAAATCCATACAATTACAATTAAATATGGTCGAACAACCCCGTCCCGATTCACTCCACAATGCCCCTGAAAGCGTAAAATCGGCAGCAAAAGATATTAAAGTTAAAGGCACAACACCACTTAATAGAGAAGCATACAAAGCCTTTGATGGTATGACCGTCGACGACCTGGAAGATCTAGCTGAAGGCATAACCATACCAGATAGAACGCCCTTCGTTTCAGAACTCCCAAAAAAAGCAGAAACTCCACCCATTCCTACCAAAACTACCTCATTGCATTTACCCAACTTAAGAAGCCCAAGCCAGACAGAACCAAAACAATAAGTCCAGCAAGTTACACCAAACTTGCACCGACACAAGAAAACTGTTAAAATACTTGACAAGAGCTCGCAAAATAGTGAGCTTTTTTGTTTCCGACGAGTATACTAGTTACTAGTCACAAGTTACATTCGATGAATCCCATACGGTTCCTATCCGAAGTCCGTTCCGAACTTTCCAAAGTTGTTTGGCCAACACGAGCCCAAACAACTCAAGCAACGATACTCGTTATCGTAATCTCGCTCATTGTCGGAGCATACGTTGGAGGACTGGACTTAATTTTTACATCAATATTGAATAACTTGCTCAAATAAACAATAACCATTGAATCAATAATCAGTAAATGATTATTGATAAATTTATATGCCAGACGATCTTAAAGAGTTACAAAAAGAGGCGGAAGAAGAACTTCACGAAAGTGAAGTAAATCAGGATATCAGTAGTGAAACGGTTCAAACCGACGAACAGATGACCGATCAACCGGAACCAGATAACCGACAACAGAAAACTGATAACCAACCTCTTCCAGAGGCAAAGCTTGAGGAGCGCGGCACCGGCTCCAAAAGGCTCTCTGGCCACATTGTTCTTTCAAAAACCGACAATCCGCGCGCGCATTGGTATGTTGTCCATACAACAAGCGGACATGAGGCCCGAGTTGCAGAATCCTTGCGCCAAAGAATCCACACTTTGTCTCTGGACGACAAAGTCTTTGAAATCCTGATTCCAACCCAAGACCGAGTTGTTATCCGCTCCGGAAGAAAAGTTACAGTCAAAGAAAAAATCTTCCCAGGATACCTTTTAGTTAAAATGATCTTGGATGAGGATGCATGGCTTGGAGTTCGTACAACTCAAGGTGTAACAGGCTTCGTCGGCGCAGGCAACAAACCCACCCCCCTTTCAAACGCTGAGGTTGAAAATATTGAAAAGTTCACATCAGCCCCAGCCGCTCGCTATAAAGTTCGCTTCTCAGTTGGCGAAGCGGTCAAAATTACAGACGGCCCATTTGCGGAATTTTTAGGAACAATAAACGAGATGGACGAAGAAAAAGGGAAAGTAAAAGTTATGGTGTCTATCTTTGGAAGAGAAACTCCTGTGGAATTGGACTTCCTACAGATAGCAAAAGTATAGAGCAGGAGAGCCAGAGAGCATGAGAGTGAAAGTCAGACTCAAGCTCTTCTACTCTTTAACTCTTTTACTCTAAATTTATGACTACTAAAAAAATCAAAACGATAGTCAAGCTAAACTTACCTGCAGGAGAAGCAACTCCTGCTCCTCCTGTTGGTACAGCTTTGGGTCAACACGGAATTGCAATCATGGATTTTGTGCGAAGCTACAACGAAAAAACAGCTGACCAAAAAGGCAACATCGTTCCTGTCGTCTTAACAATCTACGAAGATCGTTCTTTTAACTTCGTTACCAAACTTGCCCCAGTTTCTGAACTTATCAAAAAGGAATTGGGTATTGAAAAAGGCTCAGGAGTTCCCAACAAACAACCGGTTGGAGCTCTATCTAAAGATCAATTGCGAAAAATTGCAGAAACAAAAATAGGCGACCTAAACACTAAAGATATTGATCAAGCAGTGAAAGTCGTTGCGGGAACAGCGCGTTCTATGGGGGTCCGCATACAGCAATGAAAGGAAAATAAAATATATGGCTAAAAACAGAACAGTAATTATTGACGACTCTGTGAAAACAGAGGAACGAAAGAACCCAAGAACGGAAGAACAAACTCCCGGAATTTCCCATGCTTCCCGCAAATCCCCACAGACAGAGAAAGTGCGAGGCAAGAAATATATTGAAGCAAAATCCAAAGTTGACCTCGAAAAACTCTACTCACCCGAAGAAGCAGTAAAACTTGCCAAAGATACCTCCTACTCAAAGTTCGGTGGAAGTATACAACTCCACATTGTCTTAAAGAGTGGCTCTGTAAATAAAGTTCTTGATCTTCCACATTCTTCCGGAAAAACTAAAAAGGTCGAAGTTGCCTCGGACGTTACTGTTGAAAAATTAAAAGGCGGAAAAATCGACTTTGACGTTTTAGTTGCGCACCCATCAATGATGCCCAAGCTCGTTCCTTTTGCTAAAGTTTTAGGACCAAAAGGTCTAATGCCAAATCCAAAAATGGGGACGATTTCCGCTCAACCAGAAACCGCAGCTAAAAAATGGGGTGGAAACACCTTACAAGTTAAATCTGAAGCTAAAGCTCCGTTGGTTCACACCATAATTGGCAAAGTCGACCAACCGGAAAAAGAACTCGTCGAAAACCTGCAAGCTATAGTAAACACAGTGGGCCCGAAAACAATCGAGAGAGCATATTTGGGAGCAAGCATGGGACCAAGCGTTAAGCTTGCCATCATCGCCTAAATACGTTAAAATATCAAAGAATCCAAAGACAGTGGGCATCCATAAGCCCCACCGAGGAGCGAAATTTTATTGGCGCGCCTCGAGGTGCGTTTTTTTATGAATAAATTACAAAAGGCTGAAGCCTTAAAAGATCTAACAAAAGACCTCAGTGAGGCCAAGTCCGCAACAGTCGTCGACTACAAAGGTATGACAACTGCCAATCTTCAAGCTCTCAAGGCCTCTGTTTCTCCCGTTGGCGGAAAGCTCACAATAGTCAAAAACACCCTTCTTAAAATCGCACTTGAAAAAACCCTTGAATCTAGCACCTCCAGCGCTTCCAACGACCTAACTCTTGAGGGTCAAACTGCCTTAATTGTTGCAAAAGAAGACGAAATCGCTCCTCTTCAAGCTTTGGCAAAGTATCTAAAAGGGAAAGACTTGCCAGTAATGAAGTTTGGAGTTTTAGAAGGAAAACTTGTTGACGCACAAACCCTTACAACCCTCTCTAAACTTCCCGGAAAGCAAACTCTCTACAGCCAGCTTGTAGGGGCGCTAAGTGGACATGCATACGATCTAGTTGGGGTATTACAAGGAAATTTACAGAAATTAGTTTACATATTAAATGCTCGTTCTCAACAAAACTCAGGTGAAGTTGTGAGTAATGCGTAGTGAGAAAAGGTGGTGACATTTATGGCAGACATATCAAAATTAGTTGAAGAAATCAAAAAGCTTTCAGTAATGGAAGTTGCAGACCTCGTTAAGGTTCTTCAAGAAGAACTTGGAGTCTCCGCGATACCCCAGCCAACGGCTGGCCAGCCTATGGCTGGAGTTGCAGATACAGGCGAAGGAGAAGCTCCTACACAAGCTTCTGGAGGTCTCCAAACTGTTGTTCTTGCTCAAGCTGGAGGCAACAAAATTGCAGTCATTAAAGCTCTTCGCGAGATAAACCCCAATCTTGGGTTGAAGGAAGCAAAAGACCTTGCCGAAGCTGCTCCAAAAGAAGTCTTAACAGACGTTAAAGCAGAGGAAGCAAAAACCGCAAAAGAAAAGTTGGAAGCCGCGGGAGCTACCGTGGAATTAAAATAGAATCACAAGGTAGCGACCAATGTCCTGAGCTCGTCAAAGGACTGCAGGAGCGACAGTAGAGCTCAAATAAGAAAATCTTCCCATGAAAGTAGAGATCAATGGGCAAGTTTAACTATTTTCCCTACCAGCCAGCTTCTAAAATGAGCAAGCTCTCAATTAAAGAACAAGAAGACTTTGTATTTGATCTAATAAATGCATTCGCACATGCAAATACGCCAACCCACTCTGCACGCCTCCTTCATGACTTGCTAACGGAAAATGAGATCTCAAATCTTGCAAAAAGGCTTCGCATAGCAAAACTTTTGTTAAAGGGGAAAACCCAAGAAGAGGTCGTAGATCTAACACATTCCAGTTTCGCTACAGTGACAAAGGTCAATATGTGGTTTGATAATGCGGGTGATGGATTGAAACATGTCATATCTCGACTACCCAAGCGTCGCACAGTACATCAAGCGAGGTGGACTCCAGGAATTGGTTACGGTCTCGATCAGATACTCCTTCACTACGCATCCCTAGGACTAAAGAAAAGAGAAATAAATAAACTTCAAAAATTCCTGCAGAACATGCGTATTAAAAATGCCGACAACGAAGACCTTCGAGAGGAGACAGGTCTACAATACAGAGATAAAAGGCTTAAGAAACATAAGTAGGCCTTCATACACTCATACGTATGAATGTATAATCACAAGCTTGATAGATACTTAACAATCTCTTTCTCCACATTTATCCCTGTCTCACGTTTAAACCTTACCCATCGCGGGGCTGAATTTACTTCCAAAACATAAACTTTTCCGCTAAATATGTCTTGAATTAAATCAACTCCCGCCACCTCTATCCCTAATGTCCTTGCTGCCTTCACAGCAAGCTCATAGCTATCACCATCTGCAAGGCCTGGCCTTATAAGGTACGATATATCGAGACTTTCTACATACTTGCGCCATTTTGCGCGCAACACTATTGAGCCGATAACTCGGTCACCCAAAACAAATACCCTTGTCCTCTCTGTAATTTTGACAAACTCCTGCGCAAAGAACCTTTTTCCTTCCTTCTCTTTTCCGCGTAGTTCTGTGTAAAGTTCCGCAAGTTCAGCGCTGTCTCGTATTAACCAAACCGCATGTCCCTGTTTGCCATAGCTTCCCTTAACAACAAGTGGAAAACCCAATACAGATGGTGCCTCATCCACCAAATACTTCAAAGACCCAAACACAGTCTTTGGAAGTGGAATGTTATTCTCTGCCAACACCATCATTTCCTGACTCTTCTTAAGAGGCAAAAATGAATATCCCTTTTGGTAAATTGAATCCACAACCCTCACTTTATGCTTCTTTGCATACTCCGCAACCAAACTCGCATCCTCTGCCCTTCTCCCAACAAGTCGAAAATATAAAACATCAAAATCTGCAATATCTTGATCCCCACAAAATAATCTCTGCCTGTGTTCTAATTTATAATTCAAATTTCCAAATGACCCAATGACAACCTCAACCCCAAGCCTGTCGCCCGCTTCCTTAAAAGGGCTTATATGCTTCGTCCCTCCTCCAACCAACACAAGAATCTTCTTCTGGGCTACTGGGTTACTGGGTAACTGGGTCACTTTTTCCTCCCTAGCTCAACCAAAAAACCTCCCAGATCCCGTCTTCCAATAATCACCCTCTTTTTCATATTTTTTCTGTCTGCAACCCCAGCTTGGGTAACAATCTTTTTCCCGCGAAGCCAAAAAACCAGCGATATAACCGGTCTCTCTTCCTCTCCGAAAGTACTCCTAACTTTTCTTTTCCAAAGAATATTGCGGGCTTTCAAAAGACCAAGCTCTCGTGCCAATTTTTTGTCTATTGCAGATCTGTGCGCTCCTGTGTCAACCTTTGCTTCAACAACTCTCTTTGCACCATTTGCAGTCCGGATCTTAATCTTTTCGGCAATTCCCAAAACATGTGTGTCCTCACTTTTTCTTTTCGCATGTGAAGAAAACAAAGCCTTCGCAATCCTCACACCATGCTCTGCATCTAAAACACGCAGATCTTCCACGCGCTCCAACCTCTTTCTGAGTCCCGCCATGTTGGCAAGCTGAATCTGCAAACCGGGTTGAGAGTTAAGTTCTAAAACTTGCGGCCCCCGCTCCGAATGCAAAACCACATCAACCCCACAAAGGTCTAGTCCCGCAGCAGCCGCCCCCGACACAGCAACCTCCAAAATCTGACTCCAGCTCGGAATCTTGATCCCAGAGAACTTCACCTTCGAATTCCCTGGCTTATACTCAATACGCTCACCGTGATGAATCGCATAAGTTGTTACTCCCGTTTCAATATCTATCCCAACCCCAATTGCACCTTTGTGAAGATTTGCCCGCCCACCCGACTCAACAGTTGGAAGTCTCAACATGCTCATGACAGGAACTGAGTTAAAAACCAAAACCCGGATATCCGGAGTTCCCCGATAAGCAAACCTCCTAAAAACTTTATGTCGTGCAATATATTCCTCACAAAAAGCAATGTCAGGAACATTTCCAACAGAATATGCTCCCTCCAAAATATCCAAAACATGAAGATCTAAATCTTCTTTGTAAATTTTCTTCCGCTGAGAAGTTACCCAATACGAGGGGGTGAGCTTATTCTCAACATCTACTCGCTTTCTAACGATAATTATCCCGTCACCATATGAGCTTTTAGAAGGCTTTAAAGCAAAGGATGAAGAAATTTTGCCCCAATCAAAATTTGATATATCTCGATCTGTCCGAAAAACTTTATACAATTTCGGTGTTGGAACTCCCGCTCGCCTCAAGATTCTTTTTGTCAAAATCTTTGACCTGGCAATTCTTTTGCTACGCGCAGAATTATTTCCAAATATGGCAGAACGGGAATTAAGACCAAGGATAGAAGATAGCTTCATTTAAATTAAAAAAGTATTAAAATCTTTTTACATTCTTAATATATCGTTTTTCTTTTTCAGTTTTTATTTTTTATTTTCTAAGTAGTTTTCGAAAGCGCCACAATTCTGCCAACCTCAATCCCGTATATCTTCCTAAAAACAAATCTAGTGCCAAAACGGAAAGAAGCGTTGTCTCAGGGTTTAAGAGTGCAAAACTTTGCACTTGAGGAAGCGCCAAAACCGCCCACGAAACCAAACCTAAAACCAAAGTCTCGCCAGTTAAAGTCATCGCAACCTCAGCACTCTTCCCAAGCTGAACTCGAGTAAATTCTTCCGCCAAGAGAATTAAAATCAATATCGGGAAAATCGAAACACCACTAACCCCTAAAGTGCTTATAAAGTGGGCACCAAAAAGTGCCGCAAAAACACATAAAGTTACAGCCCAAAGAATCAAAGACATTCTCGGCAAATACGCAAGCTTGATTTTTAGTTTTCTAAGCGTTGTTCTAAAAAAAGTAGAAGCCAAAACTATAACCAAGAAAAGCCCCAGTCCTAAAGTCGGCCCAATCGCCAAAAATACAACAGCCAAGCTTGCCGGCAAAAAGATTCCGAATCCCCGAAGACCCATCAAATGCCTGAATGCCGCAATAATCAAAGTAACGAGAGGCAAAAGCAATAATAAAACTATAGTCTCAAGAGAAACCTCCGAGTAGTAGGCCGCGCGGATTGCGTACTTTAGGGGGTTAAACAAAGGATCGCCAAGGCTTTGGCCAAGGAGCAAATTTTCCAGCATAGCCTTGTATTTTAAAGCCAATTGGACTAATTAGTCCAATTTGACTAATCTACAAGGTCTTACTCCATGCCTTTCGGCTGTATGCCCAAGAGCCACAATACCGCTTCCTTTTTGTAACGGCGATCTCCGCGAGAGTTAATGCGGATCGCCGGCAATTTTCCTTTTTTGCCCCAGCGTTTAATAGTCAGAGGAGAAACGCGCAAAACTTCTGCAACTTCTCGAACTGTCAAAAGATCAGGCAGTTCATCAATTTTTAATGAGGCTCTTGTTCGTGGCGCCATTCTACAAAGAAACATATCAGACCTCTCCAAAAGGTGTCAAGCCCCAAATCGTAGCTTAAGCTCGATTGGGGCGCAGACCCTGAGCGGAGTCGAAAGGTCAAGCCCCAAATTCCCACAATTTCCAGTTGATTCCCTCTTTTTAAAGGTGTACAAAATAATCATGCCAGCATTCTCTGAACTCCTCACTCGCCGTGGAGTACTTAGCACCCTTGGGGGTACGACACTTGCCGCCTGCGGACTAGGCACAAATGAGCCACTTCCACAGCGTACCGATGCAACAAAACCTTCCCTTCCTCCACGCGCTGCCATCGCTTCCCCTACACCCGTTGAACTAGTGCCCGCAATTGACAACAAACCAAACGGCGCAAGTTTTACGCTTAATGGGACAAAAGACTCCCGAGTTGTCGGGGCAAGTGAAAATCTTGTATATTTTCAAGGGTCGGATGGAATAACCCGAGGATTCGACCCCAAATCAAATCGCCAAACCCCAGAAACCCTCTGGAAATCTGTCCAAGGAGAACAAATCCTGGCAGCCACCCCAAACTTTTCAGCTCTACTATCAACTGACAAGTCTTCTTTGCGCTTTCTTGACGCGCAAAAACGCTCAACAGGTGAAGTTAAAATAGATCCTGTTTTATCAAACCTTGCGCCGGAGAAAAAACAACCTTACTTTTATCAAGTTGTACCAATTGGCGATATTGTTGTCGTTGAACACAGAACTGTTGTCTCCCCAACTATCACAGAAAAAGTTGCAGGATATACAAAGGAAGGGCAAAAAATTTGGGATACAGGACCAAATCAAACATATCTTGTTGAAGCATTGCCACAAGGAATAGTTGTCGGCGAGGTAACAGGAAAAAAAGTTCGTATTTTAGAACCCAAAACCGGTCAAGAAATAGCAACTCTGCCTGCAAAAAGAAAAACCGGAGGTTGGGCATATAAAAGATCTGGTGACGTAGCCGCAACAGTCAGAACGGGCGATTTTGTCAACAATTCTCTAAGGGTTAAAAATGTTGTCGTTTCTGTCTTTAACTTTATCACTGGCGAAGTGTCGTTCGCTGAGGTCTTTCCCGGCGAATATGAGTGGAATGATTTTACACACCAAAACTCCTGCCGATCACACCGCTGCATAGATTATGACTTTTCAAATATAACTATAAACCCCATGACCGACCCTCAAACTGGAAAAGGTATTTTTGAAATATTCATACACCACAGCATGCCCTCAGGAAAAGGTATGATTGCCTACAACCAATTGTATGCCAGACTTGCATACGAGCAGGAAAGCGGGACATTGAGGCACTTTAACGAAACGTTTACCCAAAAATTTCCAATGACCATTCAAGCTGGGGATGGGTTTTATTTGAGAGCGGCCGAGCATTACTCGGTAGTCTTCCCCCGATTTTCAAAAAGTTTTACCCAAAACGACTCAAGAACAAGCCTTCGTAGAATTGAAGATTTTAGAAGATATTTAATGATTTATGCTGACGGTAATAGTTTTTACCTGCCTGATTTCGCCGGAGGAGAATATCAGCTTTTAGGAAAATTTGGAAGTTTTGTTCTAGTTCAATCTGACCTTGCCGATTACAGGTCGGTTGGCCAAGACACTCTTGGGCGTGTTTCACAAGGCGAGTACAGAATTTATGGAATAAACCTAGAAAATCCTAAAGGAGAACCGTGGCAAGCTTCAGTCGGAAAGGAAAAAGTCCAAGCTTTCAAAATGGGTGACAAACTTGTTCTTGTTGGTTCAAACTCGATTTCTCAAATCATACCAACAACAGGAGAATTGAAAGCAATTGCTGTTTTCGAATCCAAAATAAAGAGGGTTGCCGAAAATGGACACTCAATCTTTCTCGAGGCTGAAAACGGACAGGTTCATGTCTACAATTTCTAAATTTTCCAAGCCTTTTTTGCAGTATTCTTAATCCAATCCAAACCCTCCTCAGATTTCCAGGCACCCGCATGTCCAAGACCATGAGTTCCGAGATATCTCATTTCAGCAGGATCCGCACCGGGTACAACTTGAGTCAAAAGTTGATCTTTTGATTCTGGATCAAATTTCAAATTCAAATCGACAAAGAAAGAGAACATTCCTACATAAGCTCCCGAAAAAGCGACATCTTGCCAGCTTCCCAAAGATGCCACACTACCTTTTCGATCCCTCAACCACAAAACTAAATCCTTGAGTTCCCTTTTCCAAGCCTGCCTTCTATCCCAAAGACCAGTCATGTATTTTGCGGTATCAGAGTTCAAAACTCCCAAGGCCGGCGGACCAAGTAGGCCCTTGCAGTCATCTGGAATTTCGCGATCTACCTTTGCCAAAAGTTCAAAAATTCTGTGATTTACCCCAAGCGCTGGGGCATGAGTTAGAATTATGTTTATATTTTCAGGTTTAATTGGAAAATCCGGATTTCTTTCAATTTCTTCTCTTATTCGCTTCATAAACAAAAATACTGGGTGACAACCTTCGGAATGAGTGCAAATAGTTAACTTTTTATTAGGATGAATGCTAAAAAATTCGCTAATTACTCCATACAACATCCTTTCCCTCCAAACTGGGCTTGATAATGTTTCTTGGCAATATTGAGTTTTAGCACTCGAAAGTCCGGTTTCAAGATCAAATTCAACACCGTTCCAGCTCATTTGTACATTCCAAGATGGCTTAAAAGGGGGTCCCAACTTTGACTGAAGAGGTAAAAAGAGACGTGTTGCTTCCATACCCCCACCCCCGGAGACAACAGAAGATGTCATTCCTGGCACATACAAAAATACGTATCCTGGATCTTTGTGTATAACCGCATCCGGATGGGCATGAATTTCTCCTCGTCTTAGCCAAAAGTGTCTCGCCCATGTCCCATCAGCAGGAGGCGGTGCATCCCAAACTTCTATCTCACTAAAGCGTTTATTCAATTCAGCCTTTGATAACTCCTCAACCTCGCTTACAACCCAAGCTCCCCCCAAGTTGCCAAACTTAACGATTGAAACCCTACTGGAATCTTGAACCAAACCCAACCTTAGATCCTTAAACACTACCTGGTATTCTTCTTGCTCCTTGTGAATCCTGATTGCTTCAGGCCTTGAGGAAAAAGATATTTCTAACGGCTTTTGCCCCAACACAATCGGACGGTGGACTAAAGTCTCAAAAAATTCAGAATCTCTTGTTTCAACTGCCCAACGAACTGTTCCAGCAAACTCTATAGCTTCAGGAGATGCTATTTTTTCTACCTCAGGTGCATTTCCTGAACCCAAAACCTCACCAGATGCCTTAAAACGTCCTAAAGTTGCCCCAACTGCACTTCCAACCACAGCTCGACGACTCAAAATTGGTCTTTCAACAGCCATTTTTCTCAATATAGCATACCTTAATTCCTCTAACATCCTCTAGCTTTTTAGATAGACGAAGAGAAAAATCCCGAAAACTCGAGTCAAAAACTCCTAACGAACAACTAAGTAGTGCGATTTTACCTGTCTACGACTAAATCACCCTAAGTTCCCTAATCACCCTAAACAACCTAATTCCCCCATGCATCCATCCTATTGAACATAAAAAGTATCCAACATATTGTTTTTGTAGTCCTTTTGTTACTCATCCCGTTAGAGATAAAAAATCTTTAGATTTTTGCCGGACAAATGAAATTTTCCGGATATCTAACGGGGCTCATCACCTTTTTTCTGAATTTTTTCAATTTTTCTCAAAAATTCCTAAAACAACACCACCGATCTGTGTAAATCCGTTTTTCGTCCATGTAAATCTCGTCTTAAGCCACTACATAAGCAAACAGCCTCCTGCGTCTTTTCTTTTTATTACCTAAAAACATTTTTCTAGTTTTAAAAACAGTTAAAAGGCGATAACCCACGAAAATGCCACTATTAGGCCTGAAAACACATACACGAGCCTAAATTTTCCTCTTTTGACCGATAACACAACATATCCACAGCCTGTAGCTTTTTATGTGGATAGTACTGGTCCAAAACCCCTTGCTTATCTAAGCCAATATGCTCATTCAACCAAGCACGCATTTATGATTGCCGACGCGATATGATCGAGCATCGTTTTCTTACAAGCTCGCACCTTGCTCCCCTAACATCTCGTGCTTTCCCCGCTCTCAGCTTCGCAAGGAGAGACCTTGCGAAGCTAACGCACATGTGTTATACAGATGAATGCCCACCCGCAATTCCCTTAAAATATACTCCCAAAATAGCTATTACCATCTATACAATCGTGGTGTGGAAAAACGCGTAATATTTCAAGACGAACAGGATTATTCCGTGTTTCTTTCTTATCTAAAAGACTACCTTATGCCCAAAAATCGTGAGGCTCTTTTGGATCAAATAGCCACAACCACCAGTAAAGAGAAAGATCGAGCACTTAAGTTATTAAAGCTGAACAACTTTTCAAATGAAATCACCCTACTCGCCCATTGTTTAATGTCAAACCACCTCCACTTCCTTGTAAAACAGACAAAAGCTGACTCTATCGATAGATTTATGAGCTCACTTGGCACACGTTACACGATGTACTTCAACAAAAAATACAAAAGAGTTGGCACCCTTTGCCAAGGTGTTTACAAGGCAGTATTAGTCGAGACAGACGAACAACTTCTCCATCTTACCCGCTATATTCACAAGCAAGCCCTAGCTTCGCAAGGAGAGACCTTGCGAAGCTGGGAGGCAGGGCAACCGTGTTCTTACCCAGAGTATCTAGGCAAGAGAAAAACCGAATGGGTTAAACCTGAAGAGATACTAACCTTCTTTTCAAAAACTAATAAGAAACTCTCTTATAAGAGTTTCGTAAACCAAGAAGCATACACTGAACCTATCGTAAAGCTAACACTTGAAGATTAATCATTCTTTAGCCTCCAGGTAAAAACCTTCAAGGGAAAAACGATTACTGCATTAAAAATTCTTGGCAGCCTCCAAGGCTGGGTAACTAGCCTCCAGCCCCATTCAAACCCAGACTCCGTTATCCATCTGGGCGCAGAAATAACCGTTCCCGCAATAGAATCAAAAGTCCCCCCTACAACCATCCCAACTCGTGTATGTAATCGTGGCAAATTTCTTTTTAACCAATACTCCTGCTTTGGCGCTCCAAAACCAACAAAAAGTATATCAGGCGAAAATGCGTTTATTTTCGCAATGGTCTCACGCTCGATTTGTGCCTGCCCACTGTCTCGTGGCGAGCCATCCATCCCCAACAGTGGTCCTTCACTAAAATCAACCTGCAATTCACCGTTCTCTCCTAACAGTTTTCTTACAGCCTTCCCTGCAACCCCCAGCTTGCCGCCCAAAAGGAAAATCTTCCACCTATTCTTCTCAGCAAGTTTTACCAAATCCTCAAAAATAAGTCTTCCAGGGACAGTTTCCCCGCTCGCAAAAAGCCATTTTCGGTTAATGACTGCGGAGATCCCAACCCAGATACCTATACATAATATGGCTAATTGGGTCACCACAGGAAATTTTGGTACTTGCATCTTTAAAAACCTTTGGGCCATAATAATCCCAATACCGTCAGGTAAATTTAAATGGGCATGACCTAGCACCTGCCTAAACAATGGTTCTTTTAAGGCTAAATTAACAATTTCGGGATTCGGAGTCGTCACGAAAAGCTTCGCTTCCCTTCCATTTTGTGCCTGGAAAGCATTTTTGCTTCGCCGGCCGCTTGGCGAGGACAAAAAATCCTCCAAAAACCTTAGCACTCTCCGCTTAGTAGTGCTATCCACGGGTACTCCCAAAATCGGCACGATTTCTCGATCTATTCTTGTTGTTTTCTGTCCAGTTTCTAACGCTTTTCTCACCATTTTTTGCCGTTTTGTGGAATTTTTGCAAGTTCACCACAAATCAACCTCACCTTATTGTAAACTTCATTAAAAAAAAGTGCCACTTTTGTAAAATATTACTAAATTTATACGACCCGTGGCAATCTACTATAAGTCTGAGTAGTTGTTTGCTCGTCTCTCCCCCATTCAAGAGAATATCATATACTATCAGTTAATTCATAGCTCACACTAAAAGTGTGTAAAACACTCAAATTGTTCACAAATACCACTCATACATATAAGCTTCAAGCTTGCCTAACTCTTATATATATCGTTCACTTTACTAATTTTTACAAAGCACCTACTACAAGACCCGAATGTAATACGATTAGTAGTGCAAGCCTCACTAAATAGAGTAGTAAAATGAAGGTATATAGGCTTTGACAGGGCAAAGATTTACAGTTAAAGATTCGCGCAAGATTAAGTCAGAATTTTCAAAAAGATAATTTATCCAATCCCCAGTCCAAAGAAGACTTCTAATAATTAACTTCGGTGTTCCAAGGTTTATCAACAACCAAAAAACTTTATAGCCTGTTGTTTTAAAAAGTTAATGAAGAAGTTGCATATCATACGACCTAAGATAAGAACTTTACCGACTTCAACTTAAATTTTGCCTTCCCATCAACAGCAAAATGAGTCATGTAACTTCCTACGGTTGCACTTCATACTCAAAAACCCCAGATGTTCTCAATGCTTATATGAAATATTTTAGGTACTTCAGGTCTTCCTCTAATACCTCCTGGTAAGCCACTCCTTAAAGGTATACCCTCCCTATGAGCAAACCCAGGAGTGTTATATATACAGTAAACACCACACTTCTTATACGATAACCCAAAAACCCTATAGATAAACTCACTTTTGTCGCTAGTCATTTACTTAGGTTGAAACCATTGTTCATCATATACACCCTGCTGTAAATTGTTTAGTTGCGAAAAACTTACTCTGATTTAAAAGAGATCTGCAATAAACTACAAAAAAGGATATTTTAATGTGTACGGTAATTACAAAGCCAAATTTAGCCATATACGGTAATTAAACCGCAGATTTAGATAGCCACACAGTTTCGCTACGGAAATTATTTTCAGGCACAAAAGAGCCCTGGAAAATCTATAAACTTGAGGAAATTAAACTAAGCAGGCACAAAAAAATGCGGTAATGGATTTAAAAACAAATAGTTCGCTCATTTCCTTGCGATTGAACGTTTATACAAATCCAGGTTTTCCAGCGCTACACCCGTCCCGCGAACAACACAAAGAAGCGGATCTTCCGCCAAATGTGCTGGCACACCCGTTTCTTCAACCATCAAACGATCAAAATTCCGCAAAAGACTCGTACCTCCTGACATAGTTATACCCCTTTCGATAATGTCCGATGCTAACTCCGGAGGGGTTCCCTCCAAAACCCCCTTTACCGCCCCAACAATCTGTATAAGTGGCGCCCTCATCGCCTCCGCTATCTCTGTCGAAGTCAAAACTACAGTTCTTGGAAGCCCAAGTACTTGATCTCGCCCAGAAACTTCCATTGTCTCCTCAACCGCAAGCCTCGTTGCCGAACCTATTTTTATCTTTACCGATTCAGCCGTCTGATCTCCAATAATTAGGTTATGTTTACGTCTAATATAGTTTGCAATAGATTCATCTATTTTA
>JBBTXW010000030.1:0-6886 GCA_038062025.1 Patescibacteria group bacterium
TCACGGAAGCTGTTCAAACGCACCTGTCGGAGGTTGCAGCGGGGAGGATTGCCTCCCCATACAAGAGCAAAGCTCTGTACGGGGTTCGCCTTCGGCGACTTTTCACTCGTATTCTTCTACCTTTAGAGTAGTTGAACCGACATAGTCTCTGTGGCTCTAACTGGCATTTACATGCTCCTGAAGTGAATCAGGACACCCTTGCTTCCTGCTGCCTGGACTTTCCTCCACGTTCAGTTTCATGAATGTGGTAGTCGCTCTTGATCCTAAAGAACGAGCATATTATACCACACTTCCCCTATCGTTGTCAACCCATAACATTGCTTAAGACGCAAATGGTATGTCTTACGCCATAGTAACTCTGTTTAGGAGAATTTACGGAGAGCTTGGAAGCCAAAAACGTCTGTTAAAACGAGCCTTAAAACAATAACAATTGGAACGGCAAGAATTGCTCCTACCGCTCCTGCAAGCTGAAACCCCACTGCAAGAGAAACAATTGTAATTATTGGATTAACCCCAATTGCCCTTTGCATAACCTTGGGGGCAATCAATGAGTTTTCAAGTTGTTGAATTACAAAGTACAAAGCCGCAACTCCTAAGGCCATTATTGGGGATACAGTCAGCGCAACTAGTATCGCAGGTATTGCAGAGACAATTGGTCCTATGTTTGGCAAGATTTCCAAAACTCCTGCAATTATCGCCAATGGTAGAGCATAGGGGATTCCTAAAAGACGAAGGCCGATATATGTAATTGTTCCTATTATGAACATTAAAACCAACTCTCCTCGTACCCATCCTCCCAAAGATGCTTCAAGTTTATCTACGAAAGTTTTTGCTTTTCCCTCTCCGTCTCCCCCAAAAAGCACTAAAAGGTATTTATTAAGATTTTTTCTTTCAAGCAGCATATAGAAAGTTATAACTAACAAAGTTACGACGGCGATTAAATTTGAGAAAAGAAATATTACAAACTTAACTATGTTTGCAGGGATTTGGCCAAGTTGCGAAGCTTGGTTGGCAATAAGCCTTCCGTCTACCCCCTGAATTCCCACGCTTTCAAGCCATGCTCCAAACTGGTCAAAAAGGTCAGGAAGCCTATTTACGAAGTTTGTTGTTTCGTCGACAAGAGGAGTAATGATACTTGCAAGACCCCCTATTAGTAATGCAATTAAGCCTATGTAAACTACTAAAATTGCCAGTGGGCGGGGAGCTCGATATTGCGTAAGTTTGTCGACAACGGGGTTAAGAGCTGTGGTTAAAAGTAAAGCTATAAAAAGGGTTATGAGAATTGAGCTAATTTGGTTAAGCACCCAAACAGCACCCAATACTAGGAGGGTAAAAATTATTGTTCTGTGGGAAATCTCAATCGTTTTTGGCATCGTTACTATTGTACCAATTTTTCACAGTTTCCTCCACGTTTTGAGGATAGTTTTTATCTGTTATATCAAACCACATTACATTTGGGTCTTTTTTAAACCATATTAGCTGGCGCTTGGCATATTGCCATTCTTTTGTTTTCCACTCTTTGATTGTCTCTTCTTTTGTTTTTTTCCCTTTAAAGTAGGGTTCCCATTCTTTGTATCCTAATGAGCTCATGCTTTGGTTTCCCCAACTGATCCCGTTTTTTAATAAACTATTTATTTCTTCCACTGCGCCCATTTTTACCCACTCATCAATTCTTTTTGCAATTTTTTCTTTCAAAATAGGGTAGGGGGCTGTGAGGGATATCTGGAGGGTAAGTTGTGAGTTGTGGGTTGTGGGACTAGGGTCAGGGGTGGGTTGTGGGGTGCTTTGGGCTACTTCTATACGTCTAATTAGCCGTTGCTTATTGTTTTTTTCTGACTCGTTTAAAGAATTGGCAAGTTCTGGGTTAAGACGAGATAAAATCATAAAAAGTTCGTTTGCGCTTTTCCCTTCGTAAGCCAAACGCAATGATTGGTTTGGGGGAATTCCTAAAGTTTCCATGTTTTCAATAAGCGACTTTATATAAAGACCTGTACCGCCTACTATTATTGGGAGTTTTTTCACGCTTCGTATGTAATCAATAGCTCGAGTTGCTAGTTGATAATATTGTGCGACACTAAAGTTTTCTTCTGGGTCTGCAGCATCTAACAAATAAATTGGAATGTTTTCAAGTTCCCAGTAATACTCAATCCCCTCTTCTTTGTAAGGCAATTTTTTCCTATTCCCTCCCCCAATATCTTTTCCTGTTGCTATATTAAGACCTTTATAAATTTGGCGGGAATCGGCAGAGACAATTTCTCCATTAAATTTTTTTGCAAGGTCAATTCCCAGAGCAGTCTTACCTACTCCAGTTGGCCCACAAATAATGAGCAATTTAGCCTTATCTATTGACACACTCATATTTTTACCCAACAATAAGAATGCGCTTTTTTATGCGAGTTAAAAAGAATGTCTGCCATAGAATCAAACCAACGACGCTTCCACATAATTATTGACGCATGGAATTGTGACCCCATTTACCTCAACGACAAAGGTAAGATAGAGAAATTATTCCATGATATTGTTAAAATCTGTGGGATGAGTATTCTTTATCCTCCAGTTATCACAGAAGGTATTCCAGAAAACCCAGGGTTGAGTGGTTTTATGCTTATAGACTTCTCCCATATGTCTATACATACATTTACAATAGCTCGGGAAATATGTGTCGACATTTTTTCCTGTAAGCCTTTTGATTATGAAAAAGTCAGGGAGTATATTAGAGAAAATTTTGGGTTGGAAGATAAGAATATGAAATATATCCAAGTCAAGTATCCAGAGATTATTTCTTGATAACTCTCTTTAGGGATTTACCTGGTCTGAACCTTGGCACACGGTGTGGGGGTACTTCTTCTTCTTTTCCCCTTAAAAACATTTTCTTTTTTGCTCTTTGGTCAACATAGAACGTGCCGAACCCAGAAATGACTATTTTTTCTCCTTTAACTAGAGCTCGCTGAACCTCAGACAGGAAGGTTTCAATAGCTTCAGCTGCTGCCTTTTTTGTTAAATGGGCTTTTCTTGCAACTGATTCTACAAGGTCGTTTTTTGTCATTGGTATTTGTATACGAGGCTAAGTGTAAGGAAACACCTAACTTGTGTCAACCAACTACATTATTACTTTGCTTTTGTGGTTTCTGAGGCTTGGGTTTGCCTTAAAACATTTACTTTGATTTGCCCTGCGTACTCAACTTCTTTTTCAAGTTTTCGCGCAATGTCGTAGGCCATTGTTGTTAGCTCGTCATCTGTGACGTTTTTTGGATTGACAATAACTTGTACCTCACGTCCGGCTTGGAATGCAAAGACACGATCAACGCCTGAAAACTCTTTTGCAATCTTTTCGATTCCTTCCATTCTTTGGGTGTAAGCTTCAATCGGTTCGTAGCGCGCGCCAGGACGAGATCCTGAAATTGCGTCTGCTGTATAAACGATCACAGATTCAACAGAAGAGAAAGGTTTGTCTTCATGATGCTCTGCAACGGTATTTATAACTTCCTGGGGCATACCAAATTTTTTACAAACAGATACTCCTAAAGTTACATGTGTCCCTTCTTCATCTGTTACAACTTTTCCTACGTCATGTAGAATACATCCCTTTCTCACAACTTCAACATCTGCCCCAACTTCTAAAGCAATTTGTACTCCAATTTTTGTTTCTTCAATCGTATGAAGAGCTAAATTTTGCCCGTATGAAGTTCGGAACTTATAGCGGCCGATTAATCGCACGAGCTCCAGTGGTAAGTCATATACGCCACATGAGTGACAAATTGTTTTTCCTTCCTCAAGAAGGATATCTTCCATTTGAGTAGTTACCTGAGCAATAATTTCTTCAATTCTTGTTGGTTGAATTCTCCCGTCTTTTACTAAAAGTTCTAAAGAACGCCTTGCAATTTCGCGTCTTATTGCGTCAAAAGAAGACAATCTAATTTCGTTTGTTTCGTCAAGTTCTATCTCAACTCCAGTTGCCTGCTCGAATGCACGTATGTTTCGGCCCTCACGCCCTATGATTCTGCCTTTTACCTCATCGTTTGGAAGTTTTACGCTAGAGACTGTGTATTCTGCAACGTAACCCGTTGCGCCATGACGCATTGCATCTGCTAAAATCTCACGGGCTAATTCTCCCGCTTCAAGTTTTATTGATTCCTCTAATTGGCGGATGCGTTTTGCTTTCTGGGAAGCTAGTTCTTTTTCTAATTCTTGAAGTAATTGTTTTTTTGCTTCTTCGCGCGTTAGGCCAGAAGCACGTTCAAGCTTCTTTAAATACTCGTCTTGCGGATTTGCCATACTATTAACATTTCTATACCTCTAATTGTACTACCCGTTACTTCTTTTTAGCAAGCACCTGTTTTATTGTGTCGTAGGAAAAGCCACGTCGGAGGAGGAAATCATAGACACGTTTTTTCTCTTTAAGATTTACAAGTTCTGGTATCTTACCGAATCGTTTAACTAGAACTTTTCGAGCGAGCTCTATGTCTGGGGTAGTTTCACTTTCTCCCAAGACTTTTTCCGTGATTTCATCAGAAATTCCCTTTCCGCGAAGTTCAAGTTTTAACATCTTCTTGGGACTTGACCTAAAATGCACCCTCTGTTCGACCCACCATCTTGCAAACTCTTCGTCGTTAAGAAGACCAATATTCTTTAACCGGTTAAAGAGGTCAACGTAGAGTTCTTCTGGGACATTCTTTTTTTTAAACCACAATGATATTTCTTTTTGAGAATGTGGGCGGCGGGAGGCGAATGATAATAGTTTTGCAAATATTTTGTCTTTGAAGTCTTTTCCACGAAGGGTTTCGATTTTTCCTTGGCTTAATTCCTTGCCAACTTTTAGGTGGTTCTCTAGTGCGGATTCTAAGGTCACGCCAAAGGCGAATTTTCCGTCAAGATAGACGTTTACGCGATTGTTTTTCTTCTGCTGAGAGAGGCGAGTGACTATCGGCATGTCAAGGAAGTCTGATAGCTCTGGGAGTCAGAATACCAGTAGGTCAGCATATCAGAATTCTGACACTCAGAAATGCTGACTTTCTGATCTGCTGAGTTTTCTGAATACCCCGATTACTCTTCTTCGCTTTCTCCAAGTTCTTTGGGGAGGGGTTTGCCACCTTTTGCTGCGACACGAATTTTTTCTTCAATTTCTTTCGCAACTTTTGTATTTTGAGGATCTTGTAAAAAGCTTATTGTTGCAGGCTTTCCTTGACCTAAGATATTTCCATTGTATCTATAAAATGCTCCAGACCTTTCAATTATCCCCAACTCTGTTCCAACATCAATTATTCCACCAACTTTAGAGATGCCGTCGGCATTCATAATATCAAATTCAGCAACCCTAAAGGGCGGGGAAACTTTATTTTTAACGATTCTTGCTCTGTGGCGAGAGCCTATCGCATTATCTCCTTCTTTTATTGTCTCGATTTTCCGAATGTCAATTCTTACCGAGGCATAGAACTTAAGAGCTAATCCTCCGGGGGTGGTTTCGGGATTTCCAAACATAATTCCGATTTTTAGACGAAGCTGGTTTGTAAAGATCAAACAAGTTTTGGTTTTTGATATAGCCCCAGTAAGTTTTCTTAATGCTTGAGACATGAGGCGAGCCTGAACCCCAATTACTGCATCCCCCATCTCCCCTTCTATTTCTGCCCGTGGAACCAAAGCTGCAACTGAGTCAACAACGATTACGTCAACTGCCCCCGAGCGAACAAGTGTTTCCACAATTTCCAAGGCTTGCTCTCCAGTGTCCGGCTGGGAAATTAAGAGATCATCAACATCTACTCCAATTACTTCTGCGCGAATTGGATCAAGGGCATGTTCTGCATCGACAAATGCGCATGTTCCTCCTTTTTTCTGGGCTTGGGCGATAACAGAGAGGGCGAGTGTCGTTTTACCGGAAGCCTCAGGCCCATAAATTTCTATAACTCGACCGCGCGGAAAACCACCGACGCCCAGAGCCAAGTCCAGGGCGATAGACCCTGTAGGAATTACATCAATATGGCCTTGTGCTGCTGTGCGCTCTCCTAGGCGCATAATAGACCCTGTTCCATATTGCTTTTCGATTTGCTGCATTGCAACCTGGATAGCTTGGAGTTTTTCAGAAGCGGGAGTTTCTTGTGGAGTTTGGACAGTTGTATCTTTTGATTTCCTTGCCATTTCGTCTTTATATACTGTGGGCTTAAAGGTGTCAACCCCTAAGCAAAATTATTCTGTCATCAAAAAAAGAGGGGTTCTTAGTTCAGTGCCGGAGAGGAAGTTTTTGTCAGGGCTGCCATAACATCGGAGAGTTCTTCAACTACTGCTGTCACAACATGTGTTTGTACGGGGCCGTGTACAAAGGATCTGTTAATGTTGATATTGTCTTCCCGAATTGGTTCGCGGGGAGTTTTTAGAGGTCTTTTGAACGCCAGGTGTACACTAACACCATAATACCCTCCTCCCGGAGTTGCCATATGTGGAGTTAGCATACTTGGAAGCTGTGCGCTTACAAGTTTGAAATCGGCATAATTTGAATACTGGTCAAATCGCCACCTTTCGCTTCCTGGTCCTTCGTTAACAATAATCTCTCCATGTATTGGAAAGGTGGAGCCATAAACTCTAATATCTACAGCTGCTTGACGGCCATGTAATAAACCATTTGTGTGCAAACTCCCTGAGGACGGGTCGAAATCTGGGTGTCTTGTGATCGAGGAAAAAGAAATCAGCTCTCGTGAGAGGGTTGGTTCTAGCTCTTTGTAAACAGAAGCGTCAATTGCTTCGGCCGTGTTGGATCACCTCTAATTTAATAATACACTTGCTTGTCAATAGCACACTTGGTCGGGGCGCCAAGAATCGAACTTGGACCTCACGACCCCCAGCCGCGAATTCTACCACTAAACTACGCCCCGTAGGTTGTATTTTACCACGAATG
>JBBTXW010000031.1:0-15341 GCA_038062025.1 Patescibacteria group bacterium
CGGTTTTATTGTTGGATGACATTTTCTCAGAACTTGATTCTGAGCATCATAAGTTAGTTTTAGAAACTGTAGGGCGCCAGCAGACGATTTTAACCACTGCAGAGGAGAGAAACATTGACGAGTGGGGAGGTGTTCATTTGATCAAGCTGTAGGGATTTTGTTACAATTAGAGTCTAGAATTTGAGCGAGAAGCTCTTTCACAAGGGGAAAGAATGAATGCAAGCTACAGGTTCACCGTGGGTGCATTCCGTTTGAGAGATCAAGCGTTATCAACGCCCTTTTTGTTCTTGACATTGTAGTGTGGGGTATATACAATATCCTTATTGAGTGGTAAAGAAAAAATTAGAAGAAGCAATCGAATTTGTTTGGGACAAAGGCAATGTCGACAAAAACTTTGTTAAACATAGAGTCTCAAATGAGGAGTCAGAAGAAGTCTTTTTTGATAAAAGGAAAGTAGCTTTTCCTGACATTATTCATTCTGGTAAAGAAGAGAGATTTATAATATTAGGAAAAACCAAAAAAGAACGAGTGCTGTTTGTGGCTTATACGAAAAGGGGAAATAAAATTAGAGTAATTTCTGCTCGGGATATAAACAGAAAAGAGAAATCTTTATATGAAAAAGAAACTTAAACTACCAAAATTTAGAAATGAAGACGAAGAGAGGGAGTTTTGGAGTAATTTAGACTTGTCGGAGTATTATGAACCCTCAGACTTTGTTCCTGTGAGCTTTCCGAACTTGAAGCCGACCACAAGGCCGATTTCTATCCGTTTGCCAAATTACATGATTAATCGCTTGAAGGAAAAGGCAAACGCGATAGATATTCCTTATCAGTCTCTTATTAAGCAATATATTCAAAAAGGGTTAAGCGCGCAATGAATTGCGCTAATACGAATTTTTTCGAATAAGAACTCGTGACTCTGAATTAATCCGAATACTTGTGGTAAACTGCTTTTTATGCCCAGGGTTTTTGATCCCAAAGAACTTCAGAAATTAAAAAAGCGCTCCGAACTTCCGGAGAACGGGGAGATAACAATAATTGGGGGATCTGATCTTTTCCACGGCGCCCCCATTCTTTCTTTGCGCGCTGCCTCAAGAGTTGTTGATATGGTCTATTTTTCTTCCCCAGAGCCATCCCTAAGCGAGGTGGCTCTGCACTTAAAGTCTCAACTGTCTTCATTTATCTGGGTTCCTTGGGAAGAGGCGGAGAACTACATAAAGAAGTCTGATGCTATTTTAATTGGGCCTGGGATGAAGAGGTATCACAAGGAGGCGGAAAATTCGAAATACGAAATACGAAATCCGAAAGTTGAGGAAGGAGAAACTTTTGACGAAGCGGGAACACAGACAAAGTTTATTGTTGAAAAGCTTATAAGACAGTTTCCTGATAAAAGGTGGGTTGTTGATGGCGGCGCTTTGCAGACAATTGATTCAAGGTGGATTCCACAAGGAGCTATTGTTACACCAAATACGAAGGAGTATCATTTACTTTTTAATGCTAAATTACAAATTACAAATGATAAATGGGGAGAAGGAACAGAGAGGCTTGTGCAAGAAGAAGCAGCAAAACACAATTGTATAATAGTCCTTAAAGGGCGGTTTACGTACGTTGGCTCAAAGGATGGGTGCGTCGAAGTCCGCGGAGGGAATAGTGGTTTAACAAAGGGGGGAACAGGAGATACTCTGGCGGGGTTAACGGTTGCACTTGCGGCGCAAAACGAGCCTGTTTTGGCGGCTGCTTCGGCTTCTTGGTTAGTTAAAAAGGCAGGAGATGAGCTTTATCAAGAGATGGGGACTGTATACAATGCTGATGATTTGGCGGGAAAAGTTGCAGAAACCTTGGGAAAATTCTTAAGGTGACTTTTTTTGAACAAGGCGAGTTAAGAAGTAGGTTATGACTACTGCCAGGAGAGTAATTATTACAGCATAGAGTACTTGGTAGCTGACTCCACCATCTTCAGGAAATCTTTTTTTAATATTTTGATCGATTAGAAGCTTTATAGTGTCATTCCAAGCCAAAGCTGCAGCAAGGCCAAATCCACCAGTTGCGAGAGCCAGAATCTGTTTTGTCAAAGCTGTATGAAGTTTGTCGTTGGGTTTTATTTTTCCCATATTGATATTCTCCGCAAAATTGCCGTAAGATAAGTAAAAGGTCTAAAACTTTTAACCTTTAACTTTTTACTCTTTATGTATTCTCCCAAATTCACAATAAGTAATCAAATTTTAAAAAATATTTCTACAATCGGGGCATGCCGCGAGATTATTGAGAATGCTCCGATTATTCCTGCTTATGAGCGGAAGTTTAAGGAAGAGGCTTTGGTTCGAACAGTCCATCATGGAACCCATATTGAGGGAAACGATTTATCGCTTGAGCAGGCAGGACGGGTAATTTTAAGTGCAAAAGGTGAAACGGATGCGGGGGAGGCAATCAAGGATACCGGAATTTATGCAAGAGAAAGGGATGTTCAGGAGGTTATAAATTATCGGAGTGTTTTGGATTGGCTGGATGAAGAATACCAACAAAAGAACAAAAGAACTGAAGAACAGAGGAACAATTACAGATATACCGAGGGGCAGATTAAACAGATTCATAAATTAGCAGTTTACAGAATTGTTCCTTCAGAGAATCAAGGAGAGTATAGAAAAACCCAAGTAGTTTTAAGAGATTCAAGGACTGGGGAGGTAACATTTAGGCCGCCGCCTGCTGTTGAAGTTCCGTATTTGATGGAGGATTTTGTCTCTTGGATAAATAGTCTTGGGGGGCGGGAAATTCATCCAGTTTTGCGAGCAGGGATTGCCCATTATGCAATGGCCGCAATCCATCCATTTGTTGAAGGAAACGGGCGAACTGCTCGGGCTTTTGCCACATTGATTTTGTTTATGGAGGGGTATGACACCCGGCGCCTATTTTCTTTGGAGGAGTATTTTGATCGGGATGCAGAGAGTTACTACAAAACTTTGATTGCAACGTCAAACCAGTCCCACGATCTTGTATCTCGCGATTTAACTTTTTGGCTTGAGTATTTTACATTTGGGCTTTCTTTGGAGATTGCGAGGGTAAGAGAGAAGGTAAAGAAGCTATCTATTGATGCAAGACTTAAATCAAAGCGGGGAGAGCAGATTCTTTTGACAGACCGTCAGATAAGAATTGTTGAGTATTTGTCGCAGAACAATGCCTGCCGGATGGGTACACTTCGCGAACTTTTCCCACAAGTCTCAGACGACACAGTGCTTCGCGACATGCAAGCTTTGGTTTCAAAAGGGGTAGTTGAGAAAAAAGGGAAAACTAAGGGAGCAGTGTATGAACTTGCAACTTAAGCTTGAAAAGTAAAAATAATAACTAAAAACGAAAAACGACATATAAGAATTTAGAAAGTTTTTTAAAATTTTCATCTATAAATTATCGTTTTTATATCTTATTTTTTATCTTTTCACTTTCCATGAAACCCACTGATCCTCAATTTCTCTATATGATTTTGATTTTGCCTACCCTTTTTGGGTTGACTTTGATTGGGGAGGGGATTTCGAAGCTGATTCATGAGGAAAGTGGAGGATGGATTAGCATTATTTTTGGAGCAACCTTTGTTATAGTAGTGATCTTTGCCTTTTTGTTTTTCAAAACAGCCCTGTCGCAATGATATCAAATTGTGATATTGACAATTGATTTTACTTCTGGTACAGTGGGCCATTATGTTAAACGCAAGCATGGTGCCGGCAAGGAGCCTTCAGAAGTCTTATAAGACAATCATTGAGAGTGTCAAGAATAAAAAGAAGCCGGTGGTTTTGACTACAAATAATAAACCTCAGGCGGCATTAGTAAGCATGGAGGATCTGAAACGAATCCAAGAAGAAAAATATAGGCAAGGAGTGTTAGATATGCTCCGGTTTGCCAGAGAGCACGCAAAAGAGCTAAAAGGGAAGCTTCCTCCAAACTTGCGAGAAATAGCAGACGATATCTTATATTCTAAGCCATAATGCGTAAGCGTTTCATTGTTGATTCAGATGCTATCTTTGCGCTTTACAACCCAGATGACTTGTTAAACAATTCAGCTCTTGTGACTTTTAACAGGTTAGCAGAGGAAAAGTGTGAACTTGTTTATCCTTCGTCAGTTATTTTTGAGACAATGTCTCTTTTCCAGAGGGTTTTGGCAAACTCTGAAATTACTACTTTGCTCCACGAGAAGATCCAGAACGATGAGTTGAAAATCTACTTCGTTGAGGAAGATGTTTTAAAAGACTCCCTTTCTTTTTTTAAGCCTAAAGGGAGCAAGAAAAATACACTTGTTGATTGTTCGGTTGTGGCGATTGCAAAGAAGTTAAAAGCAGATGGAGTGTTTTCTTATGATGAGTTTTATAAGAAAAATGGGCTTAAATTGGCAAGCGAACTGGTAAATCCCCTATAGTGCTTGACAAGTGGCTTGTTGTATGTTATATTCATTGTCCTGTCATTTCAAGGATTCTGTCCACCCGAAACACTCTCTCTTCTTGCCTTTTTTTATCATATGCCTCAACTCCTAGAAATTCCCGCCCTTGATATTCCATTTTTCCTACTCGGAATGGTTTAATTATTCTTTTTGATTTTTCGTCGCTTGCTTTAAGGTAGGTAATTGATATCTCCTCTTTGTTGTCAACAGCCTTTTGGAGGATTTTGATTTTTTCCTCCAAAGGCAGTAAGTTTTCTGATTTTTGGTATTGAAATCTGGTTACAAACTTGACCACTCGCCAGTCCATAAAAATATGTTTTTTTGCAATCGGTTGTTTTAAAATAATCCCTTCAAAACTGGTACACCTTGAAAGGGCGACATAAAGCTGGCCGTGTACAAAAGTTCCTTTGCCGATGTCAACCACTACATTATCAAAAGTTTTACCCTGGCTTTTATGGATCGTTACAGCCCAAGCAAGTTTTAAAGGATATTGGGTAAATGTTCCAACAGTTTCTGAGACTAGGCTGTTTTTCTTTTCGTCAAAGGAAAAGTTAAATAACTCCCAAGTAAAGGGGGCAACTCCTCTTACTTTTCCGTCTCTCGTTTGAACCTGAATGATATCTTCTTGGTCTTTTTTTTCAATATCTACAATTCTGCCGATTGTTCCATTTACCCATCTACTTTGGTTGTCGTTATTAAGCATCATTACTTGAGCCCCAACTTTAACCGATAGTTCGACTTCTGTAGGCAAGCTATTTTTCTCAAACGAGCCGGTAGTTCGTCCGTGATATGTATGTTGTTTTTGTTTTAACAGAGAAAGTTGTTGTTTATTGATTGTATCGGCCAAGTCATTTGTTGTTGTTAGATGGATGGTGAAGCTTTCAGGGTTTGCTACAAAGTGAGGATTATATCTTTTGTTAATTTCAGATAAATGTTGTTCTGTGGCTGAGTTATTGCGGACTGTATTCAAAAGCCCAATAAATGCATCGTCTTTTTGCCTATAGACTTTCTCAAGTTCAACAAACTCTAAGTTTAATTTCTCAAAAACTTTAGCATCAAAAAAATATTGACTTGAGTAGTGATTTTTGAAAATCTCCCGTTCCGAACCCGTTACTACTGGTGGCAATTGATATAAATCGCCGATAAAAATTATTTGCACACCCCCAAAGGGAATGTCTGAATTTCTATTCAATCGCAAGAACTTATCAACACAATCAAGTAAGTCTGATCTGACCATGGAAATTTCGTCAATGATAATCGTGTCGATTTTCTGATAAAGGTTTTTGGAATTATCTTTTTTGTATAGTCTTTTTACGTTCTGCAAAGTAATATTTGGTTTAAATCTGAAAAATGAATGAATGGTTTGGCCTTGAACATTTAGGGCAGCTACTCCGGTTGGGGCAAGCACTACAACTTTTTTCTTGGTGTGGGTACGAAAGTATGTTAAAAGGGTTGATTTTCCCGTGCCGGCACGGCCGGTGATAAATACGTTTTTGTTAGTGCTTTCCATCAGCGCGATGGCTTTTTGGAACTGCGGGTTGAGATCAATTTTTTGAAAAGTCATGTGTGAATTATACCGCTTGGCTTTGGAGGTGGACAGTTACTTCTGAGTGATGTATATTTGTGATGTATGTTGAGGACACAAATTTATTTACCGGAAGAATTAAGAAAAGAGATAGACAAAGTTCGCCGAACGACGGGTGAGACCTTATCTGATTACTTGCGCAAAGCAGCGGAACAGAGAGCTAAAAGAGAAAAAAGAGAGAAGATTGACTTGAAAGAGTTGGCTGATGAGGTAACATCAGGCGTTGAAAAGAGTGGTTGGGAAGGTGTTGATGTTTCTTCTTGGCAAAGGAGCATGCGAGAAGATAGAATGAAATAGATGTACTTAGTAGACACAAATGTGTTGATTTTGGGGATAAAAGGTCTTGATCCAGATAAAAACTTTTTAAGCAAGGCTGTTAGGAAAGGGCAAGTTTTAATCTCTGTTGTTTCGGTGGCAGAGTTTTTAACTCGAGCTTCTGAGGAGGCTAAAGTTAAATTTGAAAAACTTATAGATGCTTTTCCTCCATGTGGTGTTGATTTAGAAGTAGCTCGAGCAGCTGCTTCTTATAGAGGAGAATTGCTTAAGGTTAAAAGGGTGCAACTTCTTGATTGCTTTTTGGCTGCACAGGCAAAAGTACACAATCTCACTTTAGTAACAAACAACAAGGCTGATTTTCCGATGAAGGATATAAAGGTTGTTTCCCCGTGACACAGAAAATTTAACGGGTTACAATTCCTCTAGTTATGAAGTTCTCCAAACTTGCAGAATATCTTCAAAAATTAGAAAAAACATCCTCGCGTAATGAAATTACAGAAATTTTGGCGGAGGTTTTTAAGGAGACTACAAAAGATGAGATTGGTAAGGTTTGTTACCTTTTGGTCGGTAGAATTGAGCCGCAATATACGGGGGTTGAGTTTAATTTTGCTGAAAAAATGATGGTGCGGGCGATGGCAGTCTCTTATACAACTGATCCAGTCCAGATTTTGCAAGATTTTAAACGGGTTGGAGATTTGGGGGATGTAGCGGAGGAAAGAGCAAGAGAGCAAGAGAGTAAAAGAGCGGGAGTAGGGTTTTCTGTGGTCGATGTTTACGAGAAGCTGCACAAGATGGCGATTGAGGGAGGGAAGGACTCGCAGGAGAGAAAATTAACTCATATTGTGGAGATGTTGCGAAACGTTGATTCCCTATCTGCAAAATACATTGTTCGAATCCCCGTTGGGAAACTACGTTTGGGATTCTCGGATATTACAATGCTTGATGCTCTTTCTTTGATGATTGCCGGGGATAAATCGGAACGAAAAACAATAGAGGGGGCATATAACGTTTTGTCTGATATCGGAGAAATTGCAAAAAGAATTAAAAAAGATGGATTAAAAGGTTTAGAAAAAGTTCATGCTGTTCCTGGAGTTCCTGTTCGCACTTCTCTTGCAGAACGCTTGCCGTCGGCGCAAAAAATTATTGAAAAAGTTGGCCCGCTTGTGGCCATAGAACCAAAAATGGATGGCCTAAGAACACAGCTGCATATTGTGAGGAAGGGGAAAAAGAGGGAAGTATTAATTTATTCCAGGAACCACGAAAACATAACTTCAATGTTTCCGGAAATTGTAGAGGCAGCAAAAAAACTTCCTTTGACGGACGCCATATTTGACGGAGAGGCAATAGGGTACGACCCCAAAACCCAAAAATTTGCGCTGTTCCAACAAACAGTGCAAAGGAAAAGGAAGTATGAGATTGAAACTAAGGCTCTCGAAATTCCTTTGAAAGTATTTGTATTTGATGTTTTGTACCTAAACGGGAAAGATATGATTTCTCTGCCGTTTAGACAGCGCCGGAAAGTTTTAGAAGATGTAATTGGGAATCGAGCTGACACAATGAAACCCACAGGAGTGGTAATGCTAACGAGACAAATTGTTGTTGAAAAACCGGAGCAAATAAGAGCGGCATTTGAGGAGTATTCTCAAGAAGGGTTGGAAGGAGTGATGGCAAAAAAGATTGATGCACCTTATCATGCCGGAGGAAGAGGTTTTCATTGGGTGAAATATAAAAAACATACTGAAAAGTCGGGGGACGGTGTTTTGGATACTGTAGATTGTGTTTTGATGGGGGCATATCGAGGTAAGGGGAAGCGGGCAGGTTTTGGGGTTGGGGGATTCTTATTAGGGCTTCCCGGGAAAGATGGGAAGTTCTATACGCTTTCAAATTTAGGAACAGGATTATCTGATGAAAGTTTTAAGTCCATGTATAAGATGGTCGAGAAACTTGAGGTGAAAACGCAACCAAAGGATTATGTTGTAGATAAATTGATTGCCCCTGATATTTGGGTGCGTCCCAAAGTAGTTTTGGAAATCCTTTCTGATGAGATAACCGTCTCGCCAAGGCATACATCAGCCTACTCACTAAGATTCCCGAGACTTATTAAAGTTAGGGAAGATAAAAACCCTGAAGATGCCACATCTATTTCAGAGCTAACGAGGCTATACAAGATGCAGAGAGGATAGAATTGGGTAAATTTTGCATAGACTAGTTTCGGCCGAGTTTCGGGTAGGGAGAAACCGAAGAAAACACGTTAGGAAAATTATGAAATTATTAATTGGATTAGGCAATCCGGGGGAGGAATACAGAAACAACAGACATAATGCTGGGCATATGCTTGCCGACTCGCTAGTGAAAGGTGAAATGGGAAAAGTGAAAAGTAAAGATTGGAAAATAGAGAAGACGGATACCTATATGAATGAGTCGGGGAAGGATGTAAGGAAACTTCGTGACTACTACAAAGTTTTAAACGAAGATCTTTATGTCGCTTATGATGACTTGGATATTTCTCTTGGGAGTTACAAAATTTCAAAAGGGAAATCGCCGAGAGTTCACAATGGAGTTAGGTCGGTTGACGAGGCACTAGGCAATAGGCAATATTGGCATGTGAGGATAGGAATTGATAGCAGAGTAAAAGGACAAGAGAGTAAAAGAGCCAGAGAAAGACTGAACGGGAGAGAATACGTGCTACAGGATTTTACAAGAGAGGAGAAAAAGGTTCTCGAGAAGGTTCTTAAGGATGTTTCTGAGAGAATAATCAGTGGAACAGTTAAACAATGATACATTTAAAGATATGGCTGGTTTTGATTCTATAAAAAATGTGCTTAAAAAGTTTGATCCCAGAGGGGATCGGTTTATTTCGCGAGAGTTTCAAAAATATGCTTATGATTTGGCAGAAGAACTTGGGGATTTGAAGCACAAGAGTTTATATATGAGGCTTGCGAAGACGACTCCAAGACATATGCTTGAACGGGCAAGATATTTTGTTAAAGACGCGCAGAATGTGCAGAATAAGGGCAAGCTTTATATGTGGAAATTGAAGCAGTTAAAAGACGAAATGACACAAAAGAAGGGTGACACACAAAACGACACGAAGACCTAGCGGACGTCTTCCATCACAACGTTCTTGTTTTTGAAAACGAAGCACTCTATGTAATCTCTGATGTAGGGCTTGATGCCTTGAACTAAACCGTGTTTGAACCTTCTTCCAGAGAAAACAACATTTAAGGAATAGCTGCATTTAATTTTGCCGTGTTTTGCGATTTTTTCAGCAATATCAACATCTTCCATTGTGTTAAGATTTGGGTCAAAACCGCCTGATTTTCTGTAAACTTCTCTTTTGACTCCGAAATTGAAGCCATTGAGCCAATAATGCCCAAACGCTAGTTTATAGATGGTCATTACAGAAGGCTGCATCACATTGAAGACAAAGTTTGTTAAACGAGGACAGTCGTTGATTTTGCAGGGCCCGGTTACTGCAACGATTGAGTCTTCTCTTTCAAGTAAAGCAACAGTTTTTTTAATCCAGTCTTTAGGGACAGTTGTGTCTGCATCTGTTGAGAGTATGTATTTTCCTTTTGCAGCTTTAAAGCCAGTATGCCGAGCATGGCCTCTCCCTTTTTTCTTTTCAAGAATGATCTTCAAGTTTAGTTTATTCTTGAATTTTGAAGCCACGTATGAGGTTTTGTCGGTTGAGTTGTTGTCCACAACAATAACTTCATACAAATCTTTTGGATAATCTTGTAGGATAAGTGCCTGGAGGCATTTTGGGAGTGCCTTTTCCTCGTTGTAGGCAGGCACTACGACGGAGACCATGTGGGTAGTATACAATATTTGGATATGATTATATCTATGTTTGGATTTTCAGTACTTATGGCCTTTATTGCGGCGGAGCTTGAGATACAAATCGAGGGTAAAGATGGCTGGGCGAAAAACCTTCCGACTTGGAAGGTCAAAAACAGTTTGACTCGTTTTATTTGGGGGGAACAGCCAATAACTGGATACCATGTTTGGTTTTTGCTTTTTAACCTTGTTTGGTCGCAGTTTCCTTTTGTAGTTGGCGTTCCCTGGACCTTAGGTTTGGAGCTTCAGATATTGTCGATAATGTTTTTTGCAATTTTAATGGAAGATTTTTTCTGGTTTGTTTTGAATCCAGAGTTTGGTTTCAAAAAGTTTAATGCGAAGCATGCAACTTGGCATTTAAGGTGGATGTTTGGGGTGCCGACGTGGTATATTAAACTCACTCTAGTTATTATTGCTCTTCTCTTGGTTGGTGGGTTTTTAGATTGATATGCTTCACGGAAACTACATAGATTTATTCATAGTGTTGATTGTCGCATTCTACGTCCTTGAAGGAATAAAGCGGGGGTTTTGGGCATTGGTTGGGGATTTGGCCTCTTTTTTTGGATCTATATTTTTGGCATTTAGACTTTATCCATTGGCTTCAAAGTTTTTGATTGCAAATTTCACCTTGCCGCATTCGTTCGCAAATGCAATTGGGTTTATTGCTGTGGCTTTTCTTGCCCAAACTCTCGTAAGCATGCTTGTCTTTCGCGTTTTGGCGACAGCCTTGCCTAAAAAGCTTCTAAACGCGTATTGGACGCGCCTTGCTGCCGTTCTTCCGGCAATCTTGGATTCTCTTGTTTTAATTTCAATTGGATTGACTTTAATAATCTCGCTTCCTGTCAACCCCAAAATTAAAGTTGACATACAAGGCTCAAAGCTTGGTGGCCCGCTTCTTAGCCGCACACAAAAAATAGAGAGTGCTTTATCTTCTGTTTTTGGAGATGCAATTGCCGAGGGTATTAACTTCATAACTGTTAGGCCTGAGTCGGGAGAGAAAGTTGATATTCCGTATAAGCCGAAAAAACTTAGTGTGGATGAAGTTTCTGAAGGTAGGATGTTAGAGCTTGTAAATGCTGAGCGGGCAAAGGTTGGTGCAAAGCCCTTAAAAGTGGATTCCACGATTGTTCTTGTCGCACGGGCACATTCCCAAGACATGTGGGAACGTGGATATTTTTCTCATGCAAATCCTGATGGGGAGAGTCCGGCTGATAGGATGGCCCGTGGGGGAGTGAAGTTTATCGTTGCCGGAGAGAACTTGGCTCTTGCGCCGACAGTTGAGACGGCGCATGAGGGTTTGATGAACTCTCCGGGGCATAAACGAAATATTTTGGATCCGCAATTTGGAAGGATTGGGATTGGAGTTATTGATGGGGGAATATACGGGAAGATGTGGACGCAGAATTTTGCGGATTAGGTGTATACTGAAGGTGTGATTAATAAGAAAGGCTTTCTTAAAAGTATTTGCAGAGAGGTGATTGCTCCAGAGCCTGATGTGGTGTTACCGTATGTGGGGAAATGGACAGCGGTGACGTTTGATGGCAAGAAGGTGGTTGCCTCAGCAAAGTCTCTTGAGGTTCTACTAAAAAAACGACAATGGGCAGATAAGGAAGAGGTAATTCTGAGCTGGATTCCACCTTTGGACGTTCAGCTGGTTCCTGCCACATGGCAAGTTCAAGGTTAGCTTTTGAGTATTTCAGATCACGCCCATTTATTCCAGTTTGTATTTCTATTGAAAATCGGATTACCGAACCCTTTAGAGCTTTGGTTGATTCGGGTGCTGATGTAAACCTATTTCCAGCAGTAATTGGTCTGATGGCTGGAATCGATGTCAGAAGAGGGGAAGCGAGAAAAGTGATGGGAATTGGTGGAGTTGAGTTGGACACTTTTTATTGGAAAATAAACTTGGCCATAATTTCAAGGAGGCCGGAGATTTTTGAAACCGGGGCTAACTTTTGCTTTGAGCAGATTTTTCCTGTTTTAGGGAGAAAGGGCTTTTTCGATTTATATAAAAAAGTTGGGTTTTCAGAAAAGAGGGGAGTAGTTGAATTGGTGCTGTAGGTAGTGCTTATTTAGAACTTTGCGGATTAGGATAGAATAAATACTAAATTTTTACCCGGAATTTTTGGGGTTGGCTATCAGCCCTTGTTCTCTAAGATGAGAAACGACCATTTCCACAAGCACGGGTCTTCTTAAAATCATCCCTTCCTCTTTGTGGCATCCGGAAACATGGGATTTTCGACAGACATAAACTTATTTTACACCAAAATTTCCCTGACTCGCGACAAATCTTTGCAATGCATTGCGGGTAGGGTTTGTTAGATTGAGGGATAAAGCTTCTTCAAGGGTTAGCCATTTGTGTGTTTGGTGTTCGGAGCTTAAGACGATGTTCCCTCCTGTCACTTTACACACCCACGAGTGCACTTTATAAAGGTTTCCTTTCCTGTGTCCTTCTGTTATTACCATTTCTTCGAGGTGAAGTTCGGAGAGCGTCTCGATTAATAATCCTGTTTCCTCTTGTGTTTCGCGTATTAAAGCAGTTTCAAGATTTTCGCCGGGTTCAGCCTTGCCTCCTGGAATTTCCCAGTGAGACGGAGACCATGAGTCATCGGCTGCTCTTTGGACTAATAAAACCTGTCCTGCTTCATTGATAATCGCTGCTTTGCCAACCTCGATTATTTGTCGGTGAGGAATTTCGGGTGTCACTCGTGCAATTATATAATGAGCATGCAAATGAGGCTTAAGAGGAAGTTTTTTGAGAGAGGGGCAGAGGAGGTGGGGAGGGATTTGCTGGGGAAAGTGCTTGTGAGGGAGATTAGGCCGCCTTCGCCAGGGGCTACCGCGAGCCGAAGGAAGATAAGGGCGATTATCACGGAGACGGAGGCGTATGTAGGGGAGCATGATTTGGCATCTCATGCACGGTTTGGGAGGACAAAAAGGAATGAGGTTATGTACGGGCCGGCCGGCACAGTTTATATGTATTTTATTTATGGAATGTATTGGATGATGAATATTGTGACAGGTAGAGTAGGAGACGCCCAAGCCGTATTGATTAGGGGGATAAGAACCCCTGACGAGAACCTTGCTGTTGGCGCAGTAAGGGTGATGGACACGCTCGGACAGGGGGAAATGAGGGAGATCGGGGGCCCTGGGAAAATTGCAAAACATCTTCATTTGGATAAAAGTTTATACGGAGAAGACTTGGTAACGAGTGATAAGTTGTGGGTAGAGAGTAGTGGGAAAGGGATAGGTGGTGGGAATATTGTGGCGATGCCGAGGATTGGTGTATCTTATGCAAAAGATTGGAAAGATAGGCCGTTGCGGTTTGTTCTAGAAAAGAAAGAAAAGTGATACATAATTATATAGTTAAAATCATATATAAGTAGATGAATACATTTGAGAAGATTAGAAACCAGGCAGCGAAGATTCCGGAAGGGAAAGTTTCAACATATGGCGATGTTGCAAAGGCTGTAGACCTTCGCGATGTGCGAAAGGTCGGTTGGGCGCTGCATCAGAACAAAGACACAGAAAGCTGTCCTTGCCATAGGGTTGTAAACAAAGACGGCAGAGTTGCACCAGGATATGCTTTTGGAGGGCCAAATGAGCAAAGAAGGAGATTAGAAGAGGAAGGGGTAGGTTTTATAGATAAAGAGTGTGTGGATTTGGAGAAATATCGTTGGAATAATTTCTAATTTCTAAATTCTAATTTCTAAGTAGTAAGCAACTACTTAACTCTGTGGGACTTTACCGAGTAAGAACCTGCGCTAGTCGCGCAGAACCTTGTAATTGCTTCGTCAAAGCACTACGCAATTGTAGAACTTTTTTGCACAAGCAAGGTAAGGAAATGCAAAAAAGCGCAGTATCACTTGCGTGATACATGATGCGATTTTATAGAATAAAATAGCATCAGTGCTCCGAGGATGGCAAAAACTGCAATAAACGCGCTTCGTTTGTAGAGTTCTTCTCCGACGTAGAAAAATAATGCGTCTGGAAGAAGGGCAAGGGCATTTGCAAAGAAGAAGGTTTTGAAAGATATTTTAGACAACCCTGCAACGTAGCTTACGAAATCAAAGACAGGAGCAGTAAGGAGCCTTAAACCCAAAAAAGCAAAGAATTTTGTCTTTTCGTTAAATCTTCCTTCCCATTCCTGGAGTTGTTTTATTGGGACAAATTTCCTTGCAACTTTATGCCGATATTTTCTTGCCAACAAAAACGCAATTGAAGTTCCGGTTAAAACCCCAATCGAGGCAAAGATAAATGATTGAAACCAGCCTAAAATTGGGAGGAGTGCCAAAGAAATAACTCCGCCGGGAATTGGGGGGACAACGGTTGATAAGGTTCGCCAAAGAACGATAACTACTGGGGCAACAAAAGGATATTTCTGGGCAAAGTTTTTTAAGGCTTCTATGTTGTTGGGGAACCATAAAAGGAGGAGGGCAAGGCCTAAGAGGGAGAGGGTGGCAGTAGTTGTTGCAATCGTGAGGAAGCTTTTTGAACGCATGGTTTATTTTATCCGAATATGTTCGAATGACGAAATACTAATTGAGAATTGGAGTATCGCTCTTGGGTATTTCTTTCGCTTTTGCTATTTTGTTCTTTGCGTTATACTTTTCTG
The DNA here is from genome assembly GCA_038062025.1 of Patescibacteria group bacterium. GTDB lineage: Bacteria > Patescibacteriota > Microgenomatia > UBA8517 > UBA10165 > 2-12-FULL-44-25. The sequence goes on from JBBTXW010000031.1 coordinate 14,739, forward strand.
AGGAGTCAAAGAAATGAACACTGACTGGAGCATGGCTTTTGTTAACGGGGTTGTTCTTGCTGGAATAGTGGCGGTTATTATTGGGATGATTGCTGTTTTTAGCAAAAGGAAAAGATGATTACTTGGGATCTTAGTACAGCGGTAGCTGTGGCGGGCTTGCTCGCAATTTTAAGCTTTTTTTTAGTGTTTTTGGTTTTTAAGAAGAAAGATTGAACAAGGGAATAGAAAAAGCCCGCGGGGTTGAGGAGCGGAAATGAATTTCGCTACTACTTGGTCCTGCGGGCTTGTGGTGGATCAGCTCGGCCGACCAATCACCAAACTCAGCTTGGTGGGTCAGCGAGTGGTGTCTCGGAAAGGGCTTCCTCCTCTTCTCCTAGGCGGCTGATGTCCAGCTCGTTGTTTCCCAAACTGACTTTAAAGGTTCCTTTGTCGCGATCGAGTGTTAACTCGATTTGGTCTGCCAGTTTGAAAGTAAAGCAAAACCCATTCTCGTTGTCACTGGTCTTGCGTATGACGCGTACCTCAAGCGATTGACCACTGATTTGGAGTTTATCGTATCTTCCGAAGAGGTCTTCGAACGTTTCGTCGACCGGGTCGCTTTTC
>JBBTXW010000031.1:15351-23699 GCA_038062025.1 Patescibacteria group bacterium
GTCATCTTTTCTCCTTTTTAGGTTTTTAGTCAGAAGCTAATTATGATCTCGACTTCGGTGTTGGCGGGAAGTGAGAGGGGAGCGAGAGAAACGTCTGTGGTTGTGTTGTGTATTACCACGTTGCCGCCATATTTTCCGACTGACACTTTCAGGCTGAATTGACTTGTCAGTTTCTGTGGTTGCCTTACTTGCGCGAGCGGTTCATCGAATGACTGATAAGCGTTGAGTGCCTGATGGAGGTCGAAGAGTGCGGCCTCTCCAAACATTCTCAGATAGAGGAGGTCTTCATCAGCCATGTTCGCCAACTGGCCGAATTTTACGATGCTATTTCTTACGAGACTTCCCCGCGTTCTTCTGTGCTTGAACGGCAGGTCGCGGACTAAGCTTTCTTTTTCTTTGTCGAGAAAGGGGAATTTCTCGCCAAGTGTTTTGTATTGTGTGGGCACTGTTTTTGTCCTGGCCTTTTTTGTTAATGTTCGCAACAGATGTTTCCTGATTGCGGCGTTATTTTACTATAGTTCTAGGTAAAAATCAATATTATGAGTTTTTAGGTAAGGTTTGACTATTGACTATTTTGCTTAAAATAGTTAAAATGTACAAATCATGTTAACAACACGAGTTTCTTCTACTAAGTTAAAAAGAGAAACTGCAAGGATTCTAAACGAAGTCGCATTTGGCAACGTGGAGGTTGTAGTTGAGCGACATGGAGAACCTGTTGCAAGAGTTGTACCTGTGGTCACGACCAAACGCAGAACACGAGAAGAATGGGAAAAAATATTAAGGAAGTCTTTTGGCTCCATGCCTGATTTTCCTGAAGTTCATAAGCTGCGCCACTTTAGCAAGACTCGCACTATCGATTTGTGAAATATCTCTTAGACACCAACATTATTGTTGACCATCTTCGTAAAAGGAAATTCCTCCACGCTTCTTGGTTTGATGAGGGTTGCGGAATAAGCATCATTACACAGGCAGAGTTGTTTTATGGGGCTGAAAAATCTGGTTTTCCTGATCGTGAACTTAAAAACATGCAGGATACTTTTGATGAGTGGGGAATAGAAGTTGTCACATTAAGTTCCAATGCCGCAAGGCTTTACGGAAAACACAAGGCTTTTCTTGAAGGGGCGGGAAAAAGACTGGATGAGTTTGATTTGCTAATCGCAGCGACTGCGATTTCTGGAGATTTAACTCTGGTTACTGGGAACAAAAAACATTTTGAAAGAGTTTCTGGACTCAGAGTTGAGTAAGGCTTTTTATTTGCCACTTGTACTGCTTTTGCCTCTTGTGCTACTTTCTTAACGTGGACTTAAAAGAAATTACTGATCAAACTTTTGACAAAGAAGTTCTTCAGGCTGAGAGGCTGGTTTTGGTTGATTTTTGGGCTACTTGGTGCGGCCCCTGCAGGCTTGCGGCGCCGGTTTTGGAGGAACTTTCCAAAACTTACAAAGATAAAGTTTTATTTGTTAAACTGGATGTAGATAAAAATCCCAACTCTCCCCAAAAGTATGGGGTTATGTCAATTCCCACAACGATCCTGTTTAAAGATGGAAAAGAGATAGGAAGACAGGTTGGGTTTGCAGGAAAGCAAAAATTTGTAGATATTCTAGACAGAGCATGAGGGCAAGAGTAACTCCCGCTCTTATACTCTAACTAAAGGTGGTGATATAGATGGAACCAACGCAACCACAAGTGCCAGCACAGTCGCCTGGGGGACCGGCGTCGCCTTTGAATGAGGTGCCCGCAGCACCGCCAGCACCAACACCAGCTCCTACTGGGGATGTGCCGCAAGCGCCTGTAACTCCTCCAGTCGGTCCGGCTGAAGAGAAAAAGGAAGATGGTGGAATAACGCCTCCTGCGCCAGCTGTTTAAGGAACAGTTAGTGGAGCCTTTCTGTCCTTGCATGAGAAAGACTCCATCGCTGTGTCTTCAAGTGATATTCTAGCGCCTGAGCCTGTTGATGGTATTTATGATGTGCTTATTATTGGCAGTGGACCTGCTGGTTTGACTGCGGCGGTTTATGCAACTCGCGGGGCGCTATCTACACTTGTTTTGGCCGGTTCAAAATGGGGCGGCCAGCTTCAATTAACTACTGATGTTGAAAACTATCCTGGGTTTCCAGAGGGAATCATGGGACCAGAATTAATGGATAAAATGCGCAAACAAGCGGAGCGCTTTGGCGGAAAACTAATTTACACAGATGCAGAGAAGATTGACACAGATAACAAGCCATTCTTTGTGATGGCCGATGGGACAGAATACAGAGGCAGATCGATCATTGTTGCAACGGGAGCAGATACCCAATGGCTTGGGTTAGAGTCGGAACAACGTTTAATCGGCCGGGGAGTTTCTTCTTGCGCGCCTTGTGATGCGCCGTTTTTTAAAGAAAAACGTGTGATTGTTGTTGGTGGGGGGGACTCGGCTATGGAGGAGGCATTGGTGATAACAAAATATGCATCAAAGGTGACGATAGTTCACAGAAGGGATGCTTTTCGCGCGTCCGATATTATGCAAAAGAAAGTTTTGAATAACCCGAAGATAAAAATAATTTGGGACACTGTGGTTGAGGAAATATTGGGTGACGATCGTGTGACTGGAGTAAAACTAAAGAATGTTAAGACAGAGACAGTGACAGAGATGGAGGTTGATGGGGTGTTTGTTGCGATAGGGCATACGCCGTCAACGAGTATTTTTCAGGGAAAGATTGAGCTTGATGAGAAGGGATATGTAAAAAGAGTAGAAGAGCAAGAGAGTATAAGAGCGGGAGTTTATAAAACGGCCACCAGTGTTGAGGGGGTTTTTGTTGCGGGGGATGTGCATGACCATCATTATAGGCAGGCTGTTACTGCTGCTGCATTTGGGTGTATGGCGGCGATGGATTGTGAACGATGGTTGGGAATAAATCCTTCTACAAAATGAATTGATCAATTGGTTCAATGGTTCATTTACTGATTATTGTTCATTGCTTATTGATTAATTGATTGTTTCAAGATATTTTAAGAGACATGGCAGCAAGAAAAAGAACAACCCGTTCGACCCTTCGACTTCGTTCAGGGCAAGCTCGCTCGGGGCAAGCACCATGTAGAGTGATGCGTGAACCTCAATATGCACCAGCTCCGCAACTGTCTGGGTTTAACTTTTCAAAATTTTTAGTTCCTGTACTTGGCGGGCTTTTGGTTTTGACTTCATTCATGGTTGGGGTTCTTTGGACAAGGCTTTCATATGTTCAACAAGGCGGGGGGGGAGCGGGTTGCGGCGAGAGTGCTTTGGACACGAAATGTATTAAATCTTACGCAAAAGAAATAAAAGTTAAAGACGGGTTTTGGATTTTTGACAAGACTTTGGACAATAAACAATTTAATGAGTGTGTGGTGTCAAGGAAATACCAAACCTTGGTAAACCAGGAAGTAAACGAAGGTTCGGGATATGGTGTAACTGGGACTCCGGCGACGTTTGTTAATGGATACTTGGTTTCAGGGGCACAGCCCTATGATAATTTCAAAAGGGTTATTGATTTCTTGGTGTTAGGCGGTGATCCAGCAAAACCTGATGTAACAGTAACAGATTTATTTGCAGCTCCAGTTGGGGCACCTGAGGGGACTTCTGGGTTGGTAAGTGCAACAGAAGTAAGTATTGACACTGGAAATGCTCCGGTTTTGGGAAATGCGGCGGCTCCAATTACAATAGTTGAATACTCGGATTTTGAATGTCCTTTTTGCGGAAGATTCTATACTCAAACTCTTCAATCTTTGAAGCGCGATTATGTTGATACAGGAAAAGCGAGGTTTGTTTACAAGCAGTTTCCTCTAACTTCAATCCATCCTAAAGCTTCTGGCGCGGCAGAGGCTTCACTTTGTGCACATGAGCAAGGGAAGTTTTGGGAAATGCACGATAGGATGTTTGAGGGCGCAAACGCTTCAAAATAGCTTCGGAATAAATCAGAAAAGTTCGGATAAGAACCTGAAGACAGAACCTTGCCGCTAGCGCGGTAGATCGGATTATAGAAAAGGTCAGATAAAATCGGAAGAAATCGGAAATCAGATAGTTCTCTTTTTTCCGTAATCGATCCACTTATTCCTTAAGTTATTTAGCTGCTTAGATATTATCTTGTATTCTTCTGCTATTTTGTCGCATAGATCACAGTCAATAGTGGAAAAGTGCTTTGATAACACCTTACAGGTTCTGGCGTGAGTTATCGTCTCATCGCTTGAACCCAAAGCCATCTCTAAAAATCGTTTCCACTCTTTATCAGATCTTCGTTTGCCAAATCCTTCAGCGATCAAGGCAGGAACACTTTCAGCTGAAGAGGTTATTTGGATTTTTAGTTTAAAGTGAGATTGGGGAACTTGTTTTTCTAACTGGTACACCAAATTAGGTGCTTCAACAGATCTGTTATATACGTCTAAATCGGTTACATCGTAAATCACACTTTAGTATATCTGATCTTATCTGAACTTTTCTGATTTATCTATAATCTGATATCATCCGATATATCTGATTTTTTCTGATTATGCTTAAACTTCATGCAAGGGATTTGAGGGATAGGAAGCCGACAGAGGAAGAGCTAGTCTCGATTCAAAGAAGGCCGCTATATATGGTACTGGATAATGTTTTAGATACTTACAACATTGGGGGGCTTTTTAGACTTGCCGATGCTGTGGGGGCTGCGGAGGTGATCATATGTGGGGAATCAGAAACACCACCCTCGTCTCGTATACACAAGGCGGCTGTGGGTCTTGAAGCCTGGGTCCCGTGGAGTTATTCAAAAACTGCGGAAGAAGCGCTAAGAAAATTAAAAATTACAAATTCTAAATTACAAATTATTGCGGTTGAGCAATCAGAAAAGAGCAAACCCTACAACGAGTTACGAGTTGCGAGTCACGAGTTACCTATCGCTATCGTTGTTGGCCACGAGACGGATGGAGTTAGTAAAAATGTACTCGAAATGGCTGATCAGGTTTTAGAAATCCCGATGTTTGGTGTGAACAAAAGTTTGAATGTAATTGTTTCTTGCGCGATTGTAGCGTATGAGATTTTGGAGAAGTGGGGGAAGAGATGAAATTATTTGTAGGCTTCTTTTCTGTGGCGGATTCTATTTCAGTGACTTTTGTCTCTTCAATTCTTCAAGTTTTTCGTAAAGCTCCAGGCTTACAAGAAGTGCAATCGGTTTAGAGCGCTGAATAATCATTAATGGCTGTCCGGCCTTAACCTTTTTGGTGATTTTAGCTGCGTTTTTCCTGAACTCGGTAATGGAAACGGTGTCTAACATTCATTAAAGGGACTCTTTTTGCGTCATTGTTGTAACGGCCGTGTCAACAATGGTTATTTTTAGGCTCCCTCGTGTTTAGATGCCAAATGACTTCTTGAGGACCATCTTTCCCGAAAGCTAATTTTAGGGTTTCCTCAAGATTTTCGAAAGCTGGATCTGATGATATCTCTGGCTTTTCTCGCTCTTGGTTATAGAGTCTCACTTGGTTTAGCCACATTACAGCTTTGGATGACATCCGCGCTGTTAGCTTGCTTTGCCTTTCTGCGACCAAACCTGAGAACTCTTTAAAGAACTCACCTTTGTGTTCTGTGCCCATAATTTTTGTTGTGGTTGGTATATTGACACCCAAAAAGCGAGGGTTGCAAAAATATGTTTTAATGTTATACTCATTTTAACGCAGATGAGTTAGACGCATTTACCAGCTTGGTACACAATGTGTGTGTCCGGCAAACAAACGCGAACCCGCATCTGTGCGGGTTTTTCAGTTTAAAAGGTCAAAAGTTAAAGGTAAAAGGTTAAAAGAACTATCAATCTTTTTACCTTCAACATTTTACTTTTTACCAACTAGAACTTTAACATAAGAAAATAAGATCAATTTCTTTACAACAAAGTATATTTGGAAATTTTTTGTATGTTCGATGGTACTCAGTACAAAAATACTGAGTGCAAGTCGAATGTATTTTTGACGGTCAGGATGCGATTGGAACCTATTTTTTTGAGGGTTTGATCCTGGCCCAGGACGAACGCTAGCGGCGTGCCTTAGGCATGCAAGTCAAGGGGGTCCCGCCTCGCAAGAGGCGAGACAACCGGCGGACGGCTGAGTAACACGTAGGAACGTGCCTTAGGGTGGAAGATAGCTCACCGAAAGGTGGGGTAATACTCCATATCATCGCAAGATGAAAGCTCTTCACGGGGCGCCCAAAGAACGGCCTGCGGCCTATCAGGTAGTTGGTGGGGTAATAGCCTACCAAGCCTATGACGGGTAGGGGATGTCAGAGCGTGACCCCCCAGAGTGAGACTGAGATACGGCTCACACACCTACGGGTGGCAGCAACCGGGAATCGTGCGCAATGGACGAAAGTCTGACGCCGCGACGCCGCGTGGAGGAAGACGGCCTTCGGGTTGTAAACTCCTTTTGACCGCCATAACGGCGAGTAGAATAAGTACCTGCTAACTCCGTGCCAGAAGCATCGGTAAGACGGAGGGTACAAGCGTTGTCCGGATTTACTGGGCGTAAAGGGTCTGTAGGCGGTTTGGTGCGTCTTTTGGTGAAAGCTTGGGGCTTAACCCCAGGTTGCCGGAGATACGACCAGACTTTGAGGATTTTCGGGGATGCTGGAACTTGTGGTGGAGGGGTGAAATCCGTTGATATCACAAGGAACACCGACGGCGAAGGCGGGCATCTAGGAAATATCTGACGCTGAGGGACGAAAGCTAGGGGAGTGAATCGGATTAGAGACCCGAGTAATCCTAGCCGTAAACTATGCTTGCTAGGGATTGGAAGCAATTTCAGTTCCACAGCTAACGCGATAAGCAAGCCGCCTGGGGAGTACGGCCGCAAGGCTAAAACTTAAAGGAATTGACGGGAAAGCGCACAACCAGTGGATCATGTTGTTCAATTCGATACGAACCGAAGAACCTTACCCAGACTTGACATGCTACCGTACAGCTTTTTGGAAACAAGAGGCAATCCTGAAAAGGATGGTAGCACAGGTGTTGCATGGCTGTCGTAAGCTCGTGCCGTAAGGTGTCAACTTAAGTGTTGAAACGAGCGAAACCCCTACTATATGTTAAATTGTTCATATGGGACTGCCCGAGCTCAGCTCGGGAGGAAGGAGGGGATGACGTCAAGTCAGCATGGCCCTTATGTCTGGGGCTACAAACATGATACAATGGGGAGGACAGTGGGTTGCCAAGCCGCAAGGTGGAGCTAATCCCCCAAACCTCCTCTCAGTTGGGATTGCAGGCTGAAACTCGCCTGCATGAACTTGGAATTGGTAGTAATCGCGGGTCAGCTATACCGCGGTGAATACGTTCTCGCTTTTTGTACACACCGCCTATGGTGCATTGACGCACCGAAACGCGCGTGGCAGTTGTATCCTCTAGTGGGTTTAAATCCCACCATCACACAATTCGTCGTGTGATCGTAGTCAAAAACGGCAGACCAAGAAAGGTAACTTTCATGGTTGGAGGGCCTGAGACAAATTGCAGGGATGACAATAGAGTAGAAGATTTTGGCGACTTCCGCCGGGCGGTCGGAAGGAAGTCACCCAAGAAAAAATCTGTCATTCATGCAAGGAATAGAGAATATAATGACCCACGGAGATCCTATTAAGGTGGAGGTAATTACTTGATAGGAAGTCAGCAGATTCATAGTAAGTATTGACAGAGGTAAATGCTCAGAGTAACCTGAATGTACCCGAATTAATACCGAAGGGATCTACGAAATGTTAACTGCAGACTACATTTTAGGGTTAACGGACGGCGAAGGTTGTTTTTTAGTTCAACTAAGAACTGATTGCAGAGTCGTTTTGAGATATTTCATTACACAACGTTTTGATAATAGAGAACTTTTAGATAAAGTTTTCGAGTTTTTCAAAGTTGGTTATGTATATAGAAAATTTCAAGGAAATGATAAGCAAAAAATGACCTACGTTTATGAAGTAACTCGACAAAGTGAAGTCCAAGATGTAATCGTTCCATTTTTCAAGAAGCACTCCTTGCAAGGTGTTAAGAAAAATTCTTTTGAAAGGTTTGCAAAGGTAGCTGCGATTGTTAAAAATCGACAGGATACACGCAAATTGACAAAGGGGGAAGTTGATGAAGTTTGGCAGTTAAAGTTGACAATGAATACTCTTCATAATCAACTTAAAAATATTTCGGCTCGCCCGATGCGGGAAATCCGCTCGTCGGGTGGGAACGTGCTATAACCTCATGTAAAGCACAATCCGTCAAATGAGGGAAGTTGGAAACACCCGAAGTATCAGTTTACTGGTCCTAAGGTGGGTTCAGCAACCAGCGTTAAGTCGTAACAAGGTATCCGTACTGGAAGGTGCGGATGGATCACCTCCTTTCTAAGGAGATG
>JBBTXW010000032.1:0-1788 GCA_038062025.1 Patescibacteria group bacterium
AAATGGGGACAGCCACCATTGTTTGGACTTTTGTGTGTTCTAATAATATTCTCTCGTTTCACTTACTTTTCTTCGGGCGACCGGGAGACTTCAGCGTTGATTCGAGATGATGCTTTGACACCATCTTAAACAATAAACAATCCAAGGACTCCCCTTGGATAGCGAAGGCGTAGAACATAATTTCTTTGCTAAGAATAAAGTTCTCCGTGCGTGCCGATATCCACAAAGATCACATCATCAGTTGTTGTGTCTATTTTTCTATACACTGCACGAATATCTCCCGTTACATTGATACTTCTATGATAAGCATATTTCCCGTGAAGTTTATGATTATTGAGTCTTTCATCATGAGTATCATTGTAAAAAAGTTCCAACTGAATATCAAACTTGCCTTTTATCTTACTCGACGACTTACTATATCGTTTCTGAAAATATTTATGGAAAAATACTTTCATGCGGTTCTATGCAAGTTTTCGCAAATAAGCAGATGCTTCTCGTGCATTTGTAAATGCGGGTGAAAGATTCTTTTTTGATTTGATGTCTTTTTCTACTTCTTTGATGACCCCCTCGAGATAGGGCGTCATACGCGGCAACACAGAAAACTGTACCTCGCGCGTACGAACAAATTGCTTCAGCGACGCAGTCATGAGCGCTGACAAAGAAAAGCCAAGTTCTTCGGCAAGTTTTTGTGCTTGTTTCTTAACTTCTTTATTTGTCTTAATGTTAATCATTGTTGTCTTCATATCTAAAGTATATACTTTGGATTGTTTCTGTCAAACAAGGTGCCTTCCAAGGGGAGTCCTTGGATTTTTCGTTATCCCCAGCTCACAACTTCCATCCAAGGGGAGTCCTTGGATGGAATGAGTGTTTCGTAGTAAAGTGGCTTTATGGAAAGAAAGTTCGATTTTTCTATTGGCGAATTTTATCACATCTATAATCGCGGAAATAATAAATCAAACATTTTCTTAAGCGATATCGATAGAAAACGATTTCAGAAGCTTCTTTTTGTTTGTAATAGTACAAAGCCCGTTGTTTTTAAAACAATCCAAGGACTCCCCTTGGATAAAATAGAAAAAGGGGAAGAAATTGTTTCTATAGGGGTGTACTGTCTTATGCCGAACCATTTTCATCTCCTCTTGCGTGAAAAAACAGAAGGAGGCATCAGTCTGTTTGTCGGTAAATTACTCACTGCATATTCCATGTATTTCAATAAAAAGAACGAAAGAACGGGGAAGCTTTTTGAGGGGCCATTTAAGGCAACCCACGCAGATTCAGACGAATATCTGAAATATCTTTTTTCGTATATTCATCTTAATCCAGTGAAAATCATTGATCCAAAGTGGAAAGAAAATGGTATTACCGACCACAAAAGAGCGCAACAGTACTTAGCAAATTATTCGTATTCAAGTTATCTAGATTATGCAGGTATAGTGCGAGAAGAGAATTTGATTTTGGATAAAACTGCTTTCCCAGAATATTTTGAAAGTATTAAAGAATTTTCTCAAACCATCAATGAGTGGCTTTCTTTTAAGGAATTTGCTTAAACCAGCAATCCACCGCTAAGATTCCATAAAACACAATCCAAGGACTCCCCTTGGATTTTTCGTTATCCTCTACTCAACTGATTGATGTCCTGCTGGAATCGCGCCGCGAATCCCATCACGGCGTCGCCGTAGAAGGCGTATGCGGGATTTTTGTAATGAGAACCGGCGAAGTAGCGGAGTGCGGCGAGTCGCTCGGCCGCCAGCGTCTGTTTCGCTGCGCCGTTGTCCGCCATGAGCATCGCGG
>JBBTXW010000033.1:0-11301 GCA_038062025.1 Patescibacteria group bacterium
CCAAGCCCAACTTGTGGCACCTAATCCCAAAAAGGCCAGTCTGGAACCAACAGTAATAGCGCCTTTCCCAACCCATCCGCCAGCACCTCTTAGTGCAGCCGAAACCAATCCACGACCTACTATTGCTCCGCGGGAAACCACATCTTTTGCTGCACTGGTGGCAATTCTAGAAAAAGCAGGAGAAAAGCGAGAAGTGATAAGTCTTTCGAATGTCTCTTGGGGTAGAAACCTTATTAATCTCCCGGGCTGAATTTGTACAGGTAAAAAGCTTTCTTGTCTTTGTTGGTAAAGCGGCTTTTGAAGTTCTCCCTCGATTCGCTCTTCTGGAATAATTCGGACCGATTTAACTTGCCCTGTTGTTGCCACAATCTCTTGGGATATGCCTTGAGTGTTTGCCTTTAGATCTTGAACCTCCTGAGAATTTACAGAGCTTGGGTATTCTGCGACATATCTTTGGATTGCTTGAGCAACCATCTCTTCTTGATTTCTAGGTTTTCCTACAACCAATTTTAATATTGGAATTTCAGCAGCGAGCTTTTGAATCTCATCCAAAAACAAATTTATAAACGACTTTGGCCGGCTGGCAATTAAAAGTATGTGCTCTGCCGAACTTTGTTTGAGGCGATCTATCGTCTGCACACCACCTTGTGGTGTAGGCTGCTCACTAAGGCTGGGTGGAACAACACGTCCTCTTGAGATAGGGATGAAACTAATCTGATCCTCCGGCTCATTAGCCTCTTGCTCGGCTGGGCCACTGGCGATCTGGCCCTCTGGTTCACCGATGCTCTGACCAACCGGAGTGCCGACCTTTTGGCCACCTGAGGCTTGTGCTCTATAAATTACTCCCGGTTGTTCCTTGTCGACCGGTTCTATTGGTGGCGGTGTGGGGATGCCATGATTTTGAGGAGTGAACAGAGTCCTTCTTACTCTGTGCCTAATATCATCAAGGAAACTAAACGGGTTAAAAAATCTTGCTGCCATGTTGGGTATAGATATCTTTTTACCAGACGACATATCGGATCTTTTTTCCTAAAAAAGTCCGTTATGCTTGTATTGTAACGTATTCTTACTCTTCTTCCACTTTATAGATCGGCCTGCCTAGCCCACCACTAGGCGAGGCTGGCCACCTGCTGGAGAGTTGAGCTTGTTGAGCATGTGTGGGTGGGGTATTGGGAGGCGCAGGTTGCGGCGACATGGGAATTTGTTGTTGAGCCACAGCAGGCCCTTGTTGTGTAATAGTAGACTGTAGACTGTAGTCAGTAGTCTGTTTTACAATGTCGGCTGGTTTGGATGTAATAAGTTTATATTCCCCATCAGATGCAACTGTGCGAATCGCAACATGGTTTGCTCCTGCAAAAAATATCCCTTCTCCAACATCTGATGCTAAAAGAAGCTGCTTTTCCCCTTGAGAAAGCTTAAAAACCTCTCCAACCCTATCAATTGCAGCAGGGGATTGTTTCATAAGAAGTCTTAAAGCAGAGTTTGTAACAATTGCTTTTCCGATATCCAAAGTCAAAAAATCTTCAACATCTTGGGTAATTGTAGTTAAGCCTAAAAAGTACTTTCGTGAGCGCTTTGCAACAGAATATAAAAACTGGGCCGTATCAGGATACTTCATCATATGCCAAGCCTCATCAACTATTAAAATCCGCTTTTTTAAGTTTTCTTTTACTCTTGTCCAGATAAAATCCAATATTATAAACATTGCAATCGGCCGCAACACCTCCTCCAAATCCCGCACCGAGAAAACCGTAAACGGATTGTTTAAGTTTATATTTGTGTGCTGGTCAAAAATTCCGGTAAACGATCCTCGAACGAATTTCTCGAGTCGATCTGCGAGTGATTTACTTACTTGATCCTCCATCCCAATAAGCGTCTTATATAAATCCTCCATAAGCGGGGGTTTTTGTGTTTGGGTTGCAGGGTCTGGAGTAATGCCTTTTGCTTTATATGTCGCAACCAACGCTCGATCCAATAACGCCTGTTCTGAGGGGTTGAGAGTACCCATGATAACCCCAAAAAGAGAATGCAAAGAAAGAATCTTTAAAGCAAGCTGATTTTCCTTCGCCTCGCCGGAGCCGTCGGCGGAGGCGGGTCCTTCACCTCTGACCGTAGCCAAATCAAACGGGTTTATTTTTGCTGGAGAGCTAAAAGAAAATGATAAATATTCTCCCCCCACTGCTTCTGCAAGCCTTTTATACTCCTGCTCAGGATCAATTATGAAAACTTCTGTCCCAAACATTAAAGACCTCAGAGCCTCAAGTTTGACCGCAAAAGATTTACCACCTCCGGATGTGGCTATAATAACCGAGTTGTAATTCTCCAAACTAAATCTGTCAAAAACAACCAAAGAATCGTTGTCTTCATTTATCCCATACAAAACCCCGCGGTCGCTCGATAGCTCGGCAGAAGAAAAAGGGAATGTTGTTGCTAAAGATGTGGTATCCATATTTCGAGTGATTGACAATCGGTCTTCTCCCAAAGGAAGCGTAGTCAAAAACCCATCCTCCATCCTTAAAGTTGTTTTTTTTGCAACAACCAGTAATGAACCCAATGTTGATTCAACTTGGGCTGTTATATTGTTTAATTCTTCTAAGGTTGTAGCAGGAATCGTTATATAAAACGAAAACTGGAAAAACCTTTCAGCACCCCTCACAAGTTGTTCCTGCAATCCTCTAGCGTCTTCAAGTTTAGCCTCTGTTGATGGATTTAAAATCTTACCTCGCTGAATATCTGTTGCAATTTCAGCCTCCATCTCAGTAATCTTTCTGCGCAAATCATCCAAAACAGTCTTTCCTTGTACCGGGTAGATGAAGAAGGAAATATCCAACGAATGATCAAAATTTATAATTGGATCAAGCCATCCGGGGTAAACAAATCTAGGGTAGCCTGCAACGAACATTGTTCTATAAAATCTGTCATTTATCTTGGCAAAATCAAAATCAATCTCGATCTTTTTGGGTGCAACAACGTCTTGAATGGAATTACTTGAGGTCGGCTTAGTCTCAGGTAGGGGAGTAGGATCAGTTTGTGTGGACACAGAATCAGCTTTTTTACCAGGCAGCTTAAAATTTGAGAAAGGATTAGGCAATTGCATTTGGATTGTAAATTTTGAAAAATAATGTAGCCAGTTCTTCTGTTGTTAGTTGTTCCATCCTTATTCCAAGTCTCCCGGATTGACGCATCAAATGATCTCGCCTTGGGTAAAGTGCAGTTTTTGCTTTTTTAATAACATATTCCCGAGAGTAGGGGATTTTTTTATTTAACCTTTTTTTAATTCCAGGTATGGGAAGCGTATCAACAAACCCCATAGGATTAATTCCAAGTTCAAATGGAGAAAAGGGGATAACTACAAAAAATTCCTTCTCCAAAACATTCCTTTTTTTTACAATTTGAGAAATAAAGCTTCTGTAAGATGTCATCAAACCCTTAAGTTGTTGATTTTTCTGCTGTGCCTCTTGCTCTTGGATATAGGCAAGATATTTTGTAATATCTTTCTTTTGTGAGCGAACCAAGATTTGAATGGGAAATGAGAGAGAGTTTATAAGTGCTGCATAGCTTAAAGTAACTGCCTCCTGCTCATTCTCCGAAAGTAGGGAAAAATTTAGAGCAGCTGACCTCAAAACCAAAGCAGCACCGCCATCTTTTGTTAAAACGATATCTTCTGTGATGTCAGAAACAATTAGATGTTTTTGAGTCGTTGAGCTAATAGGTTGCATATTTATATAAAAAATAAAAAATAATAAATAAAAACGATAAATTAAAAATCAAAAAGAACGCTTACCCTTAAGAGTCAAAAGGCTGGATGCAAAAATTGAAGATATTTCTTGCAGTTCTTTCAACAAATACCCAATCTCTGCCTTATCACCCCTATCGGTGTCTCTTAACATTTCAAGCCAGAATACACTTTCGTTGCAGGACTTCAAACAATAATGGAAAAACACAATAAAATCTTTTTTTGAACTCGCAGCTTGCGCCTCAATATAATTAGCACCAAAACTAGTTCCACTTCTTGTAAGCTGGTCGCCGATTATTCTACAAACAGGATCACTTTTCGGTAGCGAGTCCATAAATTTTATTAGTCTAACTATATATTTTGTAATTCTTTGTCTAAATTCTTTTTTAAATCTTTCTTTATCGTTTTTCATTTTTAGTTATTAGTTTTTCACTTACCTAAGTCTTTGCTTTAATCAAAATAGGAGACAATATCTGTCCCTCCGCGCGAATCTTAATAATGTCAAAGCCCATTCCATCTTTTTCTGTTTCAATTTCATATTCTCCATCTCTCAGTGGTGTGACTGTCAAAAAGTGCCCAATTTTATTTGTTCTCAACGCACGAACCGGCGGGCCCCCGACTTCTCTTAATTCCAAGATTGCTCCGTCTACAATTTTCCCAGTCGAATCAAGAACCTGGCCGACGACAACATTTGGTGAAGTTGGGGGGTTGGGAGGAGCAGCCTCGGCAGCGAATACTGCGGCCGTTGAACCATAGAACGAGCCCCCGGCAGGTGGTGTGTAAGCAGCACCAGGGGTCTGTGCAACATTCATATTTTGATCTGCAGACTCTGGTTTTGCAGTGTGTTCGACTTTAGGAGTAGCGCTCTCTGTAAACTCTTGCGACACACGGCCCGAGAATAGATGAACAACCCTTGCAACAAATCCTTTCTCATTCTCCTCAAACGGGGCGACCTCAGCTGGTGTGGGAATACTTGATAAGTATTCCTGGGCCTTTGCATCCCCCTGGGGGGCAACGACCGAAGGAGATGTCAAAACGCTTCCCGTTTGATAAACATCTTCCGCAGCCCCGTTTTTAAAAACATAATAAGTTGGGGAGTAGATAGCCTTCAAGAATGAAAAAATCCAAAAAGACAAAGGCCTTTCTTCAATTGGTAAAAAAGCCAATGCGGCTCCAGCAAGTGCGGCCAAAATAACCAAAGGCCAGCGAATAAAAGCGGGGATTGGGGTAACAAAAATTAAGAAGGCAATTCCGACACCTCCTGCCAATTGTAGGAATTGCTTCAACGTCATATCGCCAACCAGGCGAAATTCATAAGCGGAAATCTCTTGCGGGACAGGGTGTTGTTGTAATGGCATAGGATTTATAGGGTAAAAGAGTCAAAGAGTATAAGAGTTAAAGTATTCATTTAGTTTTCAGCTTTCGGTGGAAAGCATATAACATCTTGCTGATTTCTTCCAATAGACCGGACGATTTAGCAAAATCATCAGCAGAAACATATCCTAAATCGTGAGCCAACTCTAAATACAGTCCAACTTCAGTGGACGAAGCAATACTAATATTAAGAAAGCGTGCAAAGTCCTTTCTGCTTTCGCGACTATAACCCTCAACAATGTTTGCCAAAACCGAAATTATCGCTCGCCTTAATTGGGGAACTAAGGAGTATTTTTCCTCTTCCGGGAACCCTTTCGTTAACAAATAAATCAAAAGAACCAGTTCTTTGGCTTTTTTGTAAACTATTAGTTTGCGATACCCAAATTCGGCCATAAGGCAGATTAAGCAGAAAAACTCAGGCTCTCAAGCTCTCTGGCTCTTCCACTCTACTTTTACCATATGAAAAGCAATCTGCAACCGAGGCTGTTTTCACGAAGATATCTACATATCAGAGAACTTTTCTTTTAATCTTTCGCCCTGCGCTCTTTTTGTCGCCCGTTTTGCTCTGTCTCGCTCATTCCTTGCGGCCTTTTTTCTTTCATTTTTCGATCCTGCTCTTCTGCCTTTGCTCTCATTTCGGCCATAGCGCTCTCTAGCTCTGGATCAGCTTGAGACGTTTCTGCTGAAGGCTCTTGCTTTTGTCGCTTTTCCTCTTGAAAATCTGGCGCTGGTCTCAACGGCGGTAGCATAAAATCCCTTAAACCACCGCCAGCCTGCTTTCTGGCTTCTGAGGCAGATATCGCAGGTGATTGTGGCTCACCCCTCAAAAAATCAAGCGCCCTCCTCAACGGAAACCAACGGCCTTCCGTTTTTGGCTTATCAGGCTTGAGTTCTTGTGTTATTGGCGGCTCGGTGGGTGTTGCATCTACTATTGGAGCAGGTATCTCAACAGGCACCACGGCTCCCTGTTCTGGTGCCAAACCTCCGCTGGTTAAGCCGACAAGCTCATCTTGGTCGAATTTATGATCAAGGGGTAGGCCAAAAAGTGCGCGAAGATTTACTCTGTCCGAATGCCCGCCCCTCCAATTTTCTTGAATATCTCGCATAACCTCTCCACACTTTGCCAGTTGATGCTCTTGGGCTGTTTGGCTAGTTCCGGACTCGGAAGCCAATTTGTCCCAAAAACTCTCAGGAGCTCCAAACCAAAAATTTTTATCTGTGAATGTGGCCATTACCCCTTCGGGACTCTTTGTACCTCGTCGTTTTAGCGCTAAACGAATTTCCATATCAAGCCAACGGGTTGCTGATTCTTGCTGCCGTCTTGCTTCTGGCCTACGAGCAGGCTCTGCTCTTTGTCCTCCAACAGAAGTTGCAGCAAGAAGTACAGGAAGATCTATTTTTCTATCTCCGATGCCAAGATTGTTTTGAAGAGCTATAACATCAGTGTGTTTGTCTCCCAACCTCTGAGTTTCGTCAAGTATTCCTCTACAAACTGTCTGCTGAGCCACTTCTGGCTGCTTTGGTGACAGCCTATTCCAGAACGCGCCATTACCAAACCAAAAATCTGGATTGCCCAGTAGAGCCCTTGCTTCGTCCGGCTTGTTAGTGTCCACGCCCTTGGCGCGGAGTGTTTGTTCAATCTGCACCAAAAATCTTCCTGTGCTTGTTCTTATCTCTGGAGAACTTGGGCGAGGTTCCATTGACTAAATAATATCATAAGGCGAATATTACAACACGCAAAAATAAAAAATGAATGAAAATGAAGTTGTTACCAAAACCTGGGTTTATTCTTTGGAGCGTATTTTTTTCTAAGACGCGCGTTATTCGCCTCGACTCGTGCCTTAGTTTGATAAGGCATTTCATTCTTCCTTTTCAAACAGTCTTCTAATAAGAAACGCTCAATAATAGTCCGTACTTGTGGGTCATTCGGATCGGTATTAAGCGCAATTGCTCTTTCAGGACTGCCAATACCCCTAAAGGTAGGAGATTCTGAATTGTAAGGGTGATCTAAACCTACATAGGGGTTTTGATCTGAAATACCAAAGATTATTACCTTGCGCTCTCCTTGCCATGTTTTCTCTAATTCTACCAATTCTTCTAAATTTCTGTATGCGGGTGTTGTCTCTCTATTTGAAGAATAAGGTACCATTTTGGGAAGAGAAAAATTCCACACCGCGGAGATCCCTATATAAGATTGTTTGGTTCGTGATCTTAGTTCCCAGCCCCAGTGACTTTCGTCAGGTTCTTCTTCATCAAGTTCTTCCCACTCGTCATGCAATCTAGTTTCAACACCGGCCAATGAAAATCGAGTAGATGTGATTGTTCCTGTTTTCCATTCCCCTTGAACTTCTTTAAGAAGGCTATCTACGCCGAGGCTCTTTAATGTCTCTTCCAGGGGACTGCAAAAGGTGTTTTGCACCTCTGTGTAACGGGCAGCTTTGGCTTCATGTTCAAACCTCCGCTGTGTTTCCTTTTCAATCGCTTTTCCTCTGAGTTCTTCTTCCAGATATCTCAGCTTTTCCTTAAAAGAAGTCATTTGCCCAGTATTCTACGATAAGATTGGGTTTTATTCAACAATTTTGATTAATACAGCCTCTTTGGGATATACTTGTTTTCAAATGGTAGAAATTCCCCGAGGCCTGGGTCCGGAAGGTGGTATTCCAAGACAGCCCTCTTTGTTTGAACGAAGCCAAAACGAACTTGATTTAATATCAAGAAAAGAGCAAGTGGGAAACGTTGATACAAACGATTTTTTGAGACGTGGAGAGCTTCTTGGTGATCGTGAAGGGTGGGGGCGAAATGCAAGGAGGTTTGGAGCACTTAACTTGGCAGACGAAAGACTGGGTGGAGTTTTAGAGGCTGTTTTTGGTGAGGAGCCAACGTCAAAACCATTTGATTACATCTCAGAGCTTGCAAGGGGCGGGAAGTTGGCGCAAGAAACAGAAGAAGATGTATGGAGCGAGCGCCGGTTTAGAAACAATCCCGACTTTACTCGCGACACATACCATGGGATGGTGGAAGTTTATGTAACAGATGCACTGGATGATGTTCGGGATACTTTAAGAGGAGATCGACCCCCGGAACACGAGCCTTGGCAGTGGAATATGATAGATGCCTCAGTAGCGCAGGATGCTGCACGCCCGGCAGTCCCCGAACCAACAACGGCCACAACCATTCCAGACACCGAGACCAAACGCGCACGACCTAGAGTTGACGCAGAGCCGCCTCTCAGAAGGCCTACACCTGATACGCCAAGGGACAGAGAAGAAACAAGAGAGGAATTTGAGAGAGATGTTCAAAGAATGTCAGAAGAGTTCAATAGAAGAGTAGCAGAGTTATCAAGCAGTCTCGAAGCCGCCTTTAGAGGACACAGGTCAGTAGAGCAGTTCTTGGTATGGGAAAGCGAAGAGGCAGACCCTGCAATTGGTCGAGACTTCTCAAGAAGGTGGTTGCGCAAGCATCAAGTTCCAGATATGGTTAGAGCAGGTATAACTCCAGAGATATTCCAAGACGAACATACAAGCATGGTGTTTTCTGATGTCTCAGACATAGGCTTAGGAAAAGACTATATATTGGATCGACAATTGGCAACAATAATTTCAACATCCCACGAACGAGGATTTAGATCAGCAGCTTTTAATGGACTCATCCCGCTTCTTGCGTTGGATGGGGCCATGTATACAAGAAGAATGGACGAGAAAGACATGTTGGCAGCGGTTGCGGCAGTGTCTCCCAACGGACTCTCTCGCTGGTTAAGACAAGACGATGAGACAAGAAAATGTTTTGTTCTACTGTTGCAACTCCAGGGGTATAAAGTTCGCGGGGAGGCAAATCCTGACCAGCTAATACCAGGCCTTGAAAGAGTAGGCACTGACCCTGATCACATTACAATGCAGTCACCTTATAAATTACGCTCAGTAGAGCACTTATTCTCTGATGTGTTGGGCGGAAGAGGAACTGATCGTGAAGGCGGAATAGAAGAAGACGAAATAGAGGAGTACTTAAAAGCTGTCCAAGAGGCAATAGGAACCGACAAAGGTATAGTCCGTGTAGCTTATACTGCCTTTCGTTTCTTTTGGTTCCCACATCAAAATAACAAAATAAAAGAAATGTACGGAACCATATATGATCCAATTACCGATAAAGGATTCTTTGAACCGACAGAAGTCTGCTCACTCTTAGACAGAAATAAAGATTTAAAAAGGCATCCAATGACCAGAGCTGACGGGTCAGTAGTCTTAGACAGAAAAACCAATAGGCCTAAGATGCAATCACTAACCTTAAAAGAAGTTTTGGAAAAGAAAGGGATAGACGAGTTCTTAGGTGCCCTTACATCAGCCAGAACCCCAACTACCCAAATGTCACGGGAGTGGAATGACGAAAAAACAAGACTGGACTGGAAAGATTCATTTACTGGAATAATGAAAGGAAGAGGCCCAGATGGAGCTAATACAGAAATTGATCAGCGAGGTGAGGAACTTCAAGAATCATATGCAAAAAACGGAGCGGTCTTAAGACTCAAAGGAAAAGTTTGTGATGCAACTCTTGCCAGAACACTCAACCCCTTTGCCATTGGAACAGGACTTAAAGAAGCCCACATTGGAACGGGAGCAAAAGCAGTCCAAGGAGCAAAAGCTACAGCAGCAGGTATAGGAAGAGCTGTTGCAACAGGAGCAATGTCAGGCAACAGCCTTAACAGAGCTGTTACAGACTTTCTAGGTTTAAATAGAGTCACTGACAGCCAAGAACAGCGCCAGAAAACACAGCAAAAATCAGGCCTCAGAAAATTCTTAGGACTAAACAACAGAAACGAAGATCAGTAAAGATAATGAATTCTTATTCCTAAATTACCTTCTCCCCCCTGACATTCCTCTAACAACTGAAGCACCGGCTCCAAACAAGGCACCTCGAACTGGATTCCTTGGGCTTCTAGCTTGCTGCTCTAGTGCTCCAGCTCCACCTGATGTAATTAATGTGGTTCCTATAGCTTCACCAGGAGAGAAGATAGGGGCCTTGCCAGCCATCATAGTTTTAACCGCATCAGGAACCTGATGTATAACCAGCAACAAACCTAGACCAATCATGATGGGAAGGAACGAATCAAAAGCTGATCCTCCTGCAAGCAAAGGAGGACGCCACAAGCCTGCAGTCAAGCCCAGTCCGGTTAAGGTCTGCCCCAACATTAACACAAAGGCTACTGCTGGAAATATTAGTATATTAGTTAGCAGTCCTTTAAACCACGAGCCAAATCCAGGCATTCCGGGAATAACCCCAAGCGCTATTTGTAACGGTCCGACTATGACGGCAATAATGATGCTGATATATGCCTTAATTAGATCTAAAAATAAACGGAAAATAAGGAATAAAATAATCGCCGAAAGTATTAGGGTGAGAACTCCGAGACCTATTCCAAATGTAGTGAGTACTCCTCCTAGGGGAGGCACAACCAATGATGTCAGTATTCCTCCGAAAATCAAACCAACAGAAGACAGTGCCAGTCTACCCCCTCCTACTATTCCCCATAACCCCTGCCAAAGGGTAGAGAAACCTCCCGTTAGATATTGTGCTTGAAAAGTGGGAACATCAGCACCCGCACGACCAAACACAAGGATCGCCAAAGAAATAAGAATATACATAAGATCAATCATAAAACCGGCAATCGCATATGAAAAAGTAACCAGCAGGAGTGCTATTACTATTCGGGGGATTGCGGATTGAATAGTCAAAACTGTTCGGGGGTCAATCTTCATGCGGAGCATTATTGCAAGACCAATACCAATAAACGCAATAGCAAAGAAGGCATATGCAAAGTCCCGAAACGCTTTCCAAATACGAAGAAGAGGCTGAAGCCCATTAAAGCCAGTTCCGGTTTGGGCGTAAGCAGGCTGAACAGGGTTAAATCGTTTCAAAAGATCACCAGCAAAGTAGACTCCCGAAGCAGGTGGGGAGTCGTAGAGGTAGGCAATCATGCTTCCTGTTGCTGGTATTGCTCCTGTTTTTAGTTGAGGATTCTTACAAGTAGAACAGCCGGTTAAACTGATAATTAACGGATTAACAAATCCGCCAGCAAAATTTTGTGTGCCGAACTTTTGGAGATTTTGCCCATCTACATCTAAAGCCTTTTGCTGATCTTCAATAGAATATTGGGCACTTGCTATTCCTGCCGCAGAAAGAAAGCAAAAAACAAAAAA
>JBBTXW010000034.1:0-27087 GCA_038062025.1 Patescibacteria group bacterium
CGCTCCAGACGGGACAGTGTCCCTAGAAAAGTGCCGAATGTATTGATATATTGGGCTAATCGAGGGGTTCAAAATAATTTGCATCTTGATTTTCCCTATAAAATAATGTAAGATTCAGAAAGTATGACTTTCCTACAAAGCACTTATTCAGAAAGAAAACTAGTTAGGGTTCAAGAGAAGGGTCAAGTTACTCTTCCTTCTGAAGTTCGACAGAAACTAGGTCTTAAAAAAGGAGACTTGGTAGCTGTTGTGGAAACAGAAGAAGGAGTTCTAATTTCCCCACAAGAAATGGTTGCGACCAAAGCTTTAGACAGAATTGGTGAAGCATTAAAAGAAAAAGGCTTATCTTTAGAAGAGCTTATTGAGTCTGGGCGAGGAGAACGTGATAAGATAATAGCCAAAAAGTATGGTTTCAAGCCAAGTAAAGATAAGTAAAGCTATCAAAGTCTTTATAGATTCCAGTGTATTGATTGCAGCTGCCATTTCCTCCAAAGGTTCTGCTAGAGATTTAATCACCAAAGCTTTACGAAATGAACTTAAAGTGGTTATAAGCGATCTTGTAATCGAGGAAACTCAAAGAAATTTATCAAATAAAGCACCAAAAGCTTTGCCTTCACTGCAGCTTTTTCTAGAAGCTTTAAATCCGGAGGTTACTACACCTTCTAAATCATTGGTGACAAAAGTAGCAAGAGTTGTTGAAAGAAAAGATGCTCCAATTGTGGCTGGAGCAATTTCTTCAAAGTCTGATTATTTAGTAAGTTATGATCAAAAACATCTTTTAAAGCAAAAACAAATAATTAAGATCAACTTTAAGATAAAAATTGTAACTCCTGATGAAATGGTTAAATAGTTTCTTCTTTATCAGTGGATTGGTAGACTTCCATAAATTTTGTAAAATGTGTGAGTATTTGATCATAAACGGGCGCTAAATAATTTGCATCTCCCGCTCAAATTATTTTCTTGTTATTGTGTAAGTTACCGGATGGAAAAGAGGGATTACCGGGAGGTCCTCTAAAAGAAACCTTTGGAAATCGTAGTAAAATTCTTTCCTTTGCTCTTGGTCTAGAGTTCGCCTTCCGTTTTCAAGAAGTTTGTCTATTCTTGGGCTTTCTTTACAACATTCCCCGTTTGTATAACCTGTTACGTTTGTTGCGCTTTGGGTTGAGTGCCAAAGAGAATATTGGTCGGGGTCTGTTGGAATGATTTGGATTGCGAGCAGCGCTTGAAAGTTTTGAGAGGGGGTATTTGAGACCTGGAGATTTGTTTTTATACCAACTGCTTCCCAGTCTTTTTTAATTTGATCTGCAACTGTTAACAGCCCCGGAGTTGTTGCGAGGTTAATCGTTGGGGTTCTTTGGTCTTGCGGGAGGGTATTTAATAGCTCTTTTGCTCGCTCTTTGCTATATTTGTATTCCTTAACTTGGGGATTGAATGCCCAAGAGTTTGGGGAGATAACACTTATTGCTCGTTCTTCTTCAAAATTATCTTTGTTTATTGCGTATGCTAAGGCTTGTCTAACGCTTTTTCCTGAGAGTGTTGGATCTTGGACGTTTAAGAACACCCCAACATAGCGTTCTTGATGGCTTTCGACGTCAAATTCTGAATTTTTCCATTTGAGAAGATCTTTGGGGTCAACTAATCCCGAAAGTTTTGTAATTTGACCAAGTTTATAGGCAGTCCTTGCTGCATCTTCTGTGTCATAGAATCTGTAGGTCTTTTTTTGGCCCGTTTTTGAATTTACAAGGGTTAGTGATCTGTTAAATTGGGCTGTAAGCTGGGTTAGCTTTGCAACCTTCCAATCCCCCGCTCCAAGTAAACCTTTTTTAAAAACCGGTCGAGAGACAACATTTGGGAATGGAGCGAACGGGTCTTTTAGGGTAAATTTGATAGTCTTTTCATCAATTGTCTCTTTTGTTGCGTCTCGGAACCTGTAATTTATGTCTTCAGCACGAATTTCAGTTCCATCTTGCCACTTAGATTCTTTTAATTTAAATATCCAAACTCTTCCCACATCTAGGGTTTCCCAAGATTGGGCAAGGCTTGGGATCGGGCGGCCTTCCTTATCCAATGAAGTCAAACCGGTACTTAATTCTTTTTGTATTGAGGAGGGAAGTTCTTCTAAAGAGAGGCGGCCGATTACGCCGGTTGTTTCGCCACCCTTAAAGACTGAAAGAGTATTGCCAAATCTTGAGATATAAATAAAAATGAGAATACCCAGAACAATGCTTCCAAGAATCAATCTTTTGAAGCGGGAAAGAAACGCCTTTAAGAATCTAATCCAATAGCGGATAGTACGCATATAATCAGAGCAAATTGCTTATAAATTAGAACACAGTGCATGGTGCACAGTCATAGTATTAGGAAAGGAAGGCGGCAAAGGAAACGATAATAAACAAAACTGCATCAAGGATTGTTAATCTAAAGAGAAGTTTGTCCAAGCCGCGGCGAGTTATATAGCTTTCACCACTGCCTCCCCATGTTGAACCTATGCCTGCACCGCGGTTTTGGATCAAGATTAGGATGACCAAAAAAATAGCAAGAATTGACTGGACAATTGTGAGGGTGGTCACATAACAATTGTACTATATTAGTGTCCCTTGCTGCCACTACACAGCCAGAAGAGCCAGCCTGAAACGAAAGAAATTAAGAAAGCAGAGATAATATATGCGCCGAAAAGTCCGAAAGAGATTTGGGGGATGATAAACCAGGCGGATTTTAGCCCTGGGTAAACAAACGGGATAATTGAGAAACCGTTTACAAGGGTTGTTGCAATATAAAGAGTAATTACCCCAGAAACCCACCTAAAAAGACCTAGTGTTACGAGATTAAAAGGAAGCAGAAGGAGGTTTATTAGAGGCTTTAATATTCCGTCTGCTATTGTTAGCGCTAGTGCTCCAAGAGCAAGAAATTGAAGGGAGTTTCCGTAATCAATGCCACCGAAGTTTTTGGCAACAAACCAAATTGCAAAGGCGTGGATGAAAAATGAGCGGAGGATTCGATGCATGGATTAACTATGTAGCCATTTTCTTAAGATGTCAAGATTTTTGGGGTAAGAGAAAGCCCCTATTGTTCATCGTTTCTTGTTTTTTTGATGAACGCCAGGGGCGCGAAAAATTTTTACAGCATTGCCAAAAGCTCCTCTGCTGTCTCAAACGGCGGGACGACCTTGTACTCGTCCGCATGCCCCGAGAAGGGCAGCGGAAAGACGACATACAAGGCGGGGTGGCCTTGGCCGATGACGAACCGATCGCCGTCTACCTCGACCTCCTTGGTCTACTTGGTGCCCCTCGGAGGGAGGGGGAAGGTT
Organism: Patescibacteria group bacterium; assembly: GCA_038062025.1. Lineage (GTDB taxonomy): Bacteria > Patescibacteriota > Microgenomatia > UBA8517 > UBA10165 > 2-12-FULL-44-25. The sequence goes on from JBBTXW010000034.1 coordinate 3,308, forward strand.
GTCAGAAAAGCTTTGTGAGCGGTTTCTCGCCCGATACCCGCTCTTTGACAGACTGCTGCTAGCTGTATGCTAGCCTCCTTTTGAAAAATTTGAGCTAATGCTCAAGCTGGATTCAAATTTTTGAACCCAAGTTGAGCAAGCCCAAAGATGTAAATTAAAAGTGCAAAACTCTAACTTCTTAACAAAACAAGTGTACCACATTATAGGCTGTTTGTCAAGTATTAGAGGATGCTATTTTGAAGGCAGAAGTTCTTTTAAGCGAAGTTTGAAATGGTATGAACGAGCAAATCTGTGTGCCTCGTCGCGAAGTCTTTGTAAAAGTTTTACGGCTGGATTGTTTTTTCCGAGAACAACGCTTTTGAATCCCCCTTTGGGCAGTGGAATGATTATCTCTTCCAAGCGTTTTGTAAGGCCAATTACTGGGATTTCTCCCGAGGTGTCGTAGCTGTTCCACCTCGGAGGTGGATTTGTATTTGCACCTCGGGAGTGTAGGACACTTAGTGCAGCACTTACTTGACCTTTTCCTCCGTCAATCACAATAAGATCTGGACGACCCCAGTCTTCGAGGTGTTTAAGACGTCTGGAGAGGGCTTCTTTTAAGGATGCGTAATCGTCAACTCCTTTTACTCGCCGAATTTTGAAGCGGCGGTAGAAATTTTTGTCCGGCTCGCCGTCTATAAATGTAACCATCGAGCATGTTGTAGCCTTCCCGCCGGTGTGGGCGACGTCATAGCATTCAATACGGGATATGTTCGTGGGTGGTGGGTAGTGAGATAAGGATGAGGATAAAACGTCGCGGAGGGTTTTTAATTCTTCAGCGCGGATGTCTGCTACTAGATTTGGGTTTTCAAGATATGCGCCAACTTTTTCATATGGTTTTGTAATGTAGGAAAGTCTTCTTAATTGATCTCGAATTTCACCTGCTTTTTCAAAATCTTCTCTTAGGGATGTTGCTTTCATATCCCCAAGGAGAGATTTTTCTAACCTTTTTGTTTTTCCTGATAAAAGCAAAAGTATTTTTCGAATGCTTGATTTGTACTGACTTTTCAGTACAAGTTTTAAGTCTGAGTCTAAGAGTGGGTTTATATAGTTTGGGCAGGGATTACATAAACCAATATGTGAATACAAACAAGGTCTTTTGCTAATTTGCTTTTGTGAACAATATGGGAATGTGCGTCTTAAGGATCTTAAAACCTGTTTTACTGTTGAGGAAGCAGGAAATGGACCGAAATATCTGCTTTTATTGTTCTCTTCACGTCGAGAGGTCATTACCTTGGGGAATTCCTCGCTTGTCGTCACCTTGATATATAAGGGGTGTTTGTCATCGCGACTTGTCGCATTGTATTTTGGGAGGTGTTTTTTTATAAGCTCTGCTTCGAGAAGAAGTGCTTCCAGTTCTGATAAAACTGGAATACAAGAAATACTTGATGCGGAATTTGCAATCTCAGAACTTTTTGTACCTTTCGCACGAAGATGAGAGATTACCCTCTCGCGAATACTTATACTTTTGCCGACATAGATAACTTTTTTTCTAGAATCTTTAAAAAGATAAACGCCAGGTGATTTATCAAGAGTTTGTGCTGTCTTTAATAGTTGGCTGCTTATCATGAGATTGTATCTTCTTTATTGCGTATCTTATCCCGAAACCGGCTCCGACTAAAGCCAATAGCAAGTTAAATATTAGGGCCGCTTGATAAAGATGTACACGGGCTAGCGGGATCTCGTAGGATGCAGTTGTATCTCCAACGAGAATTTGTATTTTACTACTAGAGTTGATAAATGCGAATGGCAGCGAATAATAAACTGCGAACTGGCGCGAATCGAACGGGGCTAAGAAATTCAAGTGTTCATTTTGGGTGTCTTTTAAGGCAACGCCGCCGAAGGTTCTAATTTTCACATCTTGTTTGTACAAGGCTGTTGGCCCAGGATTTTCAATTACAACTTTAAGTTTATTTTTAATAATTGGCAGCCAGGATTTTACGGGAGTTATTGTAACTTTTGCTTGTGATTCTTTTTGGTTTGGAAGCTTGCCAAAACTGATTGAGACATCCCTTTCGGGGCTTAATGCAAGCTTGTATGAGCCTGCTGCTGCGGGAGAATCGGAGGAATACCCATGAATTGCAAAAGTTATATGAGCAAGGTCAAATTTGTCAAAGAAGTCAACTCCTCCGGTTGTTTTCCCCCAAGTTGGGTCAGCGGGTTTCCAAATATTTTTATCTGAATCCCAGTATTCAGGCCAGGCATGAAGGATATCCGCAACTAATGATAAAGGCTGTATTTCAGGGTTTTCTGTATAGGCGAATCCGTTGATTTCTCGAGCAGGAATTCCTGCTGCACGGGAAATGGCCACAAATAAATCTGTAAATTCCATACAAACTGCGCTTTTGGGGTTATCAAGCGCTTTTTGGGCTCCAAGACGCTCTGCATTTTCTGAAACTCTGTTGTAGTCGTAATCAAGGGTTTCTACAACGTAATTGTAGATATTTTTGGGAGTCTTTAATCCCTGTGCTTTAAGGGCAATTTTCGGATCTTGAGTTTGCCAATATTGGGTTTGGGACAGGTGGATATTTTGAGGCGGAATTTTTGGGTAATGGGTTTGAGGTGTTGAGAAAAGTTGGACTGCGCCGCGAGTTGTAATATCAAGCTGTTGGCTTGGTTTTAAAAGGAACGTTCCTAGCCAGTTTCCATCTTCGTCAAGATATATTTCTTTAGGTTTAGGATCAAGCGAGTTGTAATAAACCCTTTGAAATGCGGTATCAGGAATTAGCGCAATTTCTGTTTTTCCGGTTTTGTCTTGATACGGATTTTGAAGGTGGTAGTTTAAAGCAAACTCAAAAACTTGGAAGTTTCCGAAGGCTGCGACAACCCCAGCTTTGACTATTTCGTCTTTTTCATATGTGAAGACGTATTCATTACCTGATTCATCGCGGGTTTTTGGCTCTGGAGAGATGTAGGCCAATTCTCCAAAAGTTTTTGGGGCATGAATGGTTACGTTGTATGTTGAAAAGTTTTCAGAAGTTCCAATTCTGGGGATATTTAGCTCCCAAACTTGGCCGTTTTGGAGAGCAAGGTTTTGGATTGTATACGAAATTGTAAACTCGCGAGCTTTTCCTTTCCCAACAACGGCTTCAGGAAAAGAGACCATAATATTGTACTTTCCTTCTTCGTCTTTTACTTCTACAGGAAGATTTGTTTTGCCTTGGGTTGCTTTAACATTTTCTGGTTTTTTTCCTTCAAGGGACAATCCGTAGGAAGTAGCATAAATTTGAGAGAAGTTGTTTGTTAAAGTTATCTTTTTTGTGACTTGGGCAGACCCCGTTTTGGAGATTTGGTAGGTAGTGTCGAAGTTTGTTGTAAATTCGGTTTGCGCAGACGCAGGCAAACTAGTAACACGTAACAAGCAACACGTAACAAGTAAGATTAAAAAAAGTCGTGCAACGTGTTTTGTGTATCGTGTCACGATCAGCAGGTGGTTCACAGAAGATATATTAACATGTGGAAAGGAAGAAGCCGCCTAAATTCGAAGATTTCTCTTCAAAAAGGCGGCTATATTGCTTTTGAGAAATGAGTTACAGGATCCAGAGCACGAGGTTGTTCAAAAGGATCATTGGAACGACGATTATCGATCCCACAATCCAGATAACACCGATTTACGACTTAAAAACATGCTTCTGGGGGTTTTCTCATGCTTTTGCCTCTTTGCCATTTTTGAGTTGACACCTTAAAGGTGGAGGTTCATATTTAGATATGCCTGGAAGAGTTACGCCTATCGTAACTGGAGAGTTTTATCATATTTTTAATAGAGGCGCTGAAAAGAGAATCACTTTCTTAACTGCCGCGGATTACAAGCGTTTTATAAAAACTTTTTATTACTATCAGTTTTTAGGGCCAAAGCAAAAGTACTCTAACTTCACGAAGCTCGATTTATCTTCACATAAGTTACTTTCAACAGAAAAAATTGTAGATGTAGCCTGTTATTGTTTAATGCCAAACCACTTCCACTTTTTGGTCAAGCAGTTAAGGGATGGCGGCATTGCTCAATTTGCTAGCCAAATTTCGAATAGCTATACAAAATATTTTAATACTAAGTACGATCGAGTTGGCTCTCTATTTCAAGGAACATATAAGGCTGTATATATAGAAAACGATGAGCAGATGATGCACATCTCCCGCTATATACATATAAACCCTTTTGTTTCGCCTCTTGGGGTTGTGAGTTTTGTTGGTAGTTATCCGTGGTCTTCGTATGGGGAATGTTTGTTGGGAAAGACTGTCTGGTGCAATCCACATTACTTTTTAGACCTGTTTTCTTCTATACAGGTTTACAAGGATTTTGTAGAAAAACACGTTGAGTATTCAGCTACGGTTGATGTGCTTAAGTATAAGATCATTGAAGATATTTGAAGCTACACCTTAAAGGTGGAGCCTTGATTATTTGAGGATTTCGGTTAAGAATTGGCCGGTGTAGGAGGATTTTACTTTTGCTACTTCAAACGGTGAACCTTGCGCAATAATTTTTCCTCCGCCGTTTCCGCCTTCTGGGCCCAAGTCGATTATCCAATCTGCATTTTTGATAACGTCCAAATTGTGCTCGATAACCACGACTGTGTTTCCCATGTCAACAAGTCTAAGTAGGCATTTTAATAATTTTTCAATGTCTGAAAAATGGAGACCAGTTGTTGGTTCGTCAAGGATATAGAAAGTTGAACTTCCGGAGCGTTTCATGAGTTCTGTTGAGAGTTTCACTCTTTGTGCTTCACCGCCAGATAATGTTGGGGCAGATTGCCCAAGTTCTATGTAATCCAGTCCGACTTCCTCTAAAACGTCTAATTTGTCGGATAAATGTGGAATGTTGGCAAAAAACTCTTTTGCCTCGGCTACCGTCATTTTTAAAACTTCTGCAATATTTTTTCCATGCCAGGCAACTTCTAAAGTTTCTCTGTTGTATCTTGAACCTTGGCAAATATCGCAAGTTATGTAAACATCTGACAAAAATTGCATCTCGATTTTGTTTACTCCTTGTCCTTCGCAAGACTCGCATCGTCCACCTTTTACGTTGAACGAAAAGCGGCCTTGTTTGTATCCTCTGATTCTTGCATCTGGGGTTTGTGCATAGAGTTCTCTAATTTCATTGAAGACACCTGTGTATGTGGCTGGATTTGAGCGAGGAGTTCTACCGATTGGAGATTGGTCTAAAAGAGCTGCGCGATTTATTTTGTCCGCGCCTTGTAGTTTTTCAAAATTTTCTCCGCGCGGGCTATAGTCTTCATGCCTTTGGGACCAATGGCGCTCTAAGGCACCTTTTACAGCAGGATAGAGGGTGTCTACAAGGAGAGTTGATTTACCGGAACCAGAAACGCCAGTAATACAGACGAATTTGTGGAGGGGGATTTCAACGTCTACTGTCTTCAGATTGTGTGCGGTGGCCCCTTTGAGTTTTAACACGTCCCTGAGATCGCCATCCCGCGAAGGGTTATGGGTACGCGATGACAAAGCGTTTACCCACAAATCTTTTCTTCCAGACAAATATTGAGCGGTTATTGAATTTTTGTGCTTTAAAATATCTTTATAATCGCCTTCTGTTACAACTGCCCCTCCGTGTTTTCCCGCCCCTGGTCCAAAATCGATAATCCAATCTGCTTTTTCCATCATTTCACGATCATGTTCAACAACAATTACTGTGTTTCCTAAGTCTCGAAGGTTGTATAGAGTATTTATCAAACGCCTGTTGTCACGTTGATGGAGGCCTATTGTTGGTTCATCCAGAACGTATAGAACTCCTGTTAATCCGGAGCCGATTTGTGAGGCCAATCGTATGCGTTGTGCTTCGCCACCTGCTAGGGTTCCTGCGGAACGGTCAAGTGTTAAATACTCCAGCCCAACTGAGACAAGGAAATGCAGTCTTGAAACGATTTCTTTTAAAATTGGTCTTCCAATTGCCTGCTCTCTTTTAGAGAGAACGGCATGATTGGTTTGCAGGTGTTTTGCAAACTCCAGCGCTTCATTAATTGGAATTTGTGTAACGTCAACGATTCGTTTTTTGTCTATAGTAATAGAGAGTGCTTCTTCTTTAAGTCTTGCTCCGCCGCAGTTTGGACAGGTAGTTTGAACCATGTACTTTTCAATCTCTCTCCTGACCCACTCAGATTCGGATTCTGAGTGTCTCCTCTCAAGTTCCTTGATAACTCCGGGGAAGGTTTCCTTGATGTGTGTATTTTCTCCGAAACGGTTGGTCCCACGTACGCGGTAAATTTGGTTTCCTGTTCCATACAATAGAATGTTTAATTCTAATTCTTCAAGTTTTTTGACCGGAGTTTGAATGTTAAACCCGTTTTCGCGCGCTACGGAGTTAAGAAGCCTTGAGTACCAAGTATCTTTTTCAAACATATTGGACATTGGAAGCACAGCCCCTTCTGATAATGTCAATTCGGGGTTTAGGACGCGGTCTGGTTCAATTTTTAATAATGAGCCTATTCCGGCACAGGTAGGACAGGCTCCATGAGGCGAGTTGAATGAAAAAGTTCTTGGCTCAATTTCAGGGAAACTTATGTTGTCGACTGGACATGAGAATTTTTCGGAGAAAAGATGATCTTCGAGTTTCTTGGGATTATCGGGGATAGTGAAACCAGTGTCCCCAACTTCTGAGAGGACACAAAGACCGTCTGAGAGGCTAATGGCCTGTTCGATTGAATCAGAAAGCCTGGTTCTAAGATTATCAAGAGAAACTTGACTTTTCACTTGCTTTTTATCGATTGAAATACGATCTATGACAACATCAATTGAGTGTTTGTTGGTTTTTATTAATACAAGATCTTCATCCAAGCCATACACTCTGCTGTCAACCCGAGTTCGTGTATAGCCTTTTGCGCGAAGATTTTCAAAAAGGCTTGAAAATTCTCCCTTTTTATCTCGAACAACAGGAGAGAGAATTAGGAATTTTGCAATTCCATTTTTATTTGCTGAACTTTTGATCATTTCAAGAGCGTTGTTGGTAATGGTTTGGGCGGATTGAGAGGAGATTTCTCTTTCACAGATTGGACAATGAGGGTGGCCAATTCTGGCAAAAAGAAGTCTTAAATAGTCGTAGATTTCTGTGATTGTCCCAACGGTTGAGCGAGGGTTGTGGGAAGTTGTTTTTTGTTCTATGGAGATTGCGGGCGATAGGCCTTCTATTGCATCGACATCCGGCTTGTTCATAATGCCGAGGAATTGACGAGCATAGGAAGAAAGACTTTCGACATACCGTCTTTGACCCTCGGCATAAATTGTGTCAAAAGCCAAAGAGGACTTACCGGAACCTGAGATTCCGGTAAAGACAATTAATTTGTTTTTCGGAAGCTCAAGGTTTACTCCTTTTAGGTTGTGTTCCCTTGCACCGCGGATAATTAGTTTGTCGTTATTCACTAAAGTGTTGTTGATTCTAACTCACGGACTCTATCTCTAAATTTTGCCGCAAGCTCAAAGTTTAAATCGCGGGCGGCTGCGGACATTGCTCTGCGAAGTTTCTGGGTTAATTGTTTTCTGTCTCGCGGAGTTAGATCATCTGACCCCAAGCTTTCAAGGTTTTGCATAACCTCTCGCTCGATTCCATATAACATAGGTTCTGCATCTTGTCCTTCCCTTTCAACAAGCTTTTCTCGGATTGGCTTCATAATTGACTGGGGAGTAATGCCATGTTTTTCGTTGTACTTGAGTTGATATTTTCTCCTCCTGTCGACTTCCTTGATTGCGCGATCCATAGAGCCAGTAACAAAATCTGCGTACATTATTACTTTTCCTTCTATGTGGCGAGCTGCCCTTCCCATTGTTTGGACTAGCGAAGTTTCGGAGCGCAGGAAGCCTTCTTTATCGGCATCAAGAATTGCAACCAGAGAAACCTCTGGCAAATCGAGTCCTTCACGAAGCAAATTTATTCCAACCAAAACGTCATATTCCCCGCGCCTTAACTCATCCAAAATATCGGTTCTGTCGAGTGTGTTTATTTCTGAATGGAGGTAGTGGACTTTAATCCCCTGTTCTTTTAAGTAGTTTGCAAGGTCCTCTGCCATGCGTTTTGTGAGGGTTGTAACGAGCGTGCGTTGGCCATTCTCGACTCGGGAGGCGACCTCTTTTATTAAATCTGGAATTTGACCTTCGCTTGGTTTGACTTCGATTTTTGGATCTGGGATCCCTGTGGGACGGATAAGCTGTTGGGCGACATAACTGCCTGCACGAGAAAGTTCCCAAGAAGATGGTGTTGCGCTTGTGTAAATTACTTTTGGAATACGACGTAAAAACTCGTCAAACTTTAAGGGGCGGTTGTCAAATGCTGAAGGAAGCCTAAAGCCGAAATCAACAAGCGTCTGTTTTCTTGCGAAATCTCCGTTGTACATTCCGCCGATCTGGGGAATTGTCATATGGGATTCGTCGATAACTATTAAATAGTCATCACCGAAGTTGTGTTTGTAGTAGTCTATTAATGAATATGGAGCATCACCCGGATTTCTCCCATCAAAATACCTTGAGTAGTTCTCAATTCCGTTAACGTATCCTACCTCCTCTATCATTTCTAAATCATAAATTACTCTTCTTTCAAGTCTGTTTGCTTCTAGAAGCTTTCCTTCTTCTTTGAATCTTTTAACTTCCTTTGCAAGGTCTGCCCGAATCTTCCCAAAAACATTTCTCATTTTTATTGGGTCCATCATGTAGTGTTTAGCGGGGTAAATTACGATGCAGTCCAAGTTTTTGAGAACTTTTCCTGTTGCCGGATCTAAGGACGAAACGCAAGTTAGCAAGGTGTTTTGGAATTCCAGCCGAACGCAGGTGTCCTCATATGCAGGGAAAATATCAATAATATCGCCGCGAACTCTCCAAGTTCCTCTGTGGAAACCGTAGTCGCCACGTTCATACTGAAGCTCAATTAAGCGCTTGGCTATGGCTGTTCTTTCATAATCATTCTCTTTTTCAAGTTTAAGAATAAAGCTCCCGTATTCTGCGGCCGATCCTATGTTGTAAATGCAGGAAACCGATGCAACAACTATTACGTCTTTTCTGGTCATAAGATTTGTTGTTGCACGAAGCCTGAGCTTGTCTATCTCGTGGTTTATGTCTGTCTCTTTTTCTATATATGTATCTGTTTGGGGAATATAGGCTTCCGGTTGGTAGTAGTCGTAATAAGAAACAAAATATGAAACTCCGTTTTTTGGGAAGAAGTCCCGAAGCTCTTGATAGAGTTGGCCAGCCAGAGTTTTATTGTGGGAGATGACTAAAGTTGGCAGTTGTGTTTTTTCAATTACGTTTGCGATTGAAAAAGTCTTTCCGGAGCCCGTTACCCCGAGAAGAACTTGGTCTGAGACTCCATTTTTAATTCCGGAAACGAGCTGTTCTATTGCTTTTGGCTGGTCTCCTGTTGGTTTATATGGGGATTCAAGTTTAAATTTCATTGAATATCTAGTATACCACACTTTTCCCGAAAATTGGGGGTTGATCCTTCGAATTATCTTAGGATCTTCGGGCCAAATATAAGGCGAATTTTGGCCCTTGACATACGGGAAATGTTTGGGTATTTTAGTGATATGCCTCCAGTAGTTTATACAAGACAAAGACAAATTTTAGACTTCATAAGCCAGTTTATTGATGCAAATGGTTTTGCGCCTACATTAAAACAAATAGCAGAATCTTTAGGTGTTTCTTCTCTTGCCACAGTACATGAGCATCTTCAAGCACTTGAAAAAAAGGGTTTAATTCGAAAAAAGGTTGGAGACACTCGCGGAATTGAGTTAACAGCAATTACTCCGCGTCATACAGAAGGTATTGGTGTCCCAGTATTGGGTTATATTGCGGCGGGCGCGCCGATTGAGGCATATGGCGATCCAAACGCAACCATTGAGATTCCACCGGCAATGTTTACTTCAAAAAAGAGAATTTTTGTTCTTCAGGTTCGAGGCGAATCTATGATTGAGGTTGGGATAAATGATGGAGACTATGTAGTTATTGAACAGCAAGATAATGCAACAAACGGTGAGATTGTAGTTGCCTTGTTGAATAATGGTATGGCAACTTTGAAAAGATATTTTAAGGAAGCAACAAGGGTTAGGCTTGAACCCGCAAACCGCTCAATGAGCCCGATTTATGCAACGGATGTAACTGTACAAGGGAGAGTTGTAGGATTAATCAGGAGATATAATAATTGAAAAGTTACTTTCTCTTAGAAACTGCCTTTAACACTTCTTCTTCTTTTTTAAGTTCTACTTTTTGATATTTCATTAAAGATTCCAAAAGTTCATTTTGTTTTTTGTTGATTTCTTCGACTTTATCTACAGTTTGGCGGGTATGTTCAATCATCTCGCGAAGTTTTCTTTCAGAACGGTTTGCTGCGGCTGCAACAAGAAATCCAATATAAAGCTCAGCCAAAGTTGTAATTGTGTTAAGAGGGAAGTTCCATGAATCTGAGGTAAACCAATCAGGCAAAAATTCTCCTGCTGCAAAGAGTTCTCGTCTTGTGTAGCCAAGATAGAACCAAACGCCAACTGCCAAAAGCCAAAAGCCTATATTCGTTGGTGTGCCCATGCCAAAACTAACGCCGTCTGCAATCTTTACAAACTTCTCGTTCAATTTCTTCATAACTACATTTATACTACACATATGATGGGAAAATTATCAATAGTATCAACGCCCATTGGCAACTTGGAGGATATTACACTTCGAGCGCTTAGCACACTTAAGGCGTGTGACTTGATCTTGGCGGAGGATACGAGGACTACGATAGGATTTTTGAAGCACTATGACATTCCGCCCAAAGAGGTGGTCTCTTTTTTTGAGGGGAACGAAGAGGGCAAAATAAATTTTGCTATTACATCTATTTTGCAAGGCAAACATCTTGCATTGGTTTCAGAGTCTGGGACCCCTCTTATTTCGGACCCGGGGTATAAGCTAGTGAGAGAAGCTATAAAAGCAGGGGTTGTAATTGAGTCAATTCCGGGGCCTACTGCCTTGATTTCAGCTCTCACAGTTTCAGGATTGCCAACAAATGCATTTTTGTTTTTGGGATTTTTACCAAAGAAAGAATCACATTCAAGAAAACTTTTAATTCAAGCAAGGGATGCAATACAAGATATAGAACAGTTGAAAACTATTGTTTTCTATGAAAGCCCACATCGATTAGTTAAAACTCTTCATTTAATTAAAGTGGTTTTTGGGGAGCTACAAATTGTGGTTGCACGTGAGCTTACAAAGATGCATGAAGAGGTAAGGAGAGAGAGGGTTGGTGAAGCAATAGAGCATTTTAATAAAGACAAGCCTAGAGGAGAAATAACAGTATTACTTTCAATTGAAAAGTAGTTAGGTAGTCAAGAATTTTAAATTAAGGGTCTTCCAGTCATTTCTTGAGGAATTGTGATTCCCATGAGCTTCAAAATTGTCGGTGCAACGTCTGCTAGAATTCCGCTTTGGAGAGTAACGCTTTTTCCTCTAAAGTCATTTCCAACGATAATAAACGGAACTGGATTTGTAGAGTGTTCTGTGTCGATGGTTCCATCGTTTTTTAAAAGCTCTTCAGCATTTCCATGGTCTGCTGTAACTAGAACGACTCCGCCCAGGGTTTGTACATTTTTCGCGATTTCTCCAACACATGAATCAACAGTTTCAACTGCCCTTCTTGTCGCATCAATGTTTCCTGTATGACCAACCATGTCTGGATTTGCAAAGTTTATAAGAACAAAATGAAAATTTCTTCCACCTTTAGTGGAATTTATAAAATTTTGCGTGATTTGTTTTGCGGACATTTCTGGGCATAAGTCATAAGTTGCAATCTTTGGGGATGGGGAAATGAGCTTTAATTCTCCAGGAAATGGTAGTTCGCGCTGTCCGTCAAAATAAAAAGTTACAAACCTCTCCTTTTCAGATTCAGACAGTCTTAGTTGTTGTATATCTTTGACTGATAGAACTTGCGCTAACGGGGAAGTTATGATCTCTGGAGAGAAAGCGGTTTTTGAGTATTTTTCCAGTGGTTTTGCGTATTTTGTCATTGTGACAAAAAAGAGATTTTTAATCTTCGGAGGCCTTGGAAAGGTTTTTGTTTGTTGTATTTGGATATTGTGTTTTTTGTAATATTTTTCTGCGTATGGATCAAATTCAATATCCATAGACTGTAAATCTTTCTGAAAGTTTTCAAATAAAAATGCACTTGCAAGTTGTTTCGGTCTATCCACACGGAAGTTAAAAAATATTACTGCGTCGTTTTCTCCAATTAGGTGGGGTGTTTGACCGTTTTCCACCAAGATAGCAGGGTTGAGGAACTCATCTGTTATTCCTGAATTGTACGACTCCTGGATTGCTTGCAGTATAGAAGGTGTGTGCTTTGCGACACCAAGCGTCAATGCATCGTAGGCAACTTTGGTTCTTTCCCAGCGTCTGTCGCGGTCCATTGCCCAATACCGACCCATTACCGAGACAAGTTTTCCTACGTTTTCCTTTTTTAGGAAGTTTTCGATATTTTGGATATAAGAGTGTCCGGCATTGGGAGGAGAGTCGCGCCCGTCGGTGAATGCTTGGATTAAAACTTCTTTTGACAATCCTTTTTCTTTACATAATCTAAGAAGTGCGATAAGGTGCTCTGTACTTGAATGTACTCCAGACCCGCCAACTAAACCCATCAAGTGAAGGTGTGAGTTGTTTTTCTTAACGTGTTCAATTGCATCTAGAAAGGCACTATTTTGAAAAAACTTGCCATTTGCAATCGATGTATTTATTCTCAAAAGATCTTGGTAAACAATTCTTCCTGCTCCAAGATTTAGATGTCCGGTTTCTGTATTTCCAACTTCTCCTCGAGGAAGTCCTACTGCTTCACCTGAGGCGTGCAAAGTAGTGTGAGGGAACCCTGCCCAAAATGCTCTGAGATTTGGAAGATTTGCTTGCAATATTGGGTTGCCGGGACCTGCTGGGGCAATTCCCCAGCCGTCCATCACAATAAGTACAACCAAAGGTGAGTTCATATAATATGAGGTTGGAAGTTGGAAATGGGAAGATGGATAGTGATGTGGGATTGTTTGATCAGACCTCACACATTATATGTCAAACTTCTCATCTCACACTTCTCACTTCTGTTGAATAAGCTCTTGCTCAATGCTAAGTAACCTATTGTATTTTGCAACTCTTTCGCCTCTTGCTGGTGCTCCAAACTTAACATAATCTGCATTTACCCCAACAGCAAAATCTGCAATAAACCAATCGTTTGTTTCGCCTGATCTGTGTGAGACAATCACTTTCCAGCCTGCGTTACGAGCTTGTTTTATAACCTGCAAAGTTTCGGAGATAGTTCCAATTTGATTTGGTTTTACTAAGATTGCATTGCAAGCTTTTTCTTGGATTGCTTTTTGGACAAGAGATGGGTTGGTAACCAACAGGTCGTCTCCAATAATCATCATCTTGTCTCCTAATTTTGCGGTTATATTAATCCAGGCATCCCAGTCTTCTTCGTGGAATGGGTCTTCAAGATAAGTAAGTTTGTATTCCTCGTTTATTTCTTCGTAGTAGGATATGAGACCTGAACTATTAAGTGTGTTTGATTTGTCCCTGATTGAATAAGTATTATTTTTCCAAATAGTATTTGCCGCAACGTCCAATCCCAAAAAGAAGTCTTGACCTACAAGATATCCAGCATTTTTAATAGATTCGATGTCAATTTCTAAAGCGTCAGTGTTTGTAAAGAGGTTAGGAGCAAAACCTCCCTCATCCCCAACTGAATGAATTGCGTTTCTTCTAATTAATGCTTCTTTTATTTGATAATAAACCTCAACTGCTGTGCGCAGGGATTCTGAGAATGATTTTGAGGTTGCTGGAATAACATGGAATTCTTGGAAGTCTAGGTTTCCTGCACCATGTAGACCCCCATTTATCATGTTGAATGTTGGAGTTGGAACACGAGCGATGTTTTGCGAGGTAGCGCCTGCAGCTTGGGCAAGTTTGTTTATCCAATTAAATAGTGAGGTTTGGGAGGCCTGCGCGCCTGCCTTTGTGACTGCGGTAGAAATTGACAGTATCGCATTTGCCCCCATATTTTCTTTGTTTTGGGATCCATCAAGGTTTATTAGTTTTTGGTCAATTTCTGTTTGGTTTGTTGGATCAGCACCAATTATTGCTGGTCCAAGTTTTTCATTTACGTTAGATACTGCTTTTAAAACCCCACGCCCCCCGTATCTTTTTTGGTCTCTGTCTCTTAGTTCTTTTGCTTCACGCTTGCCAGTTGAGGCGCCTGTTGGGACTGAAGCAGAAGAAAACTGTCCATTATCAAGGCGTATGACTGTTTCGACTGTAGGAAAGGCTCTACTGTCTAGGATTTCGCGGGCATAGACTTGGCTTATTCTTGGCATAGTTTAGGATTTAGTGCTTAGAGTTTAGGATTTTCTTTTCCGATTCGTGTATTACTCTTTGAACCCGTCCAATAGAATCAGGATTAACAGACATGCTTGTAATTCCTCTTTCTACCAAAAACTCAACAAGTTCGTCATAAACTGAGACTGCTTGTCCACAGATTGAAGAGGTTATTCCATGTTTACTGCAAGCTTTTATGGTTTTTTCAAGTGCCCATAAAACAGCTGGACTTGTCTCGCGAAATGCAGATGCGACTTCTGAGTTGTCTCTGTCTGTACCTTGGATCAACATTGTTAGGTCGTTTGAGCCAATTGAAACACCGTCTATTCCAACCTTTATATATTCATCTATTAAGATAACGTTGACCGGAAGTTCAACCATTAGCCAAAGTTTAAAGTTTGGACCGCGGACTAGGCCAGAGGCAGCCATTATTCTTTTAACCTGCAGAAGTTCTTGGGGAGATCTAACGAACGGAATCATCATATTTAGGTTTTTATACATTTGGCGAACTTTTTTAATTGCTGCAAGCTCGAGTTCAAAAACATCTGGGTCTGCAACATAGCGGAATGCGCCGCGAAAGCCTAACATTGGATTTGCTTCTTCTGGCTCGTATGTTTTGCCGCCATCAAGGTGTCTGTATTCGTTTGTCTTAAAATCTGTTGCTCGATAAACAACAGGCCTTGGATCAAAGCTTTTGCAAAAAATTTCAAGACCTTCGGCAAGTTTTTCGACATACATTTTCTGTTTCCCCTGGGCTATTGCGTGTTTGGGATGAATTCCTATATCGGCGATCATAAATTCGGCTCGGAGTAAGCCGACACCGTCAACAGGGAGGGCTGAAATTTCTGCCGCTCGTTCGGGCTCTGCGAGGTTTACGTAAATCTTTGTTGCGGTTCTAATATGTGGATCTGGTAATTCTGGTTTCTCTACTTTTTCTACCTTTTCTGTTTTTGGTGTGGGTTTACCACTATATACTGTTCCCAATCTTCCATTAACTGTTATTACCTGATTATCTTTTAAACTTTTTGTTGCACTTTTGGTACCAACGATACAAGGCAAACCAAGCTCTCGAGACACAATTGCTGCATGCGAGGTAACTCCGCCCTCGTCAGTAATTATTGCCAAGGCAACTTTCATTGCAGGAACATAGTCCGGGGAGGTCATTTTTGCAACCAAAATATCACCTTTTTTTACTTTTCCGATTTGTTTTGGGGAGGAGACGATTTTTACTGTTCCTGTTGCTAAACCCGGGCTTGCACCTTGGCCTTTGAGGATTGCTTCACTGGTGTTACCTTCCTCCACCTCGGGGGAGCCAGAGCTCACCCCCGAGGTGGGCTTTGACGTGTTTTTCAATGTAGTGATAGGCCTAACCTGAATTACGTAAAACTTCTTTTTTGCAAATGCCCATTCAACGTCTTGGGGGAAATAATAATGAGCATGAATCTTTTGAAGAATTCGTCCAAGTTCCTTAATTCTGTCTTCGGTCAACTTTTGTCTTTCAATTTTGCTTTTAGGGACTTTTTGTTCCTTTGTTCTTTCGTTCTTTAGTTCCAGAAGTACCTTTTGGTCATGTTTATCAATTTTTTGGATTGCTAGAGAATGTCGTTCTAATTCATAGCGATCTGGGGTAACAGTTCCTTGGACTGCGTATTCTCCCAATCCCCAAACTGCCTCAATTATCATTTTGTGTTTGTCTTGAGTTGCAGGATCGTTCGTAAAGGCAATTCCTGAGATTTTAGATTGAATCATCTCTTGGATGACAACTGCTATTTTTACTTTGAAGTGGTTAAACTTTTTTTCTTCTCTATAAAAGATTGCGCGAGCGGTAAAAAGTGATGCCCAGCATTCGCGGACTGCATTTAATAAGTCTTTGTCACCTTGAATATTAAGATAAGTTGCCTGCTGGCCTGCAAATGAGGCGTCTGGGAGATCTTCTGCTGTTGCTGAAGAGCGGACAGCTACTTTTGGTTTCTTAAACCACAGTTTCTTTCGTCCAAACGGGCTGTATGAACGGTAAGCTTCCAAGATTTCTTTTTCCACAACTTTTGGGATATTACCTTTAATGAGAAGTTTTGTTATATGGTCTGAAGCACTTTGGAAAGATTCTGGAGTTGGGTGCTTTTTTTGGCCAATTGAGGTTTTTAAGATTTCTTTTATGTGCCGCTCAAAACCATTCTCTTTCAAGAACAGCTCGTATGCATCTGCTGAAACTACAAACCCGGGAGGAACAGGAAAGCCAGCCTTTGTCATTTCTCCAAGATTTGCGCCCTTGCCGCCAGCCTTGGCTATTGATTCTCTATCTATTTGGTCAAACTGGAGAATAAAGTTTTTATTGAGCATTGATCTATTTTGAATTCTTGCAAGGGGTTTGTAAAGTGATATTATTAAATATGGCGCTAACAAAGAAAGATCTAGAATTAATCAAAGAACTTCTTGATAGACAGACTGTTAATTTTGGTCAGAAGCTTGAATCTCAGTCTAATTGGTTTGACAAGAAACTTGACGAGCGTCTGGAAGCTCAAACAGCCTTGTTTGATAAAAGAATTGAAGATCAGACAATTTCTCTTAAGGCATATATAGGCCAACAGACAGATTTAATATTTAAAGAAATTGCTGGAGCAGTTGCGGATATTACTGAAAACGTTGGACAACTAATTGACAAGAATAAGCATGATCACGCTGTCAGAATAGCTCGCCTTGAGAAGAAGTTAGAAAGCTAGTAAGACTCCAATTATCACATTAATTCCATGCTTTTTAAGGAGTTTTTGTAGTATCTTGGTAAGCCCAGCCAACCCACTTTTAGTTTTGCTTTCAATCCGGAGAGAAATCACATTTTCTGTTCCCGACGCGCGGATTAGAAACCAAGATTTGTTTTGGAAAGTAACGCGCGCTCCGTCGATTTCTAGAAAGTTGGCATCACTAAATGTGTTGTGTGCACTTTGTATTATATCTTTGACAACTGTGTGCGCATTTTTATTTTCTGGCAATTTTACACGGATTTCATCTTTTGCAAAGTATTGTGGTATTTGTCTAACGAGTTGCTGGAGAGTAACTCGTTTCGTTTCTAAAATCTCACATAAACGCGCCGCAGAATACAAACCGTCCGAATAACCAAGGTGTTTATCTTTAAAATAATAATGACCTGAGATCTCCCCGCCAAATATTGCACCCTCTTTTTCCATAACAGCCATAATGTTGGGGTAGCCCGTTTTTGAAAGAATCACCTTTCCCCCATGTTTTGTAATGTAGTCAATTACTGCTTGTGAGGAGGCAACATTTAAAACAATTTTTGAACCGTTGTGCTTTTCTAAAATACTGCTTGAAAATATTGCGCTCAACAAATCTCCGTCAACACTTTTGACTATTAGGCGGTCACCGTCAGTATCTTGAGAAATTCCTAATGTTTGAGACAATTGCGCGATTTTATCAGGTTCTACAGAGACTGAGTCGTAAATACTTTTTAAGTAATCTGACTCAATATTTTTTCTTTCAACTTGTCCCTTGCCTCTTTCATATTTGCCTATCTCCACGATTTTTTTTAACTCTTGATAATCATGTTGGGTAAACGGCCTCAAGTTGCAAGAAATTTTAAAACCGTTGTAGTCTTCATTAATATGGCTCGCAGTTATAGAAATTTGAGATGACACCTTAAAGGTGTAGCCTCCAAAATTTATCATTGGGGTTGTGCAGATGCCGAGATCAATTACATTGCAGCCTGTTGAAGTAAGTCCCCTAACGAAATTTTCTTTTAGAGGTTCTCCGGATTCTCGTGGGTCTCTGCCCACACATGCTGATGGGGTTTCGTGTGGTTTTATGTGGCATATCACATAGGTGCCTACAGATTTTCCTAAAAGGAGGGCTATATGGTCAGATAATTCATGCGGGTATTTGCCCCGTATGTCGTATGAGTGGAAGATTGAGTTGGGCAGTTGCACAAATTAATAGTAGCATGTCCTTCATCTCCGAGGTGAGCTACGGATATTCCAGTCACACCTCGGAGGTGTCTCACAAATTAGCAAAAAGGAGTTCTAGCGAGGAAGAGAGATCTTCTGGGAGTTTGGAGGTTTTTGAGGCATGGTCTATTTTGAGAAGTTTTGTATGTAAATCACGGAGTTGTAATTCTGTAAACTTGCTGGCTTGGGATTTTAACTTTCCTGCCTGCCACGAGGGTAAAGATAAGGAACTTGGATCAAGCTTTGCCCAAAGCAGTAATCGTATAGTACGGGCAAGCATTGCAAACACAAGTTCTGGCTCTAGATTTGATTCTTTATACATAGTAAGAAGTCTCTGGATATTGCTGGGATAAACATTATCTAACAAAGGGAATAACGTGCTTGGCAATTTAAATTCTTGGAGTGAAAGATTGACAAGTTTTTTGACAGTTGCGGGTGTAAGTTGTCTGTTTTCCCAGTAGATTACATCGTTTTCAGGAGTTTTTCCAAGATCCTTATTCCCAGCTATAAATCTCTCTACAATTAAACATTTGTTTTCTTCAAATAACCCAGTTGATCTGCTTTTTAAAATTAGTTCGTCTTGTTTGGGTTCATCGAGGCGGATTATTTCATATCCCTTTTTTTTAAACTCATCAATTAAAGTATTTAATTTTTGGCGGGAAGCAACTGTATTTTCACCGTGAAGAACGATTCCTTTCATATGCTGCAAGCATACCATACAGCTCCTTTACGCGACGCTCGTTTACGCCCCCTTTTCTTTTATGAGGAACTAATGCTCCTGAAAAATTTTTAGGGATATGCAGAAGTTCGTGGATTAATACATGGTCTTTGTCCCGGTCGGAGAGTTTGTTAAATTTTTCGGAGATTACTTCTAGAATGTATGCCGGCTCCGCTTCAAGCGTTGTTTGCCAAATTCTATTTAGACCCCAAATCCGGGCATACGCACGGGTTTTTGCACCTGTTGATTCGTAGCAGAATACTCTGCTATCGCGGATAAAATGCAGATCACAAGCACGAATCAGATGGCGAACTCTTGCGCTGACATATGCTGATCTACTCCACTCTAAAGACTTCCGCGCCTTCTTTGACTTTTTCATCAACTTTAATTCCTATTTCATCCCCCGCTTTTGCGCTTTCAAGGTTTTTATGCTCTTCTTGAAGCGATTCAATGGTTTGATCAAAAAGATCTTCTCCCCCTCTTGAGAAGCGAACTTTTGTTCCTACAATCAGGGGCTCGTCAAGCTTAACAATTGCCACACCGATTTTGTCGTAGTAATGGATAACTTTGCCAATTTTTTGGCTCAAGATTTTTTCACCTCTTTTCTATTTTTATAGATCCTTCGACTGCGCTCAGGATCAAAATCATTCTCCTGAATGATTTTGATATGAGTGTACGCTATTGCTATTGCATCTGCCACATCATCAAAAAAGGTTTTCTTTTTTGGAGGAGCTTCGACTTTAAAAATTTCCAAAATAGTTTTCTTCATTAATTTTTTATCTGCCCGTCCGGATCCAGTTATCTTCAACTTTACTTGGCCTGGTGCATACCAATACAAAGGTACTTTTTTTTGTTCTGCTGCAAGCATAAAGACGCCTTGCGCTTGAGAAACTGCTATTACGGTTTTTGCATTTGAAAAGAAAAATATTCTTTCCATTGCAATAACGTCGGGTTTATGCCTTACCAAAAGATCAAGCATCTTTTCATAAATTTCATTTAAGCGCCTTGTGTGGTTTTCGGAGTCTTTTGAGTCTATCCATCCGTAATCTAAAAGATGTGGAGTTGAATCACCATTCAATTTTAATAATCCATATCCGGTTGTTGCTGTTCCGGGGTCAATTCCAAGTATTACCATGGCAGTTTATAGTCATTTTACACCATTGTTACTACTTTGCACTAGAAATCTAATAATACATTCTTATTGTGGTGTTGTGGTCAGGGTTAATCACAAGGTGTATTTTGTTTACTTTGCCCCGATGGAACTAGCTCTTGCTCGTATGGCTGTAAAACTTGCAAACAGGCTAGTGAAAAATGGGTTGTATAAAGAGCATGTTGCTGTGCCAACTGCTATAAATGCTGTGAAGAACTGGAGCGGAAATGGATGGATCTAGAGAAAAGAAAAAGGGCGGAGAATGCAAAGAAACTTTTGAAGTTACTCCACATTCACCGCCCGGAGTGGTTTGCTAAGAGAGCGAGAGGTCTTTGTGGATGAGGTAGTCCGTGATCATCGCGGGCGAGGCGAGGTTGCCCTCGTCCTCGGAAGGGATCTCGATCTTGAACTTGTCCTCGAATGCCATCATGCTCTCGACCAAATCGAGAGAGTCTGCTGACACAGGAGGGCTGGTCAACTTCTCATCCACGGGGATATCCTCTGCTTTCAAGCCGTTTGGCCTGTCTCTACCAGGCTTGTCCAGTTTCAGCTCCTCGATCAAGAGTTCTCTGATCTGAAGGCTGATTCTATTCCAGCGATCATCTCTGGGAGATGCAGGAATTCCCGTTGCTTTACCTTGTGCCATTGCCTTTTTTCCTTTCAAAATGTGCAAACTAGTATTATTTCTTAGCCGATAATGATTGTAGCATATTCTATTGTGAACATCTCAGGCACATCCAGACTTTCCATTTGATCTTGTAACGGGTTTTGCAGTTCACTTGTGTGGAGTAGATAAAAAGGGCTGGGACTGTTGGATATTAACTAATCGCCTGCTTTCTGGTAAAATATGGCTTCAAGAGCTCGTAGCTCAATGGCAGAGCACCAGCCTTTTAAGCTGAGGGTTGAGCGTTCGAATCGCTCCGAGCTCACAAAACTTATTTGCTGACGACTATGCAGGGTGTTCTGGGAATAATAGGCCACAAGTAAGGAAGAATATGGCTAGCGAGTCCCAGCCGGACCACTTTTTAATTTCAGGGATTCCTGCGTGATCGACATGTATTACTTTTCTCTGTGCGTTAAAAGGACACACTGTTTTTTGTGAGTCCACTGGTGTAGGAGTTCTTTCTGCTATTAAAAAATGCCGTCCTGATATTTTGATAATTGATTTCCTTTTAGAGGACGAAAATGGTGCTGAGATTGTTAAAAAAATAAGAAAAGGAAACGGAATTTCGCGACTTCCTGTTATTATGCTTTCTGCTCATCCAAATGCAGAATTGCAAGCAAAGGAAGCGGGGGTCGAAGCATTTCTTGCAAAACCTTTTGAGATAGATGAACTTCTTGAAAAAATTAAAAACCTAACCATATAATCCTGCGACCATGCTTTAACGTACTTCTCACAGCGTGGCTGTATAAAAATAGCCAGAGGGAGGTGAGAATCAAATTAAGTATGGCAAGTAAACGTGGATTTGCGGCAATGCCCGAATGGGAAAGGCGGGAAATAGCCTCAAAAGGAGGGAGAAGCCAAGGAAAACATAATAACCCGGGCAACTTTGCAAATGACAGAAGACGAGCTGCATCTGCTGGTAGAATAGGAGGCTCTCGTTAATTTTGGCGAGAATGGCGCTTGCGCTCAAGAGAAGACAAGTATTTTTTCCTAATTCTTAAGTTTTGGGGAGTTACCTCTAGCGTTTCATCCTCTTTTATAAAATCTAGGGCCTGTTCCAGACTAAGAACTGTTGCCGGAGTCAAAATTAAAGCATCGTCTGAGGATTTTGACCTCATATTTGTAAGCTTCTTTGCTTTGCACACATTGACTTCTATATCCTGATCACGGGTTGATAAACCAACAACCATCCCTTCGTACACGTTTACTCCTGGGCCAACAAACAGTATTCCTCTTTCTTGAGCATTGTTTAGTCCATAGCTTAGCGTTTTGCCGGCTTCTGAGGCAATAAGTACTCCGTTTCTTTTGACTTGTGTACGTTCCACACGGGGAAAATACCCCAAAAAACTTGAGTTTAAGATCGCAGTTCCGCGCGTTTTTGTCAACAAAACGTTTCTTATTCCAAGCATGTTTTGGCTAGACGCTGCAAACATAAATTTTGTTGTACCGTCCGGGAGGTTGATCATATCTTTTAATTCTCCGCGGCGAGCTGCCATCTCTTCTGTGATTGTTCCAATGTGCTCTTGTGGAACGTCGATCGAAACTTGCTCGTATGGCTCATAAATAACATTATTAATTGTTTTGTAAATGACTTGCGGCTTTGAAACCTGGAGTTCAAAACCTTCCCTACTCATAGTTTCGATTAAAACCGCAAGATGGAGTTCCCCTCGTCCGCTAACAATGACTCCTGAGGACTCAGGGTCATCTTCTAACTTTAAACCTAGGTTTGTTTCCTTTTCCCTCATTAACCTTTCTTTTATTTGTCTTGAATTAACAAATTGCCCTTCGCGGCCAGCAAAGGGAGATGTATTTGCGCTTAAAGTTATCTTGATTGTTGGCTCTTCTACTTTTATTGGGGGTAAACTCTCAGGATTTGTGGGATTTGTTATTGTTTGTCCAATAGTCAGCTTGGAAATTCCAGCAATTGCAATAATATCTCCTGAGGAAACTTCGTCTACTTCTTTTCTAATTAGTCCTTCAGATGTGTAAAGTTTCTGAACCCTGTAGGTTCCTAGAACTTTGTTGTTCTCAACAAGCGCTACAGATTGCCCTTTTGCAAGTTTTCCTCTTGTTACTTTACCAATACATAACTTGCCCAAGTAGCTGTCATAATCGAGGGTTGAGATCAACATTTGGAATGGTTCGTCATCTCTTACGGCCACATTTGGCAAACAATCAAGTATTGTTTCAAATAGAGGAGTTAGGTCGCCAGGAGTTTCAGGGTTATAGTTTTTTGGTAGTTCTAGAAATGTTTTACCATCTCGTCCAACAGCATAAATTGTTGGAAAATTTAAAGATTCCTCATCGTGTGCGACTTCTAAAAATAGATTTTCCACTTCTTGAATTATTTCTTTGGGGCGAGCATCGCGTTTGTCGATTTTGTTGATAACTAAGATTATTTTTAGACCAGTTTGCAGGGCTTTTTTTAAAACAAAACGGGTTTGAGGGAGCGGGCCTTCTGCTGCGTCTACTAATAAAAGAGCACCGCTTGCCATATTAAGAACTCGCTCAACTTCCCCGCCGAAGTCTGCATGGCCAGGTGTGTCTATGATATTTATTTTTACGCCTTTGTAGTTGACTGAGATGTTTTTGGCTAAAATAGTAATCCCCTTTTCTTTTTCAAGGTCTCCGGAATCCATAATAAGGGACTCAGACATCTCCTTTTGGTTTTCGCGAAAGGAATGAGTTTGTTTGAGCATTGCATCAACCAAGGTGGTTTTCCCATGGTCAACGTGAGCAACGATAGCGAGATTACGTATGTCGTTCATAGGTTTGTAACAAGTAACAGGTAACACGTTCAGAAAGGAAAAGACACCGTTTGCCGGTGTCAATATGCTATTTTACCACAATTTTGGTACAATTAGTAGCTTCTGGCCCCGTCGTCTAGCGGTTAGGACTCTGGGTTTTCATCCCAGCAATCACCGGTTCGAATCCGGTCGGGGTCAC
>JBBTXW010000035.1:0-46108 GCA_038062025.1 Patescibacteria group bacterium
TAAAGTTAATATTCTCAAAGACCGCAAAAGATACTGCCGTAATAATGGTTGGAAATTCAATTGCCGCAATTCTTGCTGTCTTGTTTACAATATTTGCCGCCAGATCTTTGGGGCCCGATGGCTGGGGAATTGTGACAGGTGTTATCAGCTTTGTAACGATTGTTGAGGCTTTTGGAGATTTCGGCTTGGGATCAAGTTTGTTTCGCTTTATTTCAAAAGAGTGGAGTGAGGGAAACAGGGAGAAAGCAAAAAGGATTTTAGATTCAGTTTTTCTTCTCAGGACGCTGACGGCTGTAGTAACAGGGATAATTTTGATCTTTTTATCAAAATTAATTGCAGAATTTATATTCCACACAAACGATACGTCAATAGTTTTATTTGCAACATTGGCAGTTTGCGCTTATTTGTTTATTGATTTCCAAATTGCGACTTTTTTAGCAAAGCAGAGATGGAAAACCGCAGCCTTATTTCTTACTCTTGGAAACGGGATTAGATTTGTGTGGGTGTGGATTCTTTCGCAGGGGAATCCAACTGTAATGGGGATACTGTTTGCTTTTTCAGCAAGTCCGCTCCTGGCATTTTTAATATCTTTGGCATTTCAACCGGTATCTATTGGGTGGCACAAAAAAGAAACGGACTTTTTTAAAACAATCATTCCGTTCTCCGGTTGGGTTGGCATAAACAGAATTGCTTCCGCAACAATTGCACGAATGGATGCAATTATCATGCTCTCTATCCTGGGAAGCCATGATACAGGAATTTATGGTGCAGCACGCCAACTCTCTATAGGAATTCCAATAGTTTTGGGTAGCGTTGCCTCAGTCCTTGCTCCGCGTTTTGCAACGCTTACCGGAAGCGCTCTAACAAGTTATTTTAAAAAATCGCTACTTCTTTCAACCCTCCTGTCGCTCGGAGTGCTGGCGGGCATCTATCTTGCTCCGTGGATTATTAACTTCTTTGGCCCAAAATACAAAGAATCCCTTCCTGTCCTGCAGTGGCTGCTTGCAGGCTTCATCCCTTTTGTATTTGCAACCCCAGCAGTAAACGCGCTTATCTATTCTTATAAAAAACCTCGCATTATCGCACTTATTGCTTCGGTTCAACTTCCAATAATCATCGTGGCATATTACTTGTTAACTCCTCGCGTTGGAATACTGGGTCCAGCATATATTCATGTCGCTTGGCATTTAACAACTATGATACTTAGTTTTGTTTTTGTGGCAAAATATCTTAAAAGATGACAATCACCGCTCATACATTGGTTAAAAATGAGGCACGCTTTGTATGGTATGCAGTCATGTCGGTAATTAGCCATGTGGATAAGGTTTTGCTTTGGGACACAGGAAGTACCGACGAAACCGCTGAAATAATTGATGAGATATTAAAGACCCCTCAAGGCAAAAAGAAAGTATATTTTAAAAAAGTAGAAAATGTTACCATCGATTCCTTTCCGATGGTTAGACAAGCAATGCTTGATGAAACGAAAACTGATTGGTTATTAATGGTCGACGGAGACGAAGTCTGGGGGGAAGACTCAATAAAACTTATGAAAGAAACAATTGAGAAGAATGGAACGACTCTTGAATCTATTGTGGTTCCCACTATAAACCTGGTCGGGGATATTTACCATTATCAAGATCCATCAATGGGAATGTATAATCTTGCCGGAAGAAAAGGACATTTAAATCTGCGTGGTGTAAATCTCAGCATCCCTGATTTGCACTCATTCGGCTCTCATGGCCAATGGGGCTGGGTAGATAAAGACAATAAAATGATTCAATATAGAAACCCAAAAAAGATACTATATATAGATGCACCATATTTGCATGCAACAAACGTTCCTCGCGCCGGAAGTTTCAAAAAAGAACATGACGTTCCCAAACGTAGTATGAAAAGAAAATATGAGTTAGGGATATCTTTTCCACTTGATTTCTATTATCCAGAAGTTTTCTTTCGCCCAAAACCCGATATTGTGCCTTCACCATGGGAAAAAATCGATGCAAAGTTCAAACTTCGTGCAACTCTCGAAACTCCTTTACGCAAAATAAAAAGAAAGTTTGTCAAAAAGGTGGGGTATTGATAATGGGAAATTACCACAGAGATGAAGTTTACCTTGAAAACCAAGAGTTGTTCAAAAACATCTTCAAGGCAACACTCAAAAAAGTTTTGAATTACAAGAAAAAGGGAAAGGTACTTGAGGTAGGATCATCAACTGGACTCCTATTGAGTCTTTTTCAAGAAAAAGGTTGGGAAGTGCAGGGAGTAGAACCTTCTGAAAAATCATCCACCCACGCCATAAAAATAGGGATACCAACAATAAGGACCACCTTTGAAAAAGCCAAAATTACCGGGAAATTTGATGTGGTTGTATTAAACCATGTACTAGAGCATATGAAGAATCCGGAGCCTGTTTTAAGGAAAGTTAACCAGTTGCTTAATGACAAAGGAATAGTTGTGGTAAACATTCCAAATGCTGGAAGCCTATCTGCCAAGATATATAGGGAAAAATGGAAGTATCGTTTGCCTGAAGAGCATCTCTGGCAGTTTACTCCTAACTCGCTAAAGACTTTGCTTGAAAAAACCGGTTTTTCAATTCTATCGTGGAAGGCAAAATCCGGAATATGGGAATTTGATAATCCGATACTTGAGTTGTGGCAAAGTCTGGTTGGATTCAAAAAGAGGTTTTTTTACAATATCCTCACGGCCATACCGACCTGGTTTATTTCGCAATTTAAGATGGGCACTGGACTTTCTGTGATCGTCAAAAAATCATGAACCGAAACATCCAGATCCTTTTATTACTTTTAACCTTTCACTTTTTACTTTTAGCAAATCTCCAGTTCACTGCCTGGCCAGAAATGCTCTCATATGCATATTTGAAAAATCATGGGTTTTCACTTTACAAAGATATGATCCACCCATACCCGCCCGTGTTGACACTTACACTTTCATATCTTTATAAAATTTTTGGGCTTAACTTGGGTGTGCTTAAAGCTTTTTCCTGGACGGTTATCATGTTGTCAAGCGTTTGTGTATGGCTTTTAACTCGTGAAATAACAAAACGAGACAGTATTGCCTTAATGTCGTTGGGTGTGTATGTGTTACTCCAACCAATTCTCGAAGGAAACATGATGTGGTTTGATATTGCAATTGTGCCACCAATCCTGCTAGGTGTATATTTTTTATTTCGTCAAAATTTATTTTGGGGTGGATTTTTTCTTGCTCTGGCAGGTTTCATAAAACAAACAGGGGGAATATTTTATCTCGTAGTATTAGGATGGCTAATTTGGCGCGATAAATCGACCCTTTTAAGGCCAGGCCTTAAAAAGCCCTATATATCATTCCTTTTTGGACCTATTATTTTTGGCATACCATTATTAATTAAGCTCATTTGGGAAGATGCGCTGATGGGATTTTGGAACTGGGTAGTTTATTATCCAAGCATCTACTGGAGCAAATTCCCCAACTATGTTCAAATGTCACCTGAAAAACTCGACCTTTTAATCGTAGGAATCATATTGTTTCCGCTATTTACACTTCTTATTAACAAGAAGAAGTTGTGGAAAGACAAAAACCTGACTGTGTTGTCTGGTTTTACCCTTTTATCTCTAATTTCTGTATACCCAAGATTTTCGTTTTTCCATCTTCAGACAACACTCGCACTATCCTCAGTCGCTTTTGGTTTCATAGTTTTTACAATACCCAACAAACTCAAGATACTCCCAATTGCCTCTGTGGGAATTATTTATCTTTTACTATGGCCACAGCTACGCCTCGAATGGAATAAAGAAACTAGGTTCTATACCCCAGAAGATCAGATGCTTGCCCAAGAAATATCGACTCTAGTCAAAAAAGACGAACCTGTTTTTCTACAAGGCCTACATTCTAGCTTTTATGTACAGGCTGACCGTTTGCCCCCCAAACCTTGGGGTGATAATTTTGGTTGGTATTATGAAATACCGAATATCCAGGAAGAGACAATAAAAAAATGGGAACAAAATCCGCCCGAAACAATAGTTTGGCGTATACCTGAACCTGGAAACTGGCACGATCTCGGAACATACGAACCGCAAAAGGTTGTAGTCTGGATAAAAGAAAATTACTATAAAGAGAAGGAAATGAAGCCAGGTGTCTGGATTTGGCGCAGAAAGATGAAAGTGTAATGAAAATAGCATTTCTTAGTTTTTACAGCGGGGAAGTATATCGTGGCGTTGAAACCTTCGTACACGAGTTGTCAAACAGGCTCGCAAAGCTTGGACATCATGTGACAGTTTACCAAAATGGAAAACCATTAAACGGAAGTATGTACGAAGTTTTCTCAACGTTAGTTGTATGGAATTATCCAAAAACCCCGATAAGAAGTTTTACAAAAAAAGTTTTGTCCGAAATTAGCAAAGACACAGATGTCATAATTCCGACAAACGGCGGTTGGCAGGTTCTGTTGTCAAGGTGGTGGGCATTCAAAAACAACAAAAAAATGGTAATACCGGGCCAAGCAGGTCCGGGATCCGATGAAAGATTTAATCTTTATATGTTTCCTGATGTGTTTATAGGCCTTACTGATTTTCAGTGTAAGTGGGCCAAGAATATTAATCCGTTTGTAAAAGTCAAAAAAATTCCCAATGGGGTTGATTTGTCACGATTTACTAAAGTGGGGAAAGCTCCCAAAATTAATTTGTCTAGGCCCATTGTATTGTGTGTGGCTGCTTTGGTTCCTGTGAAACGGTTAGGATTAGCAATATATGCTGTTTCTCGAATGAAGAAAGGATCGTTACTGCTTGTTGGTAGGGGAGAGCAAGAACAAATCTTGAAAAGTTTAGGGAAAGAACTCTTGCCTAACAGGTTTCAGATACTTTCATTTCCACACACACAAATGCCCCAAGTATATAAGGCTGCGGATATTTTTACATTTCCGACTTCCAAATGGGAGTCGTTTGGAATTGCGATTGTAGAAGCTATGGCGTCTGGCTTACCAGTTGTAGTAACCGACGATCCAATTCGGCGAGAGGTTGTAGGAAACGCAGGGCTTTTTGTAGATCCAAAAAATGCTGTGGAGTACGCACGCAGTCTTGAAAAAACTCTTAAAAAAGGGTGGGGGAACGCTCCAAGAGAACAGGCTGAGAAGTTCTCATGGGATGAAATTGCAAAAGAATATGACAAATTATTTAATACACTTGTGGTGAGCGGAGTCGAACCATGAAAATTTCAGTAATAATCCCCTCTTTCAATGAAGAAAATTCGATAGGGGAGTGCCTTGAATCATTGCTTAAACAAACCTATAAAGACCTGGAAATAATTGTCATCGACGACGGATCTACAGACAAGACGAAATCTTTAGTCGCACAATATTCTAAAGAAAATCCTAAAATAACACTCCTCAAAGCAGACCACAAAGGGCCAGGTCCAGCAAGAAATCTGGGTGCAAGCCACTCTTCCGGCAAAATTCTTGTTTTTGTTGATTCGGATATGACTTTTGAACCTGATTTCATAAAAAAGCTTGTGGACCCAATTGTGGCGGGGAACACAAAAGGAACCTTCTCAAAAGAGGAATATGTGGCAAAACCTGAGAACGTTTGGTCAAAATGTTGGACTATAAACGAAGGATGGGAGGAGGATAAGCGTCATCCAAAAAACTATCCCAACAAACAAAAAGTTTTTCGTGCAATTTTAAAAAGTGAGTTTGATAAGGTAGGTGGCTTCACTCCAACTGGCGAATATACAGACGATTGGACCCTGAGTGAAAAATTAGGATATTTGGCAGATTCTGCCCCTGCCGCTGTGTTTTATCACAAGAACCCAGAATCATTGGCCGAAGTTTTTAATCAAGCAAAATGGATTGGAAAAAGAAAATACAAACTCGGTGCTCTTGGAAAAATTATTGCCGCAGTCCGTGCATCCCTACCTATTTCGGCAGTTGTGGGCATATGGAAATCGGTAGTTCACAATCAACCGGCATTCTTTGTTTTTAAGCTGGCTTATGATTTTGGAGTGTTTTCCGGCGCAATCTCGTCTTTGCTAGGAGGCTCAAGCGCCAAGTAACATGAATGTTTTTAACCAGTCCTTCTGGCTTGATGAGGCAATCAGCGTCAAAGCAGCAATACTTCCGCTAAAGGATCTTCTATTTGTTTTTTCTCCAGGAGATTTTCATCCCCCACTTTACTATCTGGTTTTAAAATTGTGGATTTCAATATTTGGTACTTCAGAAACTGCAGTACGTTCGTTATCGTTAGTATTTGCCCTATTGTCAGTTCTACTTTTGTTCTTTATTGCAAAAAAGCTATTTAATAAGTTTGTAGCAATATCAAGTGCCAGCCTTCTTGCAACTGCTCCGCTTCTCTTTTATTACAGTCAGGAGGCGAGAATGTACGCAATGTCTGTTTTTGCAAGCCTTTTGGTTGTGTGGTGTTTTATTAATATTGTCTATAACAAAAACTCTCGGATGTTAAATTGGGTGTCATTTATAATCTCATCCTCACTACTAATATATACAGATTACCTGCCGGGGTTGGTTTTACTTTTCTGTGCTGCGTTTTTGATCTTTCAAAAGAAAAGCCTGGGTGTTCACAGATTCGCGTGGATTACTTCTTTTATAACAATCCTTATCTTATTCATTCCTTGGCTAGCAATATTTAAAAAACAATTGGAAGTTGGCGTGCAAGTTAAACAAAACGCCCCAATATGGTGGGAAACATTGGGAAAAACAAATTTAAAACAAATCACCCTAGTTCCTGTAAAGTTCTTAATTGGAAGAATCTCGTTTTATAACAAGTTTGTTTATGCTGCCTTTGTTGGGTTATTTGCTTTCGAATTTGGAATATCTCTTTGGAACTCTCTCAAAAAATACAAAGAGAGCCATCTTGTATGGCTCTGGTTTTTGATTCCATTATCCGGCGCTCTCATATTCGGTCTTATAATGTCCGGATTTTCCTACTTTAGACTCTTGTTTTTACTACCGCCGTTTTATTTGCTTGTTGCGCATGGCATTTTTCTTGTCAATAAAAAAACAGGCAAACTATATTTTCGTGTTGGGTTAAATTTGTTGGCAATTTCTATTTTTGCCTTCACTCCACGTTTTTGGAGAGAAGACTGGAGGAGCGCTGTCTTATGGTTGGAATCCGATGCAAAAGGCCAAAGTGCAATCTCAATATTTGTAACAAAAAGCCAGCAAGATCCATACATGTATTATGCTAAAAACGTGCCTTCATACGGCCCAGATGGACTCGAGGGGGTGTATTTTGAGAAAATATACCTGTTCCGCTACGTTCAGCCAATATTTGATCCAACTGACCAGGTTCGCAAAAGCGTGGAAGGTATGGGATTTACAAAAGTGGAAGAACGAGATTTTAACGGAGTAACCGTGTGGAAATATCAAAATGCGAGTAAGAACCTGGCTGCGCCAGAACCTTGACCTCTCTGGAAGGAAATTATTTATATGAGGATAGGAATTGATGTATCACAAACAGTGTATGGAACAGGCGTGGGTAATTACACTAAAAATTTAATAGACCAACTGATGCGAATAGATGAAAGCGATGTATTCGTGTTGTTTGGCGGCTCGCTAAGAAGACGTGGAGAATTCGCAAAATTGTTTCCGCCTAAAAAAAATACTGAACTAAAAACATCTATACTCTCCTCAACTCTGGCAGATATTTTTTGGAATAAGCTACATACGCTTTCTGTAGAAAATCTGATTGGAGAAGTAGATGTTTTCCATTCCTCTGATTGGGCTCAGCCCCCGTCAAAAGCATTCAAGGTTACAACAATCCATGACCTTGCGCCCTTAATATACTCCCAATATACTCCAGACCGAATTGTAGAAGTCCACAAAGCCAGGCTTCGTTGGGTTGCAAAAGAAGTGGATCGAGTAATTGCGGTTTCTCAAAGTACAAAAGAAGACGCAGTCGAGCTTTTAAGAATTAACCCCGAAAGAGTTGTTGTAATCCCGGAAGCAGGAGATGCGCGGATTAAAAAGGTGGGCAAGGACGAAGTGTATCGAGCAAAAGAAAAGTATGGGATTTTTAAAAATTATCTCTTAGTTGTTGGAACAAACCCAAGGAAAAATGTGCCACGAATTATCCACGCTTATAAAAAATTAAAAGATAACAATCTCCAACTTGTTGTTGTTGGGAGAAAACCCACAAATGTGGAAAACGACGTTATATATACGGATTTTGCAAGTTTTGATGATTTATCGGCACTATACTCTGGTGCATCAGCACTTGTTTACACCTCACTATATGAAGGTTTTGGCCAGCCAATTCTGGAGGCTTTTAAGGTTGGTTGCCCTGTAGTTACATCAAATGTCTCAAGTATGCCTGAAGTTGCAGGCGACGCTGCTGTTTTAATAAACCCAACAAAGGTAGATGAAATAGTAGAAGGAATACTTACTGTTCTTAAAAATCGTCAAAAGTGGATTAAGAAAGGCAATGCGCGAGCAAAAGAATTTTCTTGGGAATACACAGCCAAACTTACATTAAGAGTTTACAAGGAGGCTCAAAGACACAGTCCTGAGCGACTGAAAGGAGTCGAAGGATGAGAATTGCAATTGACGGTAACGAAGCAAATGTTGAAAACCGGGTTGGAGTAAATCAGTATGCAGCAGAGCTTTTAACAGCCCTCGAGAATCTTCAAGAATCAAAAAAACATGAATGGATAATTTTTTTGGATAAAGAACCCCTCCAACACCTCCCCCAGCCAAGTCCTAATTGGAAATATATAGTTGGGAGAGGTGGATTATTGGGCAAACTCACTAACCTTTGGTTTGCAAATCCAAAACTAGATGTATACTTTGCTCCTACTCATTATCTTCCTCCAATTTCTCCCGTCCCAATGGTTATGAGCATCATGGATCTTGGATATTTGAGATTTCCGAACCAGTTTACAAAACGCGACTTTTATCAATTAAAGTACTGGACCAATTTATCTCTAAGAGTTGCAAAAAAAGTCATAGCAATTTCAGAAAGTACAAGAGATGAAATAATTTCTCACTACCCCTGGACGATAGGAAAAGTGGAGGTAACACTTCTTGGGTATAACAAAACAAGGTATCGATATCCCATTCAAGGTTGGCGAATAAGAAGAACAAAAGAAAAATATGGAATTTTTTGGGAGTATGTAATTTACGTGGGTACTCTAAAGCCCAGTAAGAATGTGGAGGGTTTACTTGATGCTTTCAGGCAATTTAAAAACGCGGATCTTTCTTTGGTTATTGTAGGAAAAAAAGGATGGCTTTATGAATCTATATTTGAAAAAGCTCACAAAATCGGTCTTGAAGATAAAATTATCTTTACAGACTTTGTGTCCGAGGAAGAAAAAGCTGACCTCCTCTCGGGTGCAAAATGCTTAGTCTCGCCAAGTTTTTGGGAGGGTTTTGGTATGCACGTTCTTGAAGCTATGGCTTGTGGTTGCCCTGTCGTTGTTTCAAAAGTCGGCAGCCTCCCGGAGGTAGTGGGCGAGGCAGGCATATTAGTTGATCCGGGTGACTCAGACAGCATCGCAAAAGGAATCGAATTTGTGGTAAGTCTGCCGGCGAATAAGTATAATCAACTAAGAGGGGCAGTTTTAAAGCAGGCAGAAAAATTCTCATGGGATAAAACAGCCCGAGAAACCCTCTCTATTTTGAAACAAGCGTATGACTCCGATTAAAGACAGATCCGGCCGCAGCTTATCCTCAAGTGAAGTCACAAGAAAAGTTGTAAACCGAATTTATAACTATTTTTTAGATATTGAATTGATGCTCCTTAGGTGGATCGGGCATATCCCCCTGCACAGAGTGAGACATCTTGCTTACCAGCTGGCGGGACTTCGCATGGGAAAAGACTCTACAATCCACATGTTTGCAAACTTCTTCCAACCAAAAAACATAGAAATAGGAACAGACACAATAATTGGGAACAACGCTTTTTTGGATGGCCGCGCCCCCTTGATTATTGGAAACCACACAGACATAGCAGCTGAGGTTTTAATCTATAACTCCGAACACGACATTAACGATGAAAACTTTCAAGCAAGAGAAAACGCAGTTGAGATAGGAGACTATGTCTTTATAGGCCCTAGGGCGATTATTCTTCCTGGAGTAAAAGTAGGTAGAGGAACCATAGTTGCGGCTGGTGCAGTCGTAACAAAAGACGTTCAGGATTTTGCAATTGTTGGCGGCGTTCCGGCAAAAGTTATTGGAGAAAGAAAATTAAAAGACCCACGCTATATTTTAGGCCGCGCTCGTCTCTTTCAGTAATATGTCAACGATCACAAAAGTTTTGTTATTAGCAATTTTTCTTGTGGCTTCGATTTACCTTGCAGTTCCATCTCCAAGATTTCCCAAAATACTTCCTGATGGGGTACAGTCCCTTGAAGAGGCAGATGTTGAAGATTCTCACGAGCGAAGAGCATATTTTACAAACATGCCAAGAAGCGCGGTGATTGATCACTATAAGACAGAGATACAACGTGTATTCCCAATTTCTCTGCCAGTTTACATAGTTTATCATCCTCCTGAAGATGCATACGTTTTAATAAGAGACCAAACACGAAGCGTGCATCTTCCTGAAATTATTTTTCCATGGAGAGAGTCAGTTTTCGTAAACATCTTCGAGGCAGGGAGCCCTAAAGATGCAATTGGGTATAGAGGTATTGCTTATGAACGAAAGGTTACAATTCGCTATCTCCCAACCTCTCCACTAGCGAGAATTATTATTCTAGTTCCGAGCTTAATATTGCTGGTGTTTTTATTATCATCATTTATTAAAGATGTAAGAAGACTAGTAATTTTGTGTTTTAGAAAATGAACAGACACTTTGACGTTTCTGTTGTAGTAATTAGCTTTAATACAAGGAAACTTACACTCGATTGTTTAGATTCGGTTATACAACACACACGAGATGTTATCTATGAGGTAATTATTGTAGATAATGCCTCAACCGATGGCTCTCTAAAAGAAATTGAAAAATTTACCCTAAAACACAAAAACACACATCTTGTTAAAAGTAAAGAAAACTTAGGTTTTGGAGGAGGAAACAATCTTGGGATGCAAAAAGCGAAAGGCAGATATATTTTGCTTCTAAATTCAGATACAAAACTATATGAAGACTCTATCTCTAAAATGGTCGAATGGATGGACAACCATCCAACTGTAGGTATTTCAACATGTAAACTAAAAAATCCCAACGGATCAATCCAGCCAACCGGGGGATATATGCCCACACTTTTCAGGCTTTTCTCTTGGGCATTTTTCTTAGATGATCTTCCATGTTGGAGTACTTTGTTTGGGTCGTACCACCCGCATGCAGACTTCTACAAAAAACAAAGATCTCTTGATTGGATAACGGGTGCATTTATGTTGATAAGACGCGAGACTTATGAGAGTGTCGGGGGTTTTGATTCAAACTTCCATATGTACGCAGAAGACGTTGAGTACTGCTACAGATTTAAACTACAGGGATTTCAACTCATATTTGTACCAACAACTTCGATAACACACATTGGCGGCGCCTCAAGTACCGGAGACGTTGTCCATTTTAAAGATAGTGCCGGCAAAGAAAGAAGTATTGTCGGTGAGTTTGAAGGCCTAAAATTGTTTTATAAAAAACACTTCCCGTCTCAATATTCAATAGCTTCAACAATAATGAAATTTGGTGCAATATTGAGAATGATTATTTTTGGTTTATTTTTAGGACAACCGAAAGCGAGGAAAATATATGTTACAGCTTTTAAAAAAATCTGACATAAGAATGTTAAAGCCATTCAATCAATATAATCGCTACGCTCATATGGCCAACTGGGCTTCGCGCTACTGGGAAGGCCATAATTTACTTTCCGCACTAAAATATTGTTTGGCTGCACTCCTTATTGTTGTGCCGCTTTATCCAAAATTTCCTATTTTCAATGTCCCGGGAACTTACGTTGCAATAAGAGCTGAAGACTTCCTAATTTCGCTTATTGCCCTCTTATGGCTTCCAATTATGCTTCGTCGAGGTGTAAAAGCTTTCTTGAAGGATAAATTTAATCAAGCAATACTAATTTTTTTTGCAGCAGGTTTATTATCAAGTCTTTCAAGCATTCTTTTAACAAGAACTGCCCCACCCCATATCGTTTTTTTGCATTGGGCAAGAAGAATTGAATATATCATTCCTTTTTTTGCAGCTTTAGAAGTTGTGCGAAGTATAAACAAAGCCAGGTTCCTAACTTCAGGACTCTTCTTTGCAACTTTTTTTGTTTTCGCTTTCGGATGGGGGCAAGTTTACGCAAATTTTCCAGTTATCTCAACACAAAATGAAGAGTACTCAAAAGGTTTAGCACTTCGCTGGGTCCCCGGCGCGCGGCTTCATTCTACTTTTGCAGGCCATTATGACTTGGCAGCATTTCTTGTAATTCTTCTTCCAATATCGGCAGCACTTTTCTGGCATTACAAAAAATTAAAAAACAAAATTATATTCTTACTTTTTAGCGTTTTGCCATCTTTTTGGTTAATGCTTCGCGCCGAGTCCAGAGTCTCTTTCGCATCTTTTATTTTTGGAGTTTGCGTTTCTTTGTGGCTTGTAAAGAAGAAAGTTTTCATAATCCCTTTTATTGTGTTTTGTGTTTTGTCTGCAGTTTTGTTTACAAATCTTGGGGTACGCTACAGAAATAGCCTTCAAACATACTGGCAAAGAATTACAAACTCTCAAAAAATTAATTTTCACCTGGTAACTCCGGTGCACGCACAAGAACGCCTTGAGATACCAGAAAGAACTAGAAGCAAACAAACGGAGGACAAACCACAACAGTTTCCATCAATTTTCGAAGATCGCTCAACAGCAATTCGCCTTAATGTTGAATGGCCTCGTGCGCTGCGTGCTTTTTTCAAAAATCCTCTGCTTGGGACAGGATACTCTTCGATTACCCTTGCAACTGACAATGACTATTTACGCGCACTTGGAGAAACCGGCCTTGTTGGAACGCTCGCATTGCTTCTTGTGATATTGCGTATCTTGCAAAAACTAATCACATATATTAAAAACTCAAGCTCAAGTTGGAGCCATGTGTATGTGTGTGGATTCACAGGGGGTATGGCTGGGCTTTTATTGAACGCAACCTTTATAGACGTTTTTGAAGCCTCAAAAGTTGCTATAATCTTTTGGGCTTTAGCCGGTATAGCCGTAGGTTTAATAGAAAGAAAAAACAATGAAGCGTAACAACCTTTTAATGTTATTTTTAATTCTTGTACTTGGGCTTGTACTTAGACTATATAAAATAGACAACCCAATCGCCGACTGGCATTCATGGCGACAAGCAGATACAGCATCAGTTGCAAGAATGTATGTAGAAAATGGCATAGATCTTCTTCGTCCCAAATACCACGATATCTCAAATATTGCTTCTGGATTCGACAACCCGGAAGGTTGGAGGTTTGTAGAATTTCCAATTTACAACGCAATTCATGCGGTTCTTTATAAAACATACCCTGAATTAGGATTTGATAAGTGGGGAAGGTTAACTTCCACCTTTATTTCTTTAGGGTCGCTAATTTTTGTCTATTTATTAGGGAAGAGATTTATCTCCCCCGTTGGAGGACTTCTTGCCGCATTCTTTTTTGCTTCGCTCCCGTTTAATATATTTTTTTCAAGGGTAATACTTCCTGAGCCTTTAACCGTTTTCTTTATTATTTCAAGTCTTTATCTTTTCTCAGAATATATAGAAAAAGAAAAAAAGTGGGCTATATATTTATCTGGATTTTTATTCGCGCTTGCTCTGTTAATGAAGCCTTATATAGTTTTTTACGGCTTTGCTTTTATTTATCTTGCTTGGGAAAAATACAAAATAAAAAGAAGCTTAAAGAATGTAGATTTTTATATATTTTTATCGCTCGTTGCCTCGCCCTTTTTTTTCTGGCGAGGGTGGATGTGGGATGGGGACCATATACGCGGAATCCCACACTGGAAGTGGGCCTTCAACGGAGACAATATCCGTTTCCGCCCCGCATTTTGGTGGTGGCTTTTTGAGGAAAGACTAGGCCGAATGATTCTTGGTGTTTGGGCAGTGGTACCTTTCGCATTGGGATTTTTATCCAATAAAAAATCCAAACATCCATACTTTATACATGTTTTATTCGCTAGCCAAATTGCTTTTATGGCAACAATCGCAACAGCAAGCGTCAGACATGACTACTATCAAACTCTGACAATTCCCGCGGTATCACTTGCACTTGCAAGCGGGTTTCTCTTTCTGTGGAACGCCAAAAACTTAAATAAACAGCTTTCCAGGCTTATGGCAGTTGGTTGTGTTAGCGCTGGACTATTTTTCTCTTTCTATCAAATAAAAGAGTTCTACAAAATTAATCATCCAGAAATTATCACAGCAGGTGAAAAAGCAAACCAAACTCTCCCCAAAGACGCAGTTGTTATAGCTCCCTACAACGGCGACACAGCTTTTCTTTATCAAACCAAGCGTCGTGGATTCCCATACATAGTTTATCCTTTGACTGAAATGATAGAAAAGCATGGAGCACAATATTACATCTCGGTAAATTTCGATAATCAAACAAAACAAGTAATGGAAGAGTACACAGTGATCGATAAAACAGATAAGTATGTGATAGTGAAGCTTGTGAAAAAATGAGAATTTTGATGCTTACCCCCTATTTGCCCTATCCGCCTTCTTCAGGCGGACAAATCCGCTCATACAATTTAATAAAAGAGCTCTCAAAAAAACACAAAATAACACTCTACTCATTGATAAAGTACAACGATGAAAAAAAATACGTCCCTGAGCTTAAAAAGTATTGCAGAGATGTCAAAGTTTTCAAGCGGCCCGAAAAACCATGGACTCTTAGAAATATCTTATTAACTGGTGCAAGCAACCTCCCATTCTTGGCGATTAGGAACTTTTCAAACAAAGAAAAAAACGATCTTGCTAGGCTTTTGAAGAATGAAGAGTTTGACATAATTCACGCGGAAACTTTTTACGTTAGCCCTCATATTCCAAAAGTACAAACCCCGCTAGTTTTAGTAGACCAAACAATTGAATATCAGGTGTATGAGCATTTCGTAAAAAATTCCAAATGGTGGTTTCTTGCGCCGCTTCTTTGGATTGATGTATTGAAAATTAAATACTGGGAAACCTATTACTGGAAAAAAGCAACAAAAGTTATTGCAGTATCCGAGAAAGATGCTGAGATAATGAAGCTGTATGTACCTCAAAATAAAGTAGAGATAGTCCCCAATCCTGTCGGAGAAGATCTGATGAAGAAAGTGCCGATTCACTATTCAAAAAGAATACTTTTTATGGGTAATTATAATTGGATGCAAAATGTAGAGGCTGCAGAAATTTTAGTTAAAGAAATCTTTCCAGAAATAAAACGGCAACTGCCCGATGCTG
This sequence comes from Patescibacteria group bacterium, assembly GCA_038062025.1. Taxonomy (GTDB): domain Bacteria; phylum Patescibacteriota; class Microgenomatia; order UBA8517; family UBA10165; genus 2-12-FULL-44-25. The sequence continues at coordinate 15,352 of JBBTXW010000035.1, forward strand.
AACTTGTAATCGCCGGACAAAACATAGAAAAAGTAGACCACCTTAAAAGTTCAAATATTAAAATACAGGGTTTAGCAATTGATGATGTCCAAGGGGTTGTGAGTGCGTATCACACGGCCGGAATACTTCTTGCTCCTTTATATGGTCCAGCAGGTGGCAGGGTTAAAATAATAGGTGCAATGGCTGCCAACCTTCCGGTTGTCACAACGCACATAGGGATCCAGGGGATTGATGCAAAAAACGGAGAGTCGGCACTGTTTGCAAAAACACCAAACGAATTAGTAAAACTCGCTGTGAAATTGTTAAAAGATCAAAGACTTTATACAAAGATTGCAATAAACGCAAGAAAACTTGCCGAGGAAAAATATAGCTACCAAGCTATTGCAAAAAAGTTAGATGATGTATACAAGGAGGCAGCAGATGTCAGAAATTGATTTAAGTATTATTATTCTCAACTACAACGCAAAAGAATATTTAAAAAGTTGTGTTCAATCGATTAAAGACTCAAATTTTGAAAAAATAACAAAAGAAATAATTCTTGTAGATAACAATTCTCCTGATAGTCCTAAAGAAATTTTTGAACACCTAAAAAAGACATCAAAAAACCTAAATTATGTTTATAACGAAGAAAATTTAGGTTTTTCCGCAGGCAACAATAGAGGTGTCGAAAAATCTTCTGGTAAGTACGTTTTGTTTCTCAACCCAGACACAAAAGTCTCAGAAGTCGCGATTAAAACTTGTTTTAAGTTTATGGAGGAAAATAAAGACGTTGGAGTCTGCGGACCAGCGCTTGTTTACCCAAACGGAGAGCTAACAACTGCCTCCCACAGAGGTTTCCCAACTCCTTGGAACGCAATAACACACTTCACAGGACTTAGAAGACTTTCTCCTAAAAGCAAACTGCTTGCTGGCTACACAATGGGATGGCTTCTGGATAACAAGAACCCCCATGAAGTGGATGCTCTCTCCGGAGCGGCCTTTTTTGTACGACGCGAAGCAGGGGAGGAAGTTGGCTGGTGGGATGAAGATTACTTTTTATACGGTGAAGATATTGACTTTTGTTTCAAATTAAATGAAAAAGGTTGGAAGGTGTTTTTCCTTCCGTCAGCAAAAATTTTGCATTATCATGGTGTCTCGTCTGGAATAAAAAAACAGAGTCAAAATTTAACTTCAGCAGATATTCAAACTAAAAAAAGAGCAATCAAAGCATCAACTGACGCAATGCGGATATTTTATAAAAAGCATTACCCAAATGTTTATCCATCGTGGCTTACAAATTTTGTATTAATGGGGATTTCCATTTTAGAAAGGTTTCGCCTTGTGCGGGTGAGCACATAGGGCGATAAACGTAAAAAATGGCAACGATCGGCATAGACGCAAGGCTTTGGGGAACAAAACATACAGGGATCGGAAGATACACCCAAAAGCTTATTGAAAATTTAAGAGGACTTGATATAGAAAACGAATATGTAATCTTTTGCAGATCTGAGAACATAAAAAACATAGAGACATCGCCAGGCTGGAAAAAAGTAGTTGCAGACATTCCACACTATTCTCTAGGCGAGCAAACCTCTCTTGTTCAAATATTTCTTAAAGAAAATTTAGATCTTCTTCATGTTCCACATTTTAATGTTCCCGTCTTCTATCCTAAGGCATTTTGCATTACCATACACGACATTTTATGGCACTCAAAAAAGGGATTTGATGTCACAACTCTCCCGCCAATAAAATATCTAGCAAAGTATGCAGGGTACAGACTGGTAGTAAAAAGCGCAGCATCCCGCGCAAAAGCAATTTTTGTTCCAAGCAAATCTGTGGCAAACGAAGTTGAAAAAAGATTCCCAGACGTTAAACAAAAGGTTTACGTGACGTATGAGGGCGTTGACGCATTATCGCGGGGTGGAAAAAAAGATGATAGAAATTATCTTTTGTATGTTGGAAACTTGTATCCTCATAAAAATGTGGAAACTCTTGTGCATGCACTGTCGCGTTACCATGTTCTAGAACATGGTAACAAGCTGATTGTTGTTTCGAGGAAGACTGCTTTTTTAGGTAAGTTTAGAAAATTCATAAAAACTAAGAATGCTAAAAAGTTTGTCGAGCTAAAAACAAACGTAGATGATAAAGAACTGGGGTCATTGTATAAAAATGCAAAGGCTTTTATATTTCCTACGCTGTCTGAAGGATTCGGGTTGCCCGGACTTGAGGCAATGTCTGCCAGCACGCCTGTTGTCTGCTCAGATATTCCTGTCCTTCGAGAAGTATATGGGAATGCCCCATTGTATTTTGACCCAAAAGATCCCCAAGATATAGCCGACAAAATACAAAAAGTACTAAGTAACAAGGTGGTAAGAATTAACCTTATCAAGGCCGGCAAAATCCAAGTTAAAAAATTCTCGTGGAAAAAAATGGCACAAGAAACCCTAAGCGTTTACCGTGAGGTGTTGAAAGGATGAAAGTTGCTCTTGTTTATGACAGGGTTAATAAATGGGGAGGGGCAGAGCGAGTACTTCTATCTCTCCACAAGTTATTTCCAAATGCTCCACTCTATACCTCTGTGTATAATCCACACACCGCCAAGTGGGCCAAAGTATTTCCAAAGATACACACCTCTTTTCTTAATAGGCTTCCGTTTGCAAAAACGCGCCATGATTTGTATGCCGCATTCATGCCCATTGCTTTTGAGAGTTTTAACTTTTCCGAATATGGTCTTGTAATTTCTGTAACTTCTGAAGCTGCAAAAGGAATAATTACAAAGCCGGGAACAACCCATATTTGTTATTGCCTAACACCGACACGCTATTTGTGGAGCGGACATAACCAATATTTAGGTGGTGTTCGAAAAATACTTAGTCAGCCACTTGTCGCATACCTTAAGTGGTGGGATAAGACAGCAGCTCAAAGGCCAGACATAATTGTGTCAATATCGCAAACTGTCGCTAAGCGTGTGGAAAAATATTACGGAAGAAAGTCACCTGTAATTTACCCTCCTGTGAACACCAAAATATTTACTACACCCCTACGTAGGAGTGTAGTATCGAAGGATGAAAAGCCCTATCTAATAGTGTCAAGACTAGTTTCATACAAAAAAGTAGATCTAGTAGTCAAGGTGTTTAACCGATTAAAGAAACCACTAATCGTGGTTGGCACGGGTAGTGAAGAAAAAAAGTTAAGAGGGATGACAAGATCAAACATTATTTTTACTGGATTCGTGGAGGACGATCTATTGCAGAAATACTATGTAAATGCGAGAGCTTTAATTTTTCCTCAAGAAGAAGACTTCGGTATTGTTGCTGTTGAAGCCCAGGCGGCTGGAACACCTGTTATTGCCTACAAAAAAGGGGGTGCTATGGAAACAGTTACTGAAAAAACAGGAGTATTCTTTGACGAACAAACTGCTGATTCTTTAAACGAAGCTATAGTCAAATGCGAGAAAAAATCTTTTAAAGAAGTGGATTGCAAAAAAAATGCAGAAAAATTTAGTGAAGAGAAATTTCAAAAAAACTTTGCTACACTAGTTTCTGCCGCTCTGCTTAAAAGATGAAGTACAAAAGCATAAAAAAGCTAATAGATATTGCTTCAGCATTATTTCTTCTTATCATTTTCTCCCCGGTTATGATCTTCACAGCTATTGCAATAAAACTTACTTCACCGGGCCCAATTCTTGCAGATACTCCAGACAGGGTTGGTCTAAATGGAAAACCCTTCCATCTTTTTAAGTTCCGTTCGATGATTGTAAACGCATATTACCTTTTGAGAACCGATCCTAAGTTTAAAAAAGCATTTAAAGAACAACAAAAAGGAGGAAACTATAAAATCAAAAACGATCCAAGAGTAACTCCTGTGGGAAGAATAATAAGAAAGTTTTCGATAGATGAAATGCCACAACTTGTAAACGTCCTTCGTGGCGAAATGAGTCTAGTCGGCCCACGACCATACTATCCTGATGAATTAAAAACCCAAGCTAGAAAATATCCAAAAACAAAAAAACTTGTCCAGGAAACACTTTCTGTGAAACCCGGGATAACGGGTTATTGGCAAGTAACTGGCAGGTCTAATGTTAATTTTGATAAAAGAATTGCGATTGACGCAATGTATGCAAGAAATATATCGTTTATGCTAGACTTAGAAATAATCATGCGCACTCCCTGGGCAATGCTAAGTGGAAAAGGCGCTGTATAAATGGCAAAAATAAACGACTTAAAACGTATTGCTTTTAACGATAGTTTCCAAGCACCTCAATCTGTGCCAACCGAACAAAGGGCTAATCCAAAACCAGGATGGTGGCAAAAAGTTCCGAAGCCATCTTTGGGAAGAGGTCACTCAAAAAAGATATGGGTAATTGTTGCTGCAACAATTCTTGTCCCGATACTTCTTATAGCATTTCCCTTACTTTCAATAAGAGTATCGGCAAATAAACTCATAAAATCAGCAAAAGAACTCCAAGCAGCCGCGGCAAGCCAAAATATTTCTCAAACAAAAGTTTCATTAGAAAAAACAAAGAAAGATCTAAAAGGACTTGATGGCGATCTAAACAAAATTTTTTGGGTTAAACTTATCCCCTTCCTAGGGGACTATTGGAAGGATGCAAAACATCTAACAGTTGGAGGCAATGCAGGTCTTGAGGCGGGAGAGATAATTGTCCAAACAGTCGAGCCTTATAGCGATATTTTAGGATTAAATGGAGCACAAGCCCAGGATGGAGCAGAAAACGCAGAAGATCGAATAAACTTTGTAGTTGAAACAATAGACGACATAATTCCAAAAATGGGAGACATAAGCGCAAAAACTGCGATAATGTCCCAAGAACTCTCAAAAATTAACCCCGAGAGATATCCTGAATATTTCGGAGGAAAACCTCTTCGCTCAAAACTAAAGGCAACAATTCTTGAAGCCCAAAGAGGCCACCAGCTTCTAACAGACGGCAAGCCAGTTCTTGAACAACTACCATATCTTTTGGGGATAAATGGTGAAAAAACATACCTCTTTCTTTGGCAAAACGACAAAGAGCTAAGGCCAACGGGCGGTTTTATAACTGCCTATTCGATAATTAAGGTAAAAGACGGAAAGTTTGAACAAGTCGTTTCAGACGATATTTATGTGCTTGATAATAAATTCCGCTCTAAACTTCCTGCACCAGAACCAATTAAAAAATATCTTCCTCTGGTTAACAACTGGTTCTTAAGAGATATGAATCTCTCACCCGACTTTAAAACTTCAATGAACACGTTTTACGAGAACTACGAAACAATAAAGGGGGTAAAAGAAGTAGATGGAATAATTTCTGTGGATACACACCCTCTCGTTGGTTTGCTTTCAGTTATGGGAACTCTCGGTATCCCAGGATATGGAAACTACTCGGCAGACGAAGATAAACGCTGCAACTGCCCAAATGTTATTTATGAGCTTGAGACATATGCAGACGTTGCCGGCCCGATTGTTTGGGACGATATATCAGGGAAAATTGTTTACAAACCGCCTCATGCAGACCATAGAAAAGGCTTTTTAGGACCATTGATGAACACATTGATTGCAAATGCCTTGGGCCAGCCAAAAGAAAAAATACCCGGGCTATTTGATGTTGCTTGGAATTCTTTGATGGAAAAACATATTATGTTCTACATGCATGATAATAAAGTTCAGTCAGCACTTGAATCATTCAACCTAGCAGGAAGAATTCGCGAATATGACGGGGATTATCTTCACATAAACGATTCAAACTTTGCAGGCGCAAAGTCAAATCTATATGTCCAACACGAATTCGAGCTGGAAGTAAAACAAACAAAAGAGGGAACAGAAAATACGCTGACTTTAAAATACAAGAATCCTCAAAAATATGACGGATGGCTAAATGGGCCTTTCCGTGATTGGTTTAGGGTTTACGTACCCAAAGGATCGATGATTGTGGATTCAACAGGCTCAGAAGTGCCAATTACTGCAAGTGAAGATCTCGGAAAAACTGTCTTTGAAGGATTCTTCATTCTTCGCCCGGAGGGAGTAACAGATATAAAAATTACCTATAAAACCCCCATTAAACTCGGGAAAGACGGCTATAAATTGTTAATCCAAAAACAGCCTGGGACAGCAGGGCATTTGGTTACAATCAAATCCGACAAAAAGAAGGAAGAATTTAAGCTGACAACCGACAAAGAAATTCGCCTGTAAATAGTGTATTGTCATTGCGAGGAGGGAGGTACCGTACAGTCACCTCCCAACGCGGCAATCTCAGTGGACACACGAAATTATTCAACAGAGGGAATTATTATCTCCAGAAAAAACATTGGTGAGACGGACCGCCTTTTAACTGTGTTTTCCAAGCATTACGGTAAACTTCGAGTTGTTGCAAAAGGTGTACGTCGCACAATCTCAAGAAAAAGGGGAGCTATTGAGATATTTAGTTATTGTAAATTTCTTATCGCAAGGGGGAAAAACCTGGACATTTTAACTGACGTTGAGATCAAAAGTGCATATGAGAATTGGCGTTCAGATTTAGTTCGCGTAGGAGTCGCCTACCACTTGTGTGAAGTTGTAAACAAACTCACTGCAGAACACCAAGAACACAAAGAAGTCCTCTATTCTCTCCAAGAATGTCTGGAATCCCTAAGTGCTTTGGATTATTGGCAATTGTACCCCCTTGTACAAAATTTCAAACTCGAAGTACTCGAAGAGCTCGGATTCATTTCAAAAAATAAACCGGTTCCGACAGACGTCGACTCATATATAGAAGATCTAATCGGAACCTCCCTCAAAACCCTTAAGTTTCTCAAGGTGCTTTCCAAGAAATAGCATCCCCCTGACTTTAGTGATTGAATGATATAATATGACATAGTAAGCACTTTACCATAAGGAGAAGGTAATGCTAGAGCAGCTTGTAGCAGTCTTGGCAACTCTCGGAATCTTCTTGTATTTATATATGTGGATTATAAACTGGCAAGCAACGCTGATTCTAAGCATCATGTTGCTAGTCGTGCTCATAGGATATCTAACAAGCCCACGAGAAGAGTTTACACGGGTAAGACGGGTAAAATACCCGCCGTGGTGGAGCGAAGAGGAAGTCCGCAAAGCCAAAAATAGCCGCAGAAATGCAGAATTGCAAAGTATAGCCGAAGAAAAGCACCGACGTGAACAGGTAATGCAAAGTTCTGTGTGTGCAAAATGCGGAAAGGGTGCAAGTGAACTCAAACTCATAGACAAAGGCGGCTATGATGGAGATGGCCAACCTGTAGGACCCAACTATAAAGCTGTGGGTTTCGAAGATTGCCTGTTTTGTGCAAGGCTGTTTTGCAACAAGCACATATACGAGGGTAAATGCCCAGCTTGCTGGGAGCGCGAATTAGCAAAGACCTGATAGAACCAATTCGCCCCGAAAGAAACAAAAATCCAATCGGGGCTTTTTCATGCCTAAAAATTACCCCAAACCCCGACGTGCAAAGCTATTCCACCTCGGAGGTGGAATTGTACTTACACCTCGGGAGTTGAGGAGCTACATGGTTTCTCACTTTTACATCTGCTAATATTGCAATATGGCAATTGTAACGATGGACAAAATTGTTTCCCTTGCAAAAAGACGAGGTTTTGTTTATCCCGGTTCTGATATTTATGGTGGCCTCGCCAACACTTGGGACTATGGCCCTTTAGGAGCGCGAATCTTGCAAAATATAAAAAACCTCTGGTGGAAAACTTTTGTTGAAACTCGCTCCGATATGTACTCCGTTGATACAAGCCTAATTATGAAACCCAAAGTTTGGGAAGCCTCAGGACATGTAAGTTCATTCACAGACCCTCTTGTTGAATGCAAGGTCTGCCATGCCCGCCTTCGCGCCGATAAACCAGAAGAGATTAAAGAACACCAGGATTTGCATAAAAAAAACGATGACGTTTCTGAAGTCTCCTGGACAGAGCCAAAGAATTTTAACCTAATGTTTAAAACCCATATCGGTGTGTCAGAAGACTCAAGGACTGACGTCTATCTTCGTCCCGAAACCGCCCAAGGCATGTTTGTCAACTTTAAGAATGTACTCACAACAGAACGGCCTCGTTTGCCTTTTGGCATTGCGCAGATTGGCAAAGCATTCAGAAACGAAATAACTCCCGGGAATTTTATATTTCGAACTCTCGAGTTTGAACAAATGGAAATTGAATATTTTGTAAAACCCTCCGATTGGGAAGCGGCCTTTGAGGGTTGGAAAATCCAAATGTGGGACTGGATTACAAAAATTTTAGAGGTTGACGAAAAAAAACTAAAATGGAGGGCACATGAGAAGGACGAACTCTCACATTATTCAAAAAGAACAGAAGATATTGAATTTGAATTCCCATTCGGTTGGGGAGAGCTTTACGGCTTGGCTTACAGAACCGATTTTGATTTAAAAAACCATGCCGAAAAATCCGGCGAAGATTTGCAATATACAGATCCCGAAACAAACGAAAAATTCTTCCCCCATGTGGTCGAGCCAACATTTGGTGTCAATCGCACTGTATTAGTTGTGCTTTTGTCTGCATACACAGAAACTGACGATGGCCGAACATTGCTTAAACTTAACCCAAAGATTGCTCCCTACAAAGCCGCAGTATTCCCTCTGGTTTCCAACAAACCCGATATTGTTGGAAAAGCAAAGAAAGTTTATGACGTGTTACGTGTCTCGTGCCCCGTTTCTTGGGACGACCGTGGCAACATCGGCAAGCGTTATGCTTCCCAAGACGAAATCGGAACCCCTTGGTGTATAACCGTGGATTATCAAACCCTGGAAGATGATACAGTAACCGTCCGTGATCGGGATACTGGACACCAGGTTCGAGTAGCAGTTCCTGAGCTTCAAGATTGGATTTCCTCCAGGCTGCATTAGTGCGCAATAAATTGCGCCACTACGTATTAGCGAACTTTAGTTCGCGCTTGACAGACAACTACTAATCACGCAGAATGAATCTAGCGCGGAATGAATTCCGCTAATACGCTTCAATAATGCAAAAAGCACTTCCTGTTGTAATCATAGTCATTGTTGTTCTTGGAATAATTGGAGGAGGATTTTTTGCCTACAAACAAATTACAAAACCTGCAAGCACAATAGAGACAGAGGAAGAGACAGAAACTTTAAAAGAATTAAGTCTTGAAGATAAACCTTACACAACTTTAGTCCCAGGCCCAAGTTGCGAATTTACCCTTTCCCTTTCAGGAATCCAAGGCTCCCCAGAATCTGTTGAATATGAAATAGTCTACAAAAACGAAGAAGGGGTAACCCAAGGAGCCTCTGGGACAATTAAAGCCTCAGGCGAGTCAAGTACCAAAAAACTTCTCTTTGGAACCGAATCCTCTGGCCACAGACGATGTGATAAAGGTGTTTCTGGCGGCAACATCACAATCCGCTTCAGAAACGACGAAGGGAAACTCATTGCAAAAATGGAGTCTTCATTTTCTATTGCTGAAGACGAAACAGAATTATCAGTAAAAGGTCTAAAAGTTGAGGGCCTTCCTTCAAAAGGCAAGCATCTTGCTATGAAAACATTTGGGCTTCCCGAGAATGCCCCTGGAAAAGTCGAATACGGCCCGTTTGGAGTATTTTCGAACTCAAAAAGTTTGAGCGGATCACCAAAGATGGAAGGTTCTGGAACTCTTTACGGGTATGACGGGTCAGAGTGGATGAAGATCTCCGGTAAAACCTCTGCGCTTGAAGCGCTTATCCTCAGTCAGTAGCTCGGTCACGTATTATGCCCCCCTCAACGTTTCCCTTCTCCCGTTGTGAAAGTACCCCTTGACACTCTGTGAAAAGCCAACCATAATGGATAAAAGTGGGAAAAAGTGGGAAATCTGATACTGTCCGCAAGGCTTGAATAAATGTTAATTGGATCACACATCCAAAAAGTTGACGCCAAGGGCAGAACAGCAATCCCAAGCAAGTTTAAAAAGGAACTGGGAATAACTGTCCTTATTTCTCGTTGGTACGAGGGAGCTGTCAGCATTTTTGCTCCTGAATCGTGGCGCCGGATTGTGGAGCAAGCCACCTTGGGATCATCTGTGTCTGCTTCTGCTCGAGATACAGAGCGTTTTCTTCTGGGTGGAGCATTCGAGGCCACACTCGACGCAAAAGGCAGATTCGTAATTCCACAAATTTTACGTGATTTTGGAAAAATCCAAAATGAAGTTGTGTTTGTGGGTTTAGGAAACAGAATTGAGGTTTGGGCCAAGTCGGCCTGGATTGAGCGAGAATTGCACATTTCCAAAAACGCTGAAAAACTATTAGAGCGCGCCCAAGGAGTCTACCGTGAGAACTAGCGGCAATCTCATTCACACGCCAGTACTTCTAAATGAGGTAATAACTTATTTAAATGTAAAACCTGGTGGAAAGTACATTGACTGCACAGTCGGCGCCGGAGGTCACGCAACTGAAATTCTAAAACTTGGCGGCGAAATCTTGGGACTTGATCAAGACCCGCAATCAGTTAAAATTGCAAGAAGAAATTTAGAGTCATGCCCTGGCAAGTACAAATTAGTAGTTGCCAATTTCTCCAAAATTTCCCAAGTTGCAAAAACCGAAGGTTTCGAAAACGTAGAAGGAGTCTTGATGGATCTGGGTTTTGCCAGCTTCCAAATCGACGACCCTACCCGCGGCCTTTCTTTTTCAAAAGACGGTCTGCTTGATATGCGCCTTGACCCGAATCTAGGTGTAACCGCAGCAGATCTGGTCAATTCTCTTCCCGAGAGGGAGCTTGAAAGACTGTTTCGTGAGATTGGGGAGGAGCTGAAAGCGCAAGCTATCGCCCGAGCCATCGCGGAACAACGCAGAATTAAACCGTTCAAATCTACGCGTGAACTCGCAGAACTCGTGGAACGGTCTAATTCGACCCATTGGTCAAATAGGTCTAATTTACATCCTGCAACGCGAGTATTCATGGCTCTGAGGATTGCTGTAAACAGCGAACTTGAGAATCTAAAAGTTGCACTGCCGCAGGCTTTCGAACTTTTAAAGCCTGGTGGACGGCTTGCAATCATTAGCTTTCATTCGGGCGAAGACAGAATAGTAAAAACGGCGTTTAGGGATTGGGAAAAAACGGGAAAAGCACGAGCTATAACCAAAAAACCCTTGGTTCCAAGCCAACTTGAGGTTGACACGAACCCTAGAGCAAGGAGTGCGAAGCTGCGAGTGATTGAAAAACATGACAAAAGCACAATTTGAACAACACAAAAAAAGCCTGCCTTTGCAAGGCAAACTCAACAAAAAGAAATGGCTGTTTTGGTTTATTCCGGTTGCTCTTTCTTTGATCTTTCAGCTTTTTGTTGCCAATATGACTGCAGGCGATGGGGAAGAGCTTGTAAAAATCGAGGAACAAATAGAAGCAGTTCAAAGACAAAACCAAGCTTTGGAAGAAGAAATTACAACAAGTTTATCTCTTTCAAAAATAGAAGAAGAATCCCTAAAGTTAGGCTTGGGAAGACCAAAAGATATAATGTACGCAGAAGTTGAAAAATCTTACACGCAAGCAAACACATCAGTCGCAAACCAGTAATAACCTGCTTCGCAATAATAGAGTCTACATTCTTATAATCTTTTTTGTTCTTGCTGCAGCCGTAATTATTGTGCGACTCTTTTCTTGGCAAATCGTACACGGAGAAGAGTTGGAGCATTTAGGAAAATCACAACAAAAAATCTCCAAAAATGTCTTGAGCCTGCGAGGGGCTATCTTGGCCTCAGACGGCACGCCTCTTGTTTCCTCAAGCCCAGGCTGGACAATTTGGGCAGACCCAAGAAAAATAACAGATCCCAAAAGCCTTTCAGAAAAGCTTGCTCCGTATTTGGTTGAAAAACCTTTGGAAATTGTAAAAGATCTTGATGAGGCGAGTCCCGATGAAAAACCCACCCCAGAGGAGCTTTTAGAGATAGAAGAAGGAAAACTTTTTAATATTTTAACTCGAAGGGGCGCATGGGTTTCTTTAAAGCAAAAAATAGACAATAAAACCAAAGAAGTTATCGAGAAGTTAAATTTAGAAGGCTTAGGATTCGACCCAAACCAAAGAAGAATTTACCAAGAAGCCTCAATGAGCGCACACCTATTAGGTTTTGTTGGCCAGGAGTCCTCAGGATTGGATCAGGGATATTTTGGTTTGGAGGGAAAGTACGATGTTGCGCTCTCTGGCGTTGGGGGAGAAAAATATTTTGAAAAAGACGCTCTAGGGAACCCAATTTTAGCAGGAGACGGCAGAATTGTTGCCGCGCTTGATGGCGTTGATCTAAAAACCCACATTGATCGCACAATACAATATTTTGTCGAAAAAAGGCTCGCGGAGGGGGTTAAAAAGTATGGCGCAAAAGCGGGATCTATTGTTATTATGCGGCCATATGACGGTGCAATTTTGGCAATGTCATCGTATCCCACATATATCTCCACACACTTTTCGTATTTTAAAGAAGAGGATTTTATAAACCCGGTTATCTCGCAAACTTTTGAACCTGGGTCTGTTTTTAAGCCCATCGTAATGGCAAGCGCCTTGGATGCAGAAGCGGTTAAGACGGACGACTTGTGCGATAAATGTACAGGAAGCTTAAAAATCGGTCCCTATACAATTCGTACATGGGATGAACAATACCACCCAGACTCAACTCCCGGCGAGATTATCAAAAACTCAGACAACACTGGTATGGTTTGGGCAGCCGAGCGGCTTGGGCAGGATAAGCTGTATGATTATTTATCAAAATTTGGCCTTGGGGCAGTTACTGGAATAGATCTTCAAGGCGAAACAGCTTCAAAACTTCGGCAAAAAGGAAAATGGGGATTTATCGATTTAGCAACAACAAGTTTTGGACAAGGAATTGCAATTACCCCAATTCAACTTGTTCGGGCAATTGCGGCAATCGCAAATGATGGCAAACTTCCCACCCCCCAAGTTGTTGACAAAATAATAGGCAGTGGATTTGAGCAAGACATAAAACCAGAAGCGCATATTGAAGTGATATCCAAAAAAGCAGCAGATCAAATAACTGAAATGATGATAAATGCAACTAAAACTGGGGAAGCAAAATGGGCAGCGCCAAAAGGACATGTAATTGCCGGAAAAACCGGCACAGCCCAAATTCCAATCCAAGGGCATTATGACCCTGAGAAAACCATTGCATCGTTTATTGGATTCGCCCCTGCTACTAACCCCGAATTTATTATGCTTGTTACATTGCGAGAGCCCCAGTCATCCCCCTGGGCATCAGAAACCGCAGCGCCACTTTGGTTTGACATTGCTAAGGATTTGTTTGTGTATCTCGGAATCCCGCCCACTCAGTAAAAACGTGTTAAAATACACAATATGCCCTTACATACTGTCGAGCTAAGACCGGATCGAACTGCGGAAATCACTCCTGAAGCAGCCTCGCAAGTTTTCTCTTCTTTATCTTCCTTGCGCTCATCTTTTTTAAACAGGATCTTTGGAACCGAAGAACCAATAGTCTTTGAAATAATCTCACTTGACCAAAAAACCCATTTTTACGCCCATTTCCCCGACCCTCTAGCCGCATATATTGAGTCACAAATTGCCGCACAATACCCAAAAGCTTCCGTGGTTGCAGCACCTGACCCCCTACCTGAAAAGATTGCAGGAAAGTTTACAGTAGTAGGTGAACTTAAGCTTTCTGGTCCAAACTATCTACCCCTGAAAACTTGGCGCGAGTTTACAGATTCAGATCCGATGTCTTCAGTTTTGGGAACAATGGCAAAAGTTGATGTGGAAGATACACTTCTTGTGCAGGTTATCGTTCTTCCTACAGGCTCTGGTTGGAGAAGAGCCGGGGCCCGTGCAGTTTCTCAGGGCGTTATAGACTCGGAAGGAAACAAAAAGGCCCACCCAAAAGCCGCTTTAATTGATAAAAAAATTACCCAAAACGGCTTCCGTGTTGGAATTCGCCTGCTTGCCGCCTCAAGCGATGAAAAAAAGGCAAAACAGCTTATCTCCTCCCTCGCCGGGTCATTTGGATCCTTAACGCTTGGTGAATCTAACTCTCTTATTTATGCAAAACCTGCGTTTTGGCAGCAAAACGCATTTTTACAGTCAATTCTTGCAAGAGGCCCGAAGTTTGTTCCCGGAGGACAATTTTTAACAGTAGATGAGCTTGCAACGGTTTTTCATCTTCCGTCAGTTAACCTCTCAGAAATTAAAAATGTTACCTGGGGAGGCTCGCTCCTTGGTGACCCGCCGGATAGTCTTCCAACTGGAGTTGGAGTATCAGACGAGGAAAGAGCCCAAATCAACTTCTTTGCAAAAACCGAATTTAGAAACCAGCTTACAAATTTTGGAATAAAAAGAATCGACAGAAGGCGCCACGTTTATATTGTTGGAAAGTCAGGAACCGGGAAGTCAACTTTGATTGCAAATATGGCAATAAACGATATGTTCAACGGAGAGGGTTTGGCAGTTGTTGACCCACACGGTGATTTATCTGAAATCATTTTAGATTATGTTCCTGCCTTTCGGATAAATGACGTTGCCTATCTTGATGCAGCGGGAGCCTCAAAACGCCCCTTTCGCATGAATCTTTTTGAAGTCAAAAATCCTGAGCAAGGCGAACTTGTCGCCTCAGGAATTGTCTCAATTTTCCAAAAACTTTACGGCTACTCTTGGGGACCTCGTCTTGAGTATATTTTAAGAAACTGTATTTTGACGCTTATTTTGCGTCCGAACTCAACTTTAGTTGATGTACCCCGAATTTTAACAGATAAAGGGTTTAGAAAATCTGTCGTTGCCGGCCTTGACGATATTGTTCTCAAAAACTTCTGGGAAAACGAGTTTGAGAAGATGAATGATAAATTACAAACTGAGGCAATTTCCCCGATTTTGAATAAAGTCGGACAATTTGTTTCTTCTCCAACAGTTCGCGAGATTATTGGCTATCCCGTCTCAACAATAGATATGGAAGATGCAATGAACTCCGGGAAAATTGTTATCTTAAATCTTTCTCAAGGAAGATTAGGCGAAGATAACGCTGCACTTCTTGGGGCAATGATTATTACAAAAATTCAACTTGCCGCAATGAACCGTGCGGCAATTTCCGAAGAAGAAAGGCGAGATTTTTATCTTTATGTTGATGAATTCCAAAACTTTGCAACACATTCTTTTATCAAAATTTTGTCCGAGGCAAGAAAATACCGCTTAAATCTAACAGTTGCCAACCAATATATAAGTCAGGTTATAGAGGAAGTTCAGCATGCAATTTTTGGAAACGTTGGAACCTTAATGAGCTTCTTAGTTTCAGCCCAAGATGCCCAAATTCTTACGCGCGAGTTTGGACAAGTTTACAAAGAAGAGGATATGGTTGGTTTGGACAACTACCAAATAATTACAAAACTGGCAATTGACGGAAAAACTTCTCGTCCATTCTTTGCATATACTCTTCCGTTGCCTCAAAACAAGACAGATAATAGAGAACAAGTTATCTTTGCATCAGAAGAAAAGTATACAAAGATTGCCGGCGAGGGGGCGTATGTACCAGTGTCTGTAGATTCTCCCCCATCTGATTTAACTCCCTTACCTCCCCAACAAGCACAAGTAGAAGGGAAAAAGAAAAGAAAAAGAAGAAAACATGGCGAAGGCGGCGACGGCCCTCGTCCCCAAAGCCCAAATGTCAACGATGTCTGGCGCCCAGAAACCGGCCGACAAGTACCTGTGTTTGGAAATCCACAAACAGACCGTCAATCTGCTGTCGGAGCGCATCCGAGTAGCGAAGGATCTTCAAAAGAAACAGTGTACGAGGGATAAGCTAGAAAAAGAGCTGTCTTTCAAACATTTCTGTTTAATCAACAGCTCCTGCGAGCTAACCCTGGTCATAATTTTGTCGGCATGTCACGCTGAACCAGAGCGCCTATTATCACAAAGACGCCTTTCTCCTTCTAGGTAATCCCCACCTGCTTTTCACAGACTGTGCACCAGTTGTAGTCCTCGATCGCGTCCTGCTTTTGCCTGTACTCGACCTTGTGCCCACGGATCCAGCACCAGACGTGGTCTAGCGAGCAGATGAACCCAAGTAAAAACAAGAGAGGAAGTGCTGCTGCATAGGCGATGAACTTCACACGTTTCTCCTGCCAATTTAAAAATGTGCGACAAACGTTTGATCTAGTATAGCCGAAGCTGTATAATTTAGCGACATTATGACCTCTAATGTTACTTCCCCCCTTGAGGCTAACCACATCCACTTTGTAGGTATTAAAGGAGTCGGTATGACCGCTTTGGCCTTGTGTGCAAAAGACCTGGGGATAAAAATCACAGGTTCAGATGTTGAGGAAGTCTTCGTAACCGACTCTACACTAACCAACCACGGGCTAACGTGGCTAAAGGGCTTTTCTGCGGAGAATTTAAATCCCAAACCGGATCTTGTGATTTTTACCGGAGCTCATGGCGGATTTAACAACCCAGAGGTAGTAGAAGCTCAAAAGCTCGGTATCCCAACAATGTCTCACGCCCAAGCCTTAGGAGAATTTGCAAAGGGAAAAGAATTGATAACAGTTGGTGGAGTCGGGGGTAAAACAACAATAGCCTCAATGGTTTCAACAATGCTTAGTACTACTGGCAAACACCCTTCGTTTGCAGTAGGTGTAGGGGATATAAAAGCTTTAGGAACTCCCGGAAGATACGACAAAGAAGGGAAATATTTTGTAACTGAAGCTGATGAATTTGCAATTTCTCACGGCATCGATAACAGACCTCGTTTTACTTTCCAAAATCCAAAAGTCTTAATTCTCCCCAACCTCGAACATGACCACCCTGATATTTATCCAAACTTCGAAGACACAAAACGTGTTTTTCTTGAGTTTATAAATCGTGTTCCCGCAGATGGACTCCTTGTAGCGTGTATTGACAACGCGAACGTTCGGGAGCTAGTAAAAAACACAAAAGTTCCGGTTCAAACTTATGGATTTTCAGAAGATGCCGACTGCAAGATTACAAGTGTCGAAATAGAAAATCAAATAGCAAATACTACACTCCTACATAGGGGTGTAGAACACAAGTTTTCACTAAATGTACCAGGGAGATTTAATGTTCTGAATGCGACTACTTCGATTGTGGCTTGTTCATTTTTGGACTTGACCCAAGAAGAACTAAAAAAAGGGATTGAATCTTATACCGGCTGCCAACGCCGCATAGAAAAAGTGCGAGAGTTGGACGGGATAACATATTACGATGACTATGCCCATCACCCAACTGAAATCCATGCAGTATTAAGTGCTTTGCGTGACTGGTACCCTGATCGCCCAATTGTGGCAATTTTCCAACCACACACATACTCAAGAACCAAAGTGCTATTTGAAGAATTTTCAAAAAGCTTTGGTAATGCAAACAAGGTTGCAATTATGGATATTTACGCTTCTGCCAGGGAGGAAAAGGATCCAACTGTGAATTCTCAAAAATTAGTGGAAGAAACTAAAAAGTACCATAATGATGTGCACTTTACTGGTGGGCACGAAACGACCATTGAATTTCTCACAAAAAACACACAAAAAGGTGATGTAGTTGTGACGATAGGCGCAGGAGATATATTTCACATCTGGGATGAATTAACCAATAAACATTTGAACAATGACCAATAATTTAATCAATGATTCAATGATCCATTTATTGATTACTGATTAATTGATAATTAATTATTTCACCTAATGAATATTAAACAGAACGTATCTTTAGCTCAATACACAACCTTAGAAATTGGTGGACCTGCAAGATATTTTGTCGAGGTAAAAAGCGAAGATGAACTAAAAGAGGCTCTTCGGTGGGCTAAAGAAAAAGGTGTAGAAACAATTGTGATTGCTGGAGGAAGCAACCTTTTAATTCATGATGACGGCTATGATGGGTTAGTTATTAAGCTATCTTTTGGCGGGATTACGTCTGATGGCAAGGTTGTTCGAATTGGAGCAGGCGAGAGTTTGCAAAATCTTGTTGACTTTGCAAATGAAAACGGACTATCCGGGGCAGAACAACTTGCTGGAATTCCAGGCACCGTTGGAGGAGCAATCTATGGAAACGCAGGTGCTTATGGACAAACGATAAGCGACAAGATAAATCGTGTGAGAATTTTTAAAAACGGAGAAAACAAATGGATAGAAAAAGACGAATGCGGGTTTAACTATCGCGAAAGCGGATTCAAAACAGACAAAAATTTGGTAATTTTGGAAGTAGAATTTGTTTTCGAGGAAGGAAACTCCAGTGAGCTTACAAAAATATCGGATGACACAATTCTAAAAAGGACAGAGAAATATAAACCGGGAATAAAATGCCCAGGTAGCTTTTTTAAGAATATCTTAATCTCAAAACTCCCCAAAATGACGCAGAAATCAATGCCAAAAGACTATTATGGAAAAGCTCCTGCTTGGTGGTTTTTGGAGCAAGTCGGAGCAAAAGGTGCAAGGCGCGGCGCAATTGAAATTGCAGATTTCCATGCAAATTTATTTGTGAATACCGGAGGAGGATCAGCTCAAGATTTTTATGATTTAGCAAAAGAATATCAAAATAAAGTTTATGAGAAATTTGGTATAAAACTAGAGACTGAGGTACAGCTGGTAGGGTTTAGGGAAACTCTTTAATAACCAATGGAACAATAACCAGTAACCAATAATTGATCATTGAATCAATGACTCACTAACTGATTATTGATGAAATGATTATTGATTAATTCAAAATATGCATTACTCAAAATACAACATTGCCATTTTAGGCTTTGGAGTTGAAGGCCAAGACTCGGCAAGATATTTCTTAGGTCAAAATTCAAAAAGAATTACTGTGTTTGACAAGCGCCCAGAGGGTGAGGTTGTGAGTGGTGAGTGGAACGATCGCGGTGTGGAGTTCGTATGTGGGGAAAACTACTTAGCAAAAGGTCTAAAAAGTTACGACTACATTGTTCGCTCGCCAGGTGTTTACCGTTATCTTCCCGAAATTATGGAAGCAGAAATACGGGGCACCAAAATAACCTCAAACACAATTTTATTTTTTGAAGAATCGGAAGCCAATATTATCGGAATAACCGGAACAAAAGGAAAAGGAACAACTGCTCAAATGTTGAAGTTAGGACTAGAAGCCAGCGGCAAAAAGGTTTTGCTTTTGGGGAATATCGGAACACCAATGCTTGATAGAATCGACGACGCCGATACTTTCGATTGGGTGATTTTGGAGCTGTCATCGTTTCAACTTATCGATCTTCCCTACAGTCCACCAATTGCGGTTGTGACCAATATTAAAACCGATCATTTAAATTGGCACAAAGACAGAGAAGAATATGTTCGCGCAAAAGCAAATTTGTGGATTCACCAAAAGCCAACTGACACTGTGGTGTTCAACAGAAATGATGAAACATCAGTGGAGCTTGCTAAATCTGCCCCAGGCCAAGTTATGTGGTTTTCTCGAGGCGAAACCTCTGCTGTCCGAGCGCATTCAGTGGACGCTCAAAAATTAAAAGTGCCGGGCGAACATAATGCCGAAAATGCTCTGGCTGCCCTACAGGCTGGGATCGCCGCTGGCGATGATATAGATAAAATGTGGGACGGAATTTGCAAATATGAAGGCGCTGAACATAGACTTGAGTTTGTCGCAGAAATTAAAGGTGTGAAATATATAAACGACTCTGCAGCAACTACTCCAGAATCTGCAATTGCAGCATTAACCACTTTTAAAGAACCCAAGATTCTTATTGTAGGGGGATCATTCAAGGGTGTTCGTTTTAATGAATTTGCAAAAAAAGTTCTAGAGAATAATGTAAAAACAGTATTTGTGATTGGTGAGTCTGGAAGTGAAATAAAAACTGAACTAAAAAAAGCAGGATTCAAAGGTGAAATCGTAAACGACGTAGAAAACATGGAAAACCTTATTTCTCAAGCAAACGATAAAGCAAATTCAGGAGATGTAGTTTTGCTGTCACCAGCCTGCGCCTCGTTTGGATTGTTTAAAAACTACCAAGATCGAGGTAATGCATTCAAAGAGGCTGTGCGCAGATTGAAATCTGCTAATACAGCGTAATGAAACCTGCGTTGCAGTAGCGCAATTCATTGCGCGCCAAATATGGACAACGATATTTTAAAAATAAAAGGCGGAAAACCAATTCAAGGAACGGTTTCGGTTCATGGTGCCAAAAATGCTGTATCAAAAATTATGGTCGCTGCACTTTTAACCGAAGAACCATGTGTCTTACATAACGTATCTTGGGTAGTTGATACGGATTTGATGATGAATCTAATTCCGTCATTAGGCGGAACAGCAGAAAAAATTGGAGGCCGCGATGTCAGAATAACTGCCAAGACACTTCATGGAATGGATAATCAAAAATTCCAGGAAGTCGTTGGGAAAAGCCGTGTTCCGATTCTTCTTTGTGGCCCACTACTGGCCCGTCATGGGCAAGCCTTAATCCCTGCCCTTGGTGGTTGTGTAATTGGTGATCGTCCCGTAGATTTTCATATTGCCGCATTGAAAAAACTTGGCGCAAAAGTCGAAGAAAGATCTGATGGAATTTACTTCTCAGCCAAGAAACTCCATGGCGCACCAATTCGTCTTGAATATCCAAGCGTTGGTGCAACCGAACAAGTTTTATTAAGTGCAACAACCGCCGATGGAATAACTGAACTTTCAAACGCTGCAATTGAACCGGAAATATTAGATTTAGTTGAAGTCTTAAACAAAATGGGAGCAGACATTACTCTAAATGACAGAATCTACACAATAAAAGGAGTAAAAAGTTTGAGGGGTTTCGACCACACCCCCATTCCAGACCGTCTGGAAGTTGCATCATGGGCCTGTTTGAGCGCGGCAACAAACGGAAAAATATTTGTTGAAAACGCAAATCCTGAACATCTTCGAGCGTTTTTAGAAAAATTTGAAGAAGTTGGAGGAGAATTTAGAATCTTGGACAATGGGATATCTTTTTGGCGTGCAGGGAGCAAATTAAAAACAACAAATATTGAAACGGATGTTTATCCTGAATTTGCAACCGACTGGCAGCAGCCATTTACAGTGTTGCTGACTCTTGCTCGGGGTGAATCACATATCCACGAAACAGTTTACGAAAACCGCTTTGGCCATGCCAATTCTCTAAACAAAATGGGAGCAAGTATAAACTTAATTAAAGAGTGCAGAGGAACATTGTGTCGCTTTAACAATGAACACTTCCATACTGCAATAATAAATGGTGGAGGAAAACTGCATGGAGAGGATATTGAAGTCCCAGATCTTCGGGGCGGGTTTTCGTATGTAATAGCAGCAGCCGCAGCAGACGGAATATCAACAATTAGGAATATTAAACTTTTAAAACGCGGATATGAAGACTTTGTACCAAAGCTCCAAACCCTCGGAGTTGATATGATTAGTTAACCCATGAAAAATATATATGAGTTTTGAGAAAAACATAATCCTTCTTCACGGCTGGGGAGCAAATACAAAAAAGCTTGAGGCGCTTGCCCAAAGCCTGAGAGTGAAAAAGTGGAAAGTTTTGATTCCTGAACTTCCCGGATTTGATGCTCCTGAACCCGATAAAGAGTGGTCCCTGGCTGAGTATGCAGAATTTGTCACACGCTTTGCAGGTAAAGCATTCGGAAGGCAAAAATATTATGTGTTTGGCCATTCATTTGGCGGAGGAATAGCACTCAAGCTTGCAGTAAAAAATGCCAATTCGCCAAACGGCATTGTCTTGTGCGCAAACCGCGGAATATCTCGTGGAAACCCGATAAAGCGAGGCATTTTTTATCTACTTGCCAAAGCTGGAAAAGTATTTGTATCTGTACTTCCTCTTGCCAACTCTTGGCGAAAGATCCTTTATATGGCCGCAAGAGAGCATGACTACGAAAAAACATCTCCAAAAATGAAGGGAATATTTAAAAAAGTGGTCGCGGAGGATTTAAAGCCACTTATTTCTCAAATTAAACTTCCCACACTTGTGCTTTGGGGAAAGGACGATCGAATTACACCAGTTTCAGATGCATATTTTTTGAAAAAAAATCTTAAAAACTCTAAAGTTCTAATCTTTGAAAACCAGGGCCACAGACTCCCATACGAAAGCCCCCAAGTTTTAGCAAATGAGATAAATATCTGGGCAACAGAAAAATGAGTAACAAAATTATAGTTTTTTTATTCTGGGCGCTTCCTGCGATAAGACAAATCTTGTTGTGGGTTTATTGGCTCCAAGTTAAGGAATATCGCTTTGACAGATTTTTGATTCTGCTTGAGACAAAAGAAGGAAGAGAACGCCTTGAAATAAAATTCATTCTATTAAAGTTCTTTGTAATTTTTATAATTCTGTTTTTTGGAAATTATTGGCCAGCTTATCTTTTGCTTGGATGGTTTAATTTAAGATTTTTAAGTGAAGTTATAAAAAAAACTATACGTATCCCAAAGTTAACACTTCGGGCGCTAGAACTTGTTGGAACGTCTTTATTGGGAGTAATAATTGTATTTTTACTAACCATCCAATCAGGAATTATTATATCGAATTTAAGCCTTGGTGAAATGCTCATTGTCGTACTGCCTTTTGTTGGAATATTATGGACAGCACCGCTTGTTAACAAAACTAAACAAAAGTTAATAAAAAAAGCCCAAGAACGACTTAAAATTGTTAAACCTATTGTTATTGGTGTAACAGGAAGTTTTGGAAAAAGTACAACAAAAGAATTTGTCGCACACCTTCTTTCCTTCAAATACAAAGTCGAAAAAACAGAGAAGAATTTAAATACTGATTGGGGAGTCGCAAACGCTGCTGCAAATCTCTCAAAAAACACACAAGTTTTTGTTTGCGAGTTGGGTGCGTACAAAAAAGGGGAAATAAAATCATCCTGTGAGATTGTCCATCCCAAAATTGGAGTAATAACAGGCATTGAACCCCAGCATCTTTCTTTGTTTGGAAGTATGGAAAACCTAAAAAAGGCAAAATACGAACTGGTAGAATCACTCCCTCTTGGTGGTTTGGCTATATTTAATGCTACAAACGAAGGTGCGCATGAACTATCAGAACGTGCGAAATCCAAGGGTAGGAGTGTAATTACATACGGTGTCGATGTTCCCACTGCTGACCTATACGCGAAGATTAAAAAAATAACAACAGAAAGTGTAACCGCCGATATTAAATATGAAGACAAACAATTTACAATTACAGCTCCAATTCGAGGCGAGCACTTTTTACAAAACCTGCTTGCTGCGATTGTTGTAGCAAGAGAGTTAAAAGTTGACTGGGAAAAAATAAAAGACGCAATAAAATCCATTCATATGACCGGGAAAACCATGCATATTTACAAAGTAAACACTGCAACTGTTATTGATGACTCCTACAACTCAACGCCAAATGGATTTGGAAGTGCAATTAAGTATCTCTCAAGATTTAAGAACAAAAGAAGAGTAATTATTACTTCAGGAATAATCGAGTTAGGAGAAAAAACTCAAGAAATACTAACGAAACTCGCGAAAGAGTCCGCAACCGTTGCAGATGAAATTGTTTTAATAAATCCAGACTTTGAAGACTACTTCAAAGAGGCAGTAGCGGATACGAGAATCTTAAAAGTTGCAAAGGGAAATGCTCTTTTAGATAGATTAAAATACAATTTGTTTCGGGATTGTGTAATTTTAATTGAGGGAAGAATGCCGTCTATTGTTACTCGTGAGTTAGAAAAATACAAATGAGACCAATACATATTTCTTTAGGGCCAAACTACGAAAAAGATGACATGATCCTTGCCCTAAAAACCCTCTTTAATCCATTAAAGTGGTTTGATAAAAAGGAGGTTGAAAAACTTGAACAAGAATTTGGATCCCTTTTTCCAAAACACAAAGTACTTGCGATAAATAGTGGAAGAAGTGCAGAGTATTTAATATTAAAAGCCCTCGGTATTGGAAAGGGAGATGAAGTAATTTACCAAACCTTTACTTGTATAGCTGTGCCGAACTCAGCAAGCTGGCTTGGAGCCAAACCAGTCGGGGTGGAGACGGGTGAAGATTACAATATTGATGAAAAAGACTTTGTAAAAAATATTTCAAAAAAAACAAAAGGTGTAATAATTCAAAATACATTTGGAATACCAGGAACTTTAAAAAACTCTGAAGTACAAGTGTTAGAAGACCATGCTCACTCACTGGGCCTCAAAAATGTTGGGAAAATAGCATTCTTCAGTTTTGGAAGAGATAAAGTTATCTCATCGGTATTTGGTGGGATGATTGCAACTACGGATGACAACCTGTTTATTAGATTGATAGAACTTCGTGATTCGCTTGAGAAGCCCCCGCTTTGGTGGACGCTTCAACAATTATTCCACCCCATCGCGTTATCTTTTATACTGCCAACCTATTCAATCGGTATTGGGAAATTACTATTAGTTTTATTCCAAAAGGTCAATATTCTCTCAAGAGCCGTGTACCCCGAGGAAAAAAAAGGCGAACACCCAGATGTGTTTCCAAAAAGAATGCCAGGTGCTTTAGCCATTCTTGCAAGAAACCAGTTAAAAAAACTCGAAAGATTTAACACACACCGAAAAGAAATTGCTGAATATTATTTCAAAAACTTGCCAAATACAAGCATTAAGTTGCCACCCAAGAAACCCAACTCTATTTACCTTCGCTTTCCAATTAGAGTTTCAAACGGGAAGAGCCTTCTTATGTTCGCAAGAAAAAAGGGAGTGGTATTGGGAGATTGGTATCATGATATTGATTCAAATATTGTTAACCTTCCAACCTACCCAACAATGACTCTAAAGGACGCGGAGAAAGTGGTAAAGATTGTAAAGCAATGGCTAAATACACAAGCAAAATAATAGAAGACAAAAAAGTTTGGGAAAAGTTTATGCTTTCTCAAAAGCCCCAAAGTTTTTTGCAATCATGGAATTGGGGGGAGACTAATAAGTTAACAGGCAATCAGGTAATCAGGACTGGATTTTTCAGCGGTCCCAAGCTCGTTGGATGTGCACAAATCATTGTTGAGCGTGCAAAACGTGGATCTTACTTCTTAGTTCCCGGCGGGCCGCTACTAGATTGGGAAAATACCACACTTGTTAAATTTTTCTTAGATGAAATAAAAAATCTTGCCTTAAAAGAAAATGTTTGGTTTATAAGAATTCGTCCAGAAGTCCTTGACTCGCAAAATTCACAAAAAGAGTTTTCGAATCTTGGATTCGTTAAAGCCCCAATGCATCTTCACGCCCAAAATACATGGGTTTTGGATATTACCCCATCTGAGGAAGATCTACTTGCAGGTATGAGAAAAACAACAAGGTATTTAATTCGTCAAAGCGAAAAACACGAATTAACTGTGGAACTATCAAAAGATCCCAAAATGGCTGATATTCTATATAAACTGCAAGCCGAAACTGTTGCTCGTCATAAGTTTATCCCCTTCCCCAAGAAACTTTTCGCCTCGCAAATCGAAACCTTTGAAAAAGACAACGAGGCCGAAGTCTTTATTTGTAAAAAAGGAAACGATATCCTCGCCGCAGCAATAATAATTTTTTACGGAGATTACGCATACTACCACCACTCAGGCTCAGTGAGCCTCCATCGCGATATCCCCTTTTCCTACTTTTTGCAATGGGAAATAATCAAAGAGGCAAAAAGGAGAGCTAAAAAAGCATACAACTTTTGGGGGATAGCACCAACAGACAACCCAAAACACAGATTCGCCGGCGTTACAATTTTCAAGAAAGGCTTTGGGGGCAAGAGAGTCGACTGGCTACCTGCCCATGACCTTCCGATCTCCCCCAAGTATTGGCTAACTTATGCATTTGAAACTATACGGAAAATACGGCGTGGACTATAATCAATCATGAATTTCACAAACATGCTCCCGCTAGCTTTAGGCTTAGTAATCTTTTCTTTCTTAATAACCGGAATCCTTGTTATCCCATTTATCAACCTTCTTTATTGGCTAAAACTTACTCGCCGTGTAGAAGCTCCAAAGAAAGGCAAAGTCCCTCTTTTTGATAGGCTCCATGACATAAAAGCCGGAACCCCTGTTGGCGGCGGGATACTGCTTATATCGGTAGTCTCAATTCTTTTTGCCACAATTTTCCCCCTCGCCGCGCATCTTGGAGTATTTGTTCAAACAGCCTATGACCCAAGCCTCGAGCTTCTAGTTCTTTTCTTTACATTCATCTCCTTTGGACTTCTGGGTTTATCAGATGATCTTATTAAAATATTCGGGAAAGGCAAAGCAGGAACTAGTGGAATTTGGTTTGGATTATCTCGAAAAATGAAGTTTTTTTTGCAATGGGTCCTTGCTTTAAGTGTCGCTTGGGTTATTTATAAATACCTAGGTATCCATATCTTAAATATTCCACTTTTGGGTAAGGTAATTGATTTAGGAATTTGGTATGTTCCATTTGGCGCATTTGTAATTGTTGCTTTTTCAAATGCTTTCAATATTACCGACGGGCTAGATGGATTATCAGTTGGTCTTTTGATGATTTGTTTACTCGCCTTTGCTCCAATTGCCGCTGGCAGTCTTGATACTCCGTTATCAGTTTTTATATCTCTCTGGCTTGGAGCAATTATAGCCTTTCTCTATTTTAATGTTTGGCCGGCAAGAATTTTTCTTGGCGACGCAGGCTCTTTATCATTTGGCGCAATGCTTGGTTTAATCGGGCTTCTAACAGGAAGCATTATTGCATTAGTCATAATTGGAGGGATTTACGTCTTGGAAGTTGTATCCTCTGCAATACAAATATTCGGTTGGAAAGTTTTAAAGCGTCCAATTTTTCTTCTCGCGCCTATCCACCATGCGCTTTTGGCAATCGGCTGGGAGGAACCCAAGATAGTAATGAGGGCATGGTTGGCGGGCATAATACTAGCTATAGTCGGACTCTGGCTTGCCTTCATCTAAAAAATGAAACGCCTCACCCTCCTTCGTGCCCAAACCGTTCGACTCGATCGACCGCTGCTATTTATAACCCTTGGCTTGCTTATTTTCGGCCTTGCCATGGTTTTTGATGCTTCTGTCGCCGATGCAACAAGAACTTTTCAAGATAAGTTTTTTTATCTCAAAAGACAGCTTATTTGGGCAATCTTGGGTGCTTTTTCGATGTTTATTTTATCTCAAATAAATTATAAATTCTGGCAAAAAGCTGCTCTTTGGATATTTATTGGAACAATAATTCTTCTTGTCCTTGTTCTTGTCCCAGGAGTTGGAGTCACAGCACTTGGTGCAAGCCGGAGATTGAATTTGGGATTTTTAGGGCTTCAACCGGGGGAGTTGGCAAAACTTGCTGTGATCACGTTTTTGTCGACATCTCTTGTAAAGGAAAGATCGTTTTTAAAATTTGCCTCTCCTGTAGGAGTTGTAAGTAGCTTAATCCTTCTTCAGCCAGATATGGGTACGACAGTAATAATTGCACTTACTTCTTTAGTAATTTACTTTGCAAGCGGTACCCCACTCTTGCATATTGTTGGAATTACCGCATCCGGACTTATTGGCAGCCTCATACTTGCACTATCGTCAAGCTATAGAAAAGAGCGGCTTATGACTTTTTTAAACCCTCATAGCGATCCAGCAGATACTTCCTACCATGTCCGTCAAATATTAATCGCAATAGGCTCGGGAGGATTATGGGGATTGGGATTGGGACAATCAAGACAAAAGCACCTTTTTCTTCCGGAGCCTGCAACTGATTCAATATTTGCAATAATTGCAGAAGAGCTTGGGTTTTTTGGGGGAATAGGAATAATACTCGCATTCCTGCTCTTAGTTGTCAGAGGCTACCAAATAGCCTCGCGTACAGAAAATCCTTTCGGCAGACTTCTTGCAATTGGGATAACATCAGGAATCGCAATCCAGGCTTTTATAAATCTGGCTGCAATGGTTGCATTGGTCCCCTTAACCGGAATTCCTCTTCCGCTGATATCATATGGAGGTTCTTCGCTCTTTGTAACTTTGTCGGGAATTGGAATACTATTAAATATCGCAAAAAGAAAGTGAGATGTGCGAAGTGAAAAGAGAGAATATGAATAGAACAGACTTACGTCATAAAACAGACTTACGTCATAAAACAGACTTACGTCATAAAATAAGAATAGTAATCACAGGAGGCCATGCTACTCCTGCACTTGCGACAATTGAAGTTCTTGAAAAAAACGCAGAAATTTACTGGATTGGTGAAAAAGAAGGAATTGAGGGAACAGGTTCAAAAACGCTTGAATATCAAGTAATCCCCGAAAAAGGAATCCCGTTTTACCCAATAAAATCAGCAAAAATTCACCCAAACATATTTAAAACATTTGTTAATTTATGGAAACTACCTGTAGGACTTATCCAGTCTCTATATTTCATAGCAAAAATAAAACCCCATGTTGTTCTTTCTTTTGGAAGCTATGTGGCAGTTCCTGCTGCTTTCTCAGCTTGGATTTTAGGAATCCCAGTTGTAACTCATGAACAAACAACTGTTCCTGGACTTGCCAATAGAATTGTTGGTTTTCTCTCAAAAAAAATAGCAATAACTTTTCCTGGAACTTATGGAACTAACAAAAAGGTTGTGTTAACTGGAAATCCGACAAGGAAAGGGTTCTTCAATAGGTTAAAGAGAAAAAGTAGAAAAATTCCAACCATTTTCGTAACTGGTGGAAGCCGTGGATCAAGCATTATCAACGAAAATATTTCTGAAATTCTTAACAAGCTTTTAAAAAAATACAGGGTTTTTCATCAAACAGGCATTCTTGAAAGCCAAAAGGTTCAAAAAGTTAAAGATTCTCTTTCTCAAAGTTCAAAAGATCGCTACCACATTGCTCCAAACTATACTCCGGAAAAATTCGAAGAAAGATTATTAAACTCTGATTTAGTAATTTCTCGCGCAGGCGCAAATACAGTTCTTGAAATTGCCGCAACAGGCACTCCCGCAATTTTAATTCCAATCCCTTGGTCCGGAGGGGGAGAGCAGGTAAAAAACGCAAAAATTTTAGAGGAATCCGGTATTGCAAAGGTTTTAAATCAAGACTCGTTAACTTCTCAAAAACTTCTAAAAGCAATTGAAGAAATGCTCAAAGCCCCGCCCTCAAAAGATCAAAAACTCAAAGCAAAAAAACTGACAGTTCCGAAAGCCGCCGAAAATCTTGCCCGCCTGGTTTTAGAAACAGCAAATGAATGAAGTATTAAATCTCTTCTTTGGTATTTTTTTGATTTCGCAAATCTCATGTAAAACTCAATTCGGGGCATGCGATCAAAATGAATATAAACGGTTAGACCAATTTAAAGGAAACAATTTGGTTACATTATCTAACAAGAAAGTCGAGGAGTCACTTTTACAGGATTTTAAAAACGAAAAAGTTTATGTTCACAAAATCCTGCCAAACACTCTTTCTGTTATTATTAAAAAAAGAACCGGTTTTATTGGAATTTCAAAAGAAGATTTAGATGGGACTTTCCTGGTCGCAAAAGATGGGACTGTTCTGTCATTCGAAAAATCCTCCGCCGTTCCAACACTTGTCTTATCTCCAACTTTTCCAAATCCGGTCGTCGGAGAAAAAGTTTCAAATAAAGTTTTAACCTCTGGGAAAATCCTTCAGCTTGTTTCAAAAGTGCAAACTGTAAAAAATACTACGCTTGAAGAAGAAAAACTAAGCTTAGATCTTGGTGACACAAAAATACTTTTTCCCACAAATCGCGACCCCGAGGTTTTGGTAGGTGCTTTACAATTGATTCTACTGGACGCTAAAATAGAACGGCTACGCATGAACAACAAAGTACCGGTAAGTATTGATTTAAGATTCAAAAATCCAGTACTAAAATACAAGTAGTGTAGTAAAGTAGACAAGTAGATAAGTAAACATAAATATTAAAATTCTTTACTACCTGACTACCTGTCTACCTTTATATATGGCTAAAACACGTGTCCTGGCAGGCATTGATATAGGTTCTGCAAAGATTGCTTCTTTGGTTTCTCAATATGATGAGTTAGAAGACAAAATTTCAATCTCCGGAGTTGGGATGGTACCGTCCCGTGGAGTCCGAAAAGGCCAAATTGTAGATATCGATGAGGCAGCAGCCGCAGTTTTAGAATCTGTCGAACAAGCAGAACGTATGGCGGGCTATAGTCTTGATCAGGCATTTGTAACAATCAGCGGGGGACACATCGACTCAAGAAACTCAAATGGCGTTGTTGCGGTTGCAGACCCCGGAGGCGAAATTTCAGGAACAGACATAGAAAGAGTGATTGAAGCAGCCCGAGCTGTTTCTTTGCCCGAAGCCCGCGAAATAATCCATGTGCTTCCAAAAGAATATAAAGTCGACGGCGAAACCCAAGTAAAAGATCCCGAAGGAATGAGCGGTGTAAGACTTGAGGTTGAAACTCACCTAATAACCGGCTCTACAACTGCAGTTAAAAACATCCAAAAAACAATCTCAGAAGTTGGTGTAACCCCGACAGGAATGGTTTTTTCTGGGCTTTCTTCTGCGGTTTCTGTACTTTCAGATACAGAACGGGAGCTTGGTGTTGTCTTGGTAGATGTTGGAGCAGGAACAACCTCAATTGTGGTTTACGTTGAGGGTTCAATCGCTCATTCTTCCGTTCTCCCAATTGGCGGCAAAAATGTAACAAACGATATTGCAGCAGGTTTAAGAGTCTCTCTTGACTCAGCTGAAAAAATAAAGATTACTCTGAGCGAGAAAAGAAAAAAAGGGAAAGTAGAAGGAGAAGAAGACGAGCTTGATCTGAAAAGCTATAATGTCGAAGAAGGCGACAGAAAAATCTCTGAGAAAACTTTAATTGAAGGAATTATAAAACCCCGCCTAAACGAAATATTTACAATGGTTGGGATGAATCTTTCTGAATCGCAAACCGCCGGCAAAACCCCCTC
>JBBTXW010000036.1:0-10020 GCA_038062025.1 Patescibacteria group bacterium
CCATAGGTTTTATAATAAATCCAGGAGTTTCTTGCAGTTGCCGGGCGGGATTGATCAGGACTGCGCCAAGTAGCAAGAGCATCACCTTGTTTTATTCCACGCTCTTTTAAGCGTTGCAGCGCATGGTTTGTCCAAATTATCCCTCCAAGGTTTCTGTCCATATCTTTAAAGTATACCGTTTTCGTGTTTTTTGCGCCTTGACAAGTTTTCGAAAAAAACTCTTTATTAAGTTAAAGTAGGAAAAAAGGGGGTGAGCGTTTTGAAAAATTTAAACACTATTGCCTGGTGGTTAATAATAGTCGGCGGAGTAAACTGGGGGTTGGTTGGTTTGGGAAATTTTTTGGGGGCAGGAAATTTAAATTTAGTTGAGAAAATCTTAGGATCCTTCCAGGGAGCTTCAGATCTTGTTTATCTTTTGGTAGGGCTTTCAGCAGTTTATTTGCTTTGGGGAAGAGTGGCGAAATGATTTCGCCATACTGAACTCGATTCAGTATCTATATTATATAGTTCCCAGATCGAGTCTGGGATGACAATAAGAATTGTCACTTTTTGCGCAAATCACTCAATATCTCTTTCTTCAGTTTTTTCATCTCGTCTTTTACATGCTCTTCAACACTTTCCTCAATCCTTTCATTTAAATAATGTATTAGTCCCGGGTCATGGGGAGAATTTGCAAATCTTTTTAAGTACTCTTTATGATGTTGTTTTGGCAAATGGGTCAAGACCCGATCCATAACTCTGTGATGTGTCATTTCTTCAATTAGATGTTCAAGTTCCCTTTTTTCCTCACGATCCAACTCAAGTTTCCCCAATTCAATCTCAACTTCTTCTAAGATAATTAAATGGTCGTACCAGACTTTGCTCATATTTCACACCTCACACTTCATTCTAAATTAGATTGCACTAACAATTTTCTCAGGCAACTCATTATATTTCACTGGGCCCAAAGGGATTTCATTGTTAGGGTCGTCGACAAACATCATTACTACTCTTCCTTTTTTATATTTGGGTCCTCCGAGCGCTTCCATCACTTCCGGACTTCCACCAAAATGCTTGCCAGTCCAGGCTGCTGGACCCGCATCTCCCATAGCTCCTACAACTGCATTTCCGTTTTCAATATTAACAACTATCATTTTTCTCCATTTGTGCCAATTCGCAAGATACTTTACTCGCTGTTTCCAATCAGGCAAATACATAAGTTGTGCAACAACATAATATTTTTCGCGTTCGATTGCATCGGAAGTTAAAACGCCATTTTCGGTAAAGTACCCAAATCCCCCCAAGCCCGGCGCCATTCCTTCAGTTTGGGTTGAATGTTTATCGATTGTATCTCCTGGGTATCTTTTTAAATGTTGTTCTGCGCCGATATACCCATACGTAGTATTTAGGTGTTCTCCCTCAAGAGTAGCTTTCGTTGGGATTTTTGTACCATTTGTAATTAATTTTTCTACAACTTTTTCTTCTTCACGTATTAAAAATGGTGGAGAAAACCTATCAATAATTTGAGGGAGTACTGTTTGTAATGCTTTTTGAAGATACTCTCGAGAGCTTGTGGTTTGTATTGTCTTTGAGTCAATTAGGATTTTTGCAACTGGAGAAGGAAGTGTAAGGTTTAGGTCGTTGGTTGTTTCTGCTTCAAAAGTTGCAGGAGGCACATAATGAGCACTCTCAGAGGATTCGTGTCTTTTAATTAATGGTTCAACTTTGGCTTCTTCTATTTGAACGGCAGTTGGAAGAAGGAGGGCGCCCCCAATCGCCCCGGCTGTTAGGAGTTTTGAGGAATGTTGTCTTATCTGCCCAAGGTCTATCCCCGCCTCTTCTAAAAAGT
This sequence comes from Patescibacteria group bacterium, assembly GCA_038062025.1. GTDB lineage: Bacteria > Patescibacteriota > Microgenomatia > UBA8517 > UBA10165 > 2-12-FULL-44-25. The sequence continues at coordinate 1,829 of JBBTXW010000036.1, forward strand.
TTTGGGCATGCGGGTGTTTTTGCCGCAGACTCGTCTTGGCGGCAAGATGCCTTACTTTAAGACGCGAGCGGATTTGGTCTGTGTCGGGGCGGGCGGGTTTTCTCATGTTTTAGCCAATTTCAGGAGGTTCTATATCGACAAAAGTCTTTTGCGCCTCCTCGAGTCTGAATAACACTTCGTCTTTTCCTAAGATTATCATAGATTCGTTTATGGGAGGAGTGATTTTTACCCCAGAAATAGCAAGTCTGAGAGTCATATAGAAGTCTCCCGTTTTGAATCCATTTTCTTTAATTGCTTTAGAAAGGCTGGTATTTACCTCATCAAGATTCCACTCAGGTATTCTCCTTAAAACTATTAATGCCTCTGCTATGTGGTTGCCTGCACTTTCGCTTTCGAAAGTTCCACGTTCTGTCACAGGCCGTGTCCAGAAAAAAGTTAATAAACTCTCTGCTTCTGAAAGCTTGTTAATCCGTTCCTTAATAAGCGGAACCACACTTTCTAAGAACTCAATAGTTGTCTCTTGAGCTATATAACTGTTTAGCAATTTGGCCATTTTGTTGTTATCCAGCTGCCTTATGTAAACACCGTTTAGCCAATCGAGTTTCTTTGTATCAAAAACTGGCCCGGCTTTTCTTACTCTTTCCAGAGAAAACTTTTCAACGAACTCGTCTAGAGAAAACACTTCTTTCCCTTCCGGGTGCGACCAACCAAGAAGACACAAAAAATTTACTAGCGCTTCGGGCAAATACCCTGCCTCGCGGTAAAGACGCAGATCTACAGGATCGCGCCGTTTTGACAACTTTTTATGGTCTGCATTACGAAGTGTGGGGAAGTGTGCAAACATTGGTGGTGCGGCGCCTAATGCCTCAAAAAGTGCAAGTTGACGCGGTGTGTTTGAAATGTGCTCTTCCCCGCGGATAACATGGGAAATTTGCATTTCAATATCATCTACAACTGAGTTAAAATGATATACAGGAAAACCGTCAGACTTAAGAATTACAAAATCTTTAACTTCGCTTGCAGGAAATGTTATGTCTCCTCTTATTGCATCATTCCAAGAGAAATCTTTTCCGGGGGACTTAAGTTTTATCGCGCCGTCTTCAACGTAGGCTAAATCTTTTACTACAAGATCTTTTGCTATTTTATTGTATTTTTCTTTTTTCTCAGATGGTTTATATGGGCCAAACGGCCCCCCTTTATCGGGACCTTCGTCCCATTCAATTCCTAACCACTCAAGTCCTGCATATAATACTTCTTCTGCTCCCTCGATATGACGTTTTTGATCTGTGTCATCCAGGCGAAGTACAAAATCACCATCATTTTTCCTGGCAAATGCATAATTAAAAAGGGCCCCATACACATTCCCAACATGCACATATCCCGTTGGAGAAGGCGCAATTCTTACTCTAATTTTTGCCATATTTAGGATTGATTCTAACACGTTCTGAACGTATACTGAAAGCTACTCAAATGACTTTAACAGAAACCGCCTTTTGGGCAAGACGAGCGATAAAATACGGGTCGATTTTTTTAGTAATTCTTATACTCTCACGATTTATGTTCATGGGGGCCCATTATCTCTACCGGCTTGTGTTCCCCAAGCCTCCCCCTGCTCCCCAAGTCACTTTTGGGAAAATGCCCACTCTAATATTTGACTCAAGATTCCCATCAAATAACTTAACCTATACTCTAGAATTGCCATCGAAGAACCTTCCATCCTTTCCATCTCAAGTTAATGTCTTTTTTATGCCAACTCCTCAATCTTCATTTGCAGATTTGACCGAATCTAAAACGATTGCCCAAGCTTTGGGCTTTTTGTCCGATGGGACAGCGTTAAGCGACACAATTTACCGATTCGCCCACAAAGATGTTCCAGCGACTTTGGATATTAATATAGTCAATAAAACTCTTTCATTAAGCTATAACTTGGGAGAAGATTCAGAGCTTTTAAAACAACGCCTGAGATCTCGGGAGGAGGCAATAACCGTTGCTCGATCATATTTGGGTCGTGCTGATCTTTTTGTAGAAGACCTGGAAAACGGCAGTCAGGAGGTTGAATTTTTAGCATCAGGCCCAGAAGCTCTAATGCGCGTTGGGTCGCTTTCTGAGGCAAATTTTGTAAGAGTAAATTTTTTAAGGAGAAGCTATGACGGGCTTCCTGTTATTACTCCTAGAAATGACAGGGGAACTGTTTGGCTTCTTGTTTCTGGAGAAACGTCCGGAGCAAGGCAGGTTATTGCCGGGGAGTATCATTACTTTCCGATTGATGAGGGGCAAAGGGCCACTTACCCAATCAAGACTCCAGATTCGGCATTTGAGGAGTTAAAAATGGGGAAAGGGTTTGTTATTGCGGCACCAAAAACTGGCACAAGTGCTGTGATGAACACCAACGCTGTTGTAAGGAGAGTTTATATTGGGTATTTTGACTCTGGGAAACCTCAACAATTTCTACAGCCAGTTTATGTTTTTGATGGGGATGAAATAAGCGGGTTCAGGGCAATAGTCCCTGCCGTAACTAATGAGTACTACGGGAATTAATTAACCCACTCGTAATTTTGGAAAATCCATTCAAGAATCTTTTTTGTTTCCCCAAAACGATCTGAACTTCCAAGGACTGACATTAAAATCCTATGTTTGTCTTTTTCATAAAGCGTCACCAAATCTTCTCCAGAGTTTTCTGTCCATCCGGTTTTTACCCCTAAAATTCCGGGCATGCTTTTTAATAGGTCGTTTGTGGAAGCAACTTCATGAGTTATTGCTCCGTCAACACTTGCTACAACGTAATTTTTTGTACCTACTATTTTTGCAAAGTTTGGGTTTTTCATTGCATATTCTGATAGTTTCACTAAATCTTCTGAAGATGAAAAATGCAGATACTCATCGTAACCTTGTGGGTTTGTAAAATGTGTATTCCCCAAGCCCTGATCTCTTGAAATCTGGTTCATTACTACCACAAAGTTAGATTTTTCACCCGGATAATTTTGAGCCAACACTTCTGCGGCATCATTTCCAGAAAAAACCAAAAGCCCATATAAAAGATTTTCGACAGTTATTCTTTCACCTTGAAGCAGTTTCATCTTTTGTCCTTCTACTTTTTTTATATCGCCCACGGTTAATACTGTCTTTAGGTCATAATATGACATTGCAACAAGCGCCGTTGCAATTTTTGTTGTTGATGCAGGCAATGCCGGCTCTTTTTCATTGATTGCCAATAAAATTTTTCCGGTTTCTAAATCTTTTGCATAAACAGATTTTGAATTTAGGGCAGGTAGAGGGAGATTCTTTTCCAATATCTCTATTTTCATAACTTGAGGAGTATCTTTTAAAGTTTTTAGCTCTTCTTTGGGTTGGATTGAAGCAAGACCACCAACAACGCTTGTTGTTACCAACAAAATCGAAGAAAGGGTAAGAACATTAAAATTTGTGGTCTGTTTTTTTTGGGGCATATTAAGGAGTAAGCCTGTTTATATCGCGAGGGAAAAGAGTTGCTTCTTTTACGTTGTTTAAACCAATTATTTTTTGAGTTAGTCTCTCAAGGCCTAGGCCAAAACCGCCGTGCGGCGGCATCCCATATTTGAAAGCTTGGAGAAAGTATTTGTAGCCGGGGTGCTCGGGGTTTCCGCCGATTTCAACCAGCTGTTCAACCAGTTTGTTGTACCTATGTTCTCGTTGGGATGTTGTTACAATCTCAACTCCTCTAAAGATTAAGTCTGCGCGTTCTGCGGTTTCAGGATTTTTCTCGCTTCTGAAATGATAAAACTTCATGCTTGAAGAAGGAAAGTGGGTTATAAAAACCGCTTCCGACCCCCATTCTTTGGCAGAATATTCACTGATCCATCGCTCTTCTGCCGGAGTTGGGTCTTTTTCGGACGTTTTATCTTCTCCTGTTTCTTTAAGATAAAGCTCGTGTAATTCCTGAAGGGTGATAGCAGGAAACTCTTCCCTCAAAACGGGTTTTGTTGCTCCCATGCCCAACAATTCTGTTTCTTTATCTTTCCAAACTTTCTCAACAGTAAAGTTTATCAAGCCGCTAAGGAGACCCATTAAATCATCCAAACCGTTTATAAACCCTACCTCAACGTCTAAAGTTACAAATTCCGTCATATGGCGGGTTGTCATACTTGGTTCGGCACGATAAGTTGCCCCAAATTCAAAAACACGCTCTAAAGAACCAACGAAGATTTGTTTATAAAATTGTGCAGATTGTGCAAGAGTTGCCTTCTTGCCGAAGTAGTCAAGCTCAAAAACCTCAGCCCCTCCTTCTGTTGCTTCTGCAAGGAGTTTAGGGCTGTGGAATTCTGTAAAGTCTTGGGATTTTAAGTATTCACGCATCGCGTCGCTTACCGCTGCCTGGATTTTCCAAATACCCTGTTCAGTTATATTTCGCATATTGGCAACTTTATTTTCAAAAAGGGTTTCTAAGTTTTCTGGGGAATGATCAATTGGTTTGTCAATTTCAATTGGAGCAACAGCTTCTACCGAAACCAGGACTTCGATTTGGCATTCATGGAGCTCAACACCTCCTGGGGCTCTTTCGTCCTCAACAACGGTTCCTGTGATTTCCAGCACTGTTCCGTTTTGCAAACCCTGGAGTTTTTCGATTTCACTTCCTTGTTCAATAAGAGCTTGAGACAGTCCATGACGATCTCGTATTAACAAGAAAGTCATTCCTCCTAATTCTCGTTTTTTGTAGAGCCATCCAACGATTCTCACTTTGGAGTTAATGTGGTTTTTAATTTGGGATGAAAGAGTTCGTTGCACAAATCAAATTTTACCTTCAATAGATTTTAACTTCAATTGCAGATTGGTATTTCCACGCCAATTGTTCTCCTCGATTGAGTAAACTATATCCACAAACTTTCCTGGAATTATTTTTGAATAAAGATCGCCCATTCCAAATCCCACTGACTCATGTGTTCGTCCGTCTTTGTACAAAAGTACCTTTATGTGGTTTTTGTCTTTGCCTATTAAGCGTACATCTTCAACAGCGACGTTTGTACTTTTGAATACAGGTGTGGGATTTCCAAAACCAAAAGGTGCGAACTTTTTAATTTCCTTGGAAAGTTTTTGATCTACAAGGGAAAATTCAATTTCACAATCTATTCTGGCTTCACGAACGAACAAGTCGTCCTTTAGTTTCTCTGCATAATCAGTCAGCTTTTTTTTAAATACTTCAAGTTTCTCCGGCAAAATGCTAAAGCCTGCTGCCATAGGATGACCCCCTGCGTTTTCTAAAATCCCTTCTCCGACAGTTTTTATAGCTTCCACAATGTTAACTTGTGTTATCGATCTTGCTGAGGCTTTATATAGAACCCCGCTACGCGACATTACAATGGCTGGTCGGTAAAACTTCTCCACAAGTCTGCCGGCAACAATTCCTACGATTCCTTCCTCATATGAGTCATGGTGGGCAAAGAGTATTCCAGGAGTTTTTTTGCTCCATATTTCGGAGAAATTTTCTTCTATGTGTTTTAGGGTCTTTTCTGTTTTTTCTTGCCTTTGGCGGTTTGTTAACCCGAGTTTTCTTGCGAGTTCTTGCGCTCTTGAATGGTTTTTAACACACAACAGGCGAAGGCTGTCCATTGCGTGCTCTAAGCGTCCGGAACTGTTTAGCCGCGGGCCTACTACAAAGCCGATATGGAATGTGTCGATTTGTTTTTGGTCAATTCCTGCCTCTTTGCACAAAGCTGCAAGGCCAGGCCTTGTTGATTTGCGAAGTACATCGAGGCCATGTTTTACAATTGAGCGGTTGTTGCCAACAAGCGGAAGAACGTCCGCAACTGTCCCCATGGCCGCAAGACCTAAATGGTCACCAGGCAAATTTTTAATTTTTAATTTGTAATTTGTAATTAACTGGCAAGATAAGAAGTGTGCCACAGCAGATCCAGATATTTGGGTTGTGTGCACAATTGAGTGCGCCTTGGGTGAGGCAGCACCTGGCATGTGGTGGTCTGTTATTATTACATCCACTCCTAAGCTTTTTGCAAAATCTACTTTTTCGTTTGCAACTATTCCATTATCAACTGTAATAATTAATCCCACACTCGGGTCTTCTTCTTTTAACTTTTTTATACTTTCAATGTTTAATCCATATCCTTCTGTAAAACGGCTTGGAATATATGGAAGTGTGTTTGCGCCTAAAGAAACTAAGGTCTCCCACAAGATAGCAGCGGCGCATACTCCGTCTACGTCGTAGTCGCCGTAAACAATAATCTTCTCTTTGTTTTTTATTGCATTTTTAATTCTTTTGACTGCTTTATTTAATTGAAGAAGGTTTATCCCAACATCTTTTGCATTGATTTTGTCTGGATGAGGAGGATTAAAAAACTCTTCTTTTTGTTTTTTTGTTGTTATCCCACGATTTTTGAGCAAGGTTTCTATTATTTCTGTGTTGTTTTTCATTCTGTTAGAATATTACCATGAAGACTGACTTTCCCGAGTTCGTTGCCGAAATACTCCACAAGTTTGAACGTGCTGGCTACCAAATATATATAGTTGGAGGAGTTGTTCGTGATTTGATGCTAAAGCGGGGTACTGGTGATTGGGATTTTACAACAGATGCAACTCCTGAACAAATCTTAGAACTGTTTCCGGATGGGTTTTACAACAACCAATTTGGAACGGTTGGGATTGCGCACGAATCTTCAGAAAAACCATATGAAATAACTACATATCGCACGGAGCATGGATATGCTGACAAAAGAAGACCAGACAAAGTTTCTTGGGGTAAAAGCTTGGAAGAAGATTTAGCCAGACGAGATTTTACAATCAACGCGATGGCCATATCTGCAAGCAAAGAGATTGTTGATCCATACGGCGGACAAAAAGATTTAGAGAAAAAAATTATTCGAACAGTTGGAAATCCGGTCGATCGTTTCTCAGAAGACTCTTTAAGAATGATGAGGGCTGTAAGAATTGCTGCGGAGCTTGGGTTCTTGATAGAAGAAAAAACTTTTGATGCAATAAAAATGCATGCGCAAGATTTAAAGCATGTCTCTTGGGAAAGAATAAGGGATGAACTTTTCAAAATTCTTGCATCCGGCTATCCAGATGAGGGAACTAAAATGCTTCATTCTTCCGGATTATTAACATACATTTTACCTGAGCTTGAAGAAGCAATTGGAGTTGAGCAAAAAAGCCCTGGGAGACATCACATTTATGATGTTTACAACCACCTACTCATGGCACTTAAATATTGTCCTTCACCTGATCCATTGGTGAGATTAGCCACGCTGCTGCACGATGTCGGAAAGATAAAAACTCGTAAGGTAACAGAAAAAGGAGTTGTTACTTTTTACAACCATGAAGTAGTTGGAGCAGGACAATCAAAAGATGTTGCAAATAGGCTTAAACTTTCAAAGAAGCAAAAAGACAAACTGTGGATTTTAATTAGGCATCACCAATTTACAGTTGATGAGCGGCAAACTGATTCTGCAATAAGAAGATTTATTAAAAATGTCGGGGTTGAAAATTTGGAAGATATGCTTGCACTTCGTACAGGAGATCGACTTGGGGGAGGGGCTAGAGAAACATCTTGGCGTCTTGATAAATTTAAAAAACGTTTAGAGGAAGTTCAAATCCAGCCTTTCTCGGTAAAAGATTTAGCAATTAATGGAAAAGATGTTATGGAAACTTTGGGGATTCCTTCAGGACCACAAGTCGGGGAAATACTAAATACTCTTTTTGCTGAAGTTGAGGAGGATTTGGCTAGAAACACATGTGAGTATCTTCTTGAGCGGGTTAAGGAACTATCATGAAGACCCTAAAGTTTGCTCCGGATTTGGTTCCATTGATTTTAAATGGAAGTAAAACTTCTACATGGAGACTGTTTGATGACAAAGATTTAACTGAAGGTAACGAGCTAAGTTTAATCAACAAAGAAACCGGCGAAGAATTTGCGAAAGCAAAAATAACTTCAATTAAACAAACAACACTAGGTAATTTAACCGACGAAGACAAAGAAGGCCATGAATCTTTTGAAAGTGATGAGCAAATGTATGAAACTTATAAAAAGTATTACGGCGTTGAAGTCGGCCCCGCCACACCTCTTAAAATAATTAGATTTGCACTTCTCTCTTAATAGTATTGGCTTAATATTGACTCCATTAACATTAACTTTCTACCGCTCTAGGTAGAACGGTAGAATTTGTTTCCATATTATATCGAAAATAGGAATTTTCTCAGTAAACATA
>JBBTXW010000036.1:10120-21593 GCA_038062025.1 Patescibacteria group bacterium
GTAAACATAAGCGCAGTATTCCAAAAACACACAGTCACACAGTTCACATGCATTCCCAAATGGAAATCAGGAGAACAAAAGTAAAAAACTTGATTGTACGAAAAAATCTTGGTGATAAGGAAATCGCCAGGCAGCTAAATGTATCACGCACAACTGTCCAAACCGATGTGGTAAAATTGAAAAAAGAAGGCAGGCTTGACAACATTAAAAGGAAAGCAAGAGGCCGTTCTGCAACACAAAGAGTTACTAGATTACGAAAGGCAGGTTTAAGAAATAAGGAAATAGCACGAAGGTTACATTTATCTTCTGGTTATGTTCAGGATTTAACTTCAAGGCTCATAGAAGCAGGTCAAGTAGATCCATTACCAAGACCCAGAGGACAGATGAAAAAACAAGGGAGTTAGATAGATTGGTAAAGCAACTTTTGCAAAATTCTACAAGAGCGGGGTCTAGACTAAAAGCTTCTGTGCTAGAAAAAATACTTACGCAAAAGCTGCATAGACATATTTCTATTCTAACTATCAGACGATCAATTGCCAGACTTCGTTCCAGTGGGGTAATACCCAAAGCAATACCAAAAACTGAAACACAAAGGAAAAGGGATAGGATAGACCATACTTTGATTGAAAACAAAAAAAGGATATTAACAAAACAAGAAATCGCACAACAATTTGAAGTCTCTATGGAATCCCTCGATTATTTATTAGACATTCTGGTTAAACAAGGAAGCCGCCCCACAAATGCTCTGCAAACTGTGGCCGCTGCAGTAAAATATGTTAAGGGTTCAGTTGAAAAGTACCCCAATAAACATTTACCCATAGAGAGCTACGCAACATGGTGGGGAGTCACAGAAAACGAAGCTAAGGAATTTTGTCATCTAGTCCTGTCTTAAGATATATCCCTCACAAGAATCGGTCCAAACACTCTGCACAGGTGCACGGTTGCATACTTCACTACACTCCTATGTAGGAGTGTAGTATACCCTTATCTATTTAAGTTTCTTTTTCAACTCTTCCCAGGTGACTAAAAGTGGGACTGCGACAAAGGGAGACGAGTAAGTACCGGAGATTGTGCCCACAAGAAGTGCCGCTACAAACCATTTTATTGTTTGGCCACCCATTAAGAACAAAGCAACCAACATAAAGATAATTGTTAGCGAATTATTGAGGGAGCGAACTATGGTTTCTGAAAGCGCTCTATTTGCTATTTCCTTCATTGAGGAACCACCATGTTTTTTCATTGTTTCTCGAATTCTATCGTATACAACAATTGTGTCATGTACCGAGAAAGCCAATACAGTTAATGCCGCAGTTACGAAAAGAATATCAACCTCAACACCAATAAAATGACCAAGAGCGGCAAATGTCCCAAGAATTATTACAGTGTCGTGTAGAGTTGCTAAGACAGCAGAAATTCCAAATTGCAAACTTTTAAACTGCCAGGCAACCCAAACAAGAATCCAGCCGGCTGCGATTCCCAAAGCTATATAAGTTTTCTTTAAAATTTCTTGAGAAAAAGTCGGCCCAACAGTTTCAAAACGAATAATCTCGGGTTTTTCCGGAAGCGATTGAGAGTATTCTCTGGCTTTGCTTTCTGTAAAGTCGCTTCCATATTTTTCAATTTTTATGTTTCCATCGGGAAACTTGTATTCAACAACAGTCCCTCCACTAAAATCGATCGATAATTTAAACTGCCACATTACTATGGCATACACCGAGAAAGCCAGGGCAACCCCAGAGATCGCAAAATATATTGGTCTAAATTTCATCCAATCCATAGTAACTCGTCACTTTCGAGCAAACACACGAAGTAAAGTTCTTGTCACAAAAATTCCTGTAAACAAGCTAATTACCACTCCAAGAAATAGTGTTGCGGCAAAACCACGAATTGGACCAGAGGTATGTAAAACTTCAAAGTTTAATGGGTTAAAGAGGATAAATGAGGTAACTAAAGTTGCGATATTTGCGTCCCTTATTGAATCCCATGCGCGGCCGAATGCAACTTCTAAAGCATCTTTAAACATACGACCATTTCTAATTTCCTCTTTTAATCTTTCAAAAATTAATATATTTGAGTCAACTGCCATCCCAATAGATAAAATAAATCCTGCAATTCCGGGGAGAGTTAGAACAACAGGAATAAGCTTGTATACTGCAAGACTTAGTAATCCATAAATCAAAAGTGCAAAGCATGATGCAATTCCTAGCCGCCCATAATAAAGAACCATAAACAAAACGACAGCTCCAAGACCTACAAGCCCAGCTGTTATGCTTGCTTTTATTGATTCCGCTCCTAAAGTTGCTCCAACAGTTCTTTGTTCAATCAATTGAATTGGTATCGGAAGGGCTCCAGAGTTTAAAAGGTTTGCTAAAGACTTTGCACCTTCTAAGGTAAATTCCCCTTGGATAATTCCAAGTCCAGTTGTAATTGGGGTTTGCACTGTTGGTGCCGAAATTCTTGCTTTGTCTAAAAATATTGCAAGTGGTTTTCCTTGTAGTCTGGTTGTAATCTCAGTAAACTTTTTTGCTGATTCTTCTTTCGTTTCAAAGGAAATCATTGGTTTTCCGGTTTGAGGATCAAAATCAGCTCTTGCTTTTTTAAAGTCATTCCCGGTAAATCCCGTAGAGACTGTGTTCTCGTATGTTATTTGTCCACTAGGGGACGCTTCTTTTTCCGGAACATACTCTCGAAAATCTAATTGTGCTGTTTGACCGATTAAAGCGACAGCAGATCGGGTATCGGTAACTGCCGGGAGCTCAACAATTATTCTACTGAAGCCTCCAACGCGAGAAGTTTGGACTGTACTTTCTGCAACCCCAAAAAGATTTATCCTTCTTTCTATTGCATCTTTTGCGGCAATGATCGCATCTTCTTTGTCTTCTTGGGAAACTTTGGAAGTGTCTGCTTCGAAAACCATACTACTTCCGCCAGCAAGATCAAGGCCAAGCTTTGTATCAAAACTTTTGAAGAAGAATTTGTCTCCAACCCAAAAGGCAATAGGAGGACGAGTTAGGCCATAAGGAAGTTTTGTAGGAAGCGCGATATAAGCACTGATTAGTGTGAGTATAAGAATGGTGAGCAGTCTGCCAAGGCGCATGTCAATTTACAAATTCTTGTTCCGAACCTAAAATCATAACTCTTGAGGAAGAAAGTATCCCCAGAACAAATGGATCACGACGCTTTTTTCTAAATTCAAACTCATCTCTCGTCATTGGAGTATAGTTTATTTCTGCTCCGCGATTTGCTTCTTCAAGACGTATATAGACTGCAAGTTCGGGGAGAACTACATCGCCCACAACTAAAACATCAACCTGATCTGCTTGGCGTCTCGAGGCATGTTTTACGAACTCTCCAGAGAATACAACGAACGACAACTTGCCTATTTTTCCTCTGTTTTTTCGAATGTTTAAACCTAGTCCGGTAGTTTTCGCAACAAGATTTAAAAGCTCTGGGAAAAAGCCATAGTCATCTCTAAACCAATAATAAAGCCTGTTTCCTCGCGATTCTTTTTTGAGCATTCCTGCCTCTTCCATTCTTGCAAGCTCCCTCCTAACAGCATTAATTTCTTCTCCAGTGCGCCTCACAAGTTCCCGAACATGATACATCTCCTTGGGGTTCTCAAGGAAGCTTTTTATGACTTTCACCCGAACTTTAGAAACGATAAAATCGCGTAAGTTAGCCATTTTTGTAGGGTAGCACGAGTATCACGGGTACCACAGGCAACATAAGGCAAGAAGATACTTGGAGCAGATTATTGATAGGTTACTTTTGTCGTAGGGTCTAGTACTTCAATCCAAATCGGGCCTTTTACAAATGTATACTCTTTTCGGGTACTATCTGTAAAGATTGTTCTATCTGTTCTTGTTTTCTTTGCCCATTTTCCCTCAAAGACCTCTCCGTTTTTGAAAAATAGTGCACGTCCCGACCCAGTCGTTGTATAAAGCATATGCTTTTCGGCGTCATTAAGGCTCCTCAAGGCTGTAAATATAACAACTATGTTTTTTGTTTCAAGCTGTGTTTCATTATTTAAATCTTTGTGGGGTTGCCCACTATTATTTCTTTTATACGTATTGCTCTCTTTGTCATGTGACCAATTTACAGCATACTGAGAATATCCAGCCCAGAAAGGAAATGAAATTGTTGGAGCAGTCTGAGTCCCAGGGACAGCACCGTCTTCAAACTTCCAAGGCTTGAATCCCTCACTCCAGACCTCGCCATCTTTATTTTTAGCCTCCAAGCTCCTCTCTTTTGCAACATCCCATAATTTATCAGTTGTTGAATACATAGTGTGTTCTGTGGCAACAGTACGACCAAGGCGTTCATAATCTCTCCTAAAAGTTGGGAATCCTATAGAGAACTGGTTTAGATCGTTGTATCCGTCCCATCCATAATTTCTAATTTGCCCCAACGCATCGGCTGGACCAGGCTTGTTGGCTCCTCCAACATGGACATACAATGGATCACTTCCGTACTCAGAAATCCAGTCAAGATAATAAGTTCTTGCAGACCTTACGGGGCCAACCGTTATTTCTTCTGCTGAGGCTCCGCAATAGAAAATTGCCATAAATCGGGTTATTCCACCTTCTGCGATTGCTTCATAAACTATATCTGCTGAGGAAAGTCCTGATTGAGGGCGCGATTCTTCATGGTTTTCAATCATTATCCCAAGAGGTCTTCTCTTTTCCCAAATATCTTTTTCAGCTTTTGTAAACATTTTGCCGTTTAATGGGCAACTTTCGGTTCTTGGGGCAGACGGATCGATCTTGCCGCGAGTTTGAGAGACATTTTGAGGAGAAACTGGTTTTCCGCCCTTAAAAACGTAAGAAAAGAGTACGTAGGAAATTCCAGCAGAAACAAGATACAACCCAAGAAGTCCTCCTGCTACTTTAAGTGTTATATTTTTTGGAATAGTCATTTAATAAAAACTCACTTTGCTTGTTCAATTGCCTGCTTTTCTTCATATGACAAGTCTTGGGCTGATTTGCCATTGACTACGGTTTTCGTATAAACCCTAGTCCCCTCCCGGCCGTGCAGACTTAATATTACCATTCCTGTGTTTTTGCTGTTTAAAAGCGCTACTGCAAAAGATTGGTTTCCTCCGGTATCGCCGTATGGATTAAATCTTACCACACCCAGCTTTTGGATGTGTCCTTCTACTCTTTTTTCTAAAGCATCAAGTTTTTTATCTACAAGATCTATCTTGCTTTCATTCGTCTTTGCGCAATCAAGGATGCTTTTTAAAATATCTGTAAGAGTTTTTTTATCACTTCTTTTGACTAAATTATTGTAATGGGAAGCGATTTTAAAAATCCAAAAGGTAATTCCTGCAAGCCAAAGAGCAAAAACCCCACCTATTATTAGTACAGAAGGTGGAGCGAGTAACATTTGAACTCATCCATTTTATATACGGCTTATGTTAGCGTCAACCCCTGGATGCAAGCTTCTGCTGAAGGTCTACAATATTTTTTGCACCGGTTAAGAACAATTTATCTAAATTTAGCGCATTGTTGATTGCCGCATAAATCCAGCCCTCTTTTTTAAGAGTATCAATCTGTTTTGATAAATTCTTCATATCTGCTTCTTTTAAGATCGAAAGGTCTGAGAATATCTTTTGTACATTTTCTTCCCACTCGCCCCAAGGAGTTAATGCAAGAATAAAGCATCCCGCAGCTGCCGCGTCATATGCCATATCTCCTGAGGGTTTAGTTACAAAGCCATCTGCCCAGGAGAAGGCGTAATCTACTAATGTTTGGTTTGCTTCTACAACGCTTGAACTATATATAATTCGCACGCTTCCCGATTCATCGGCTGGATTTGATCCCAAAGGAATTGTATGGCGGCGGGAATAATCTACATACATTTCCCGGAAACTTGGAAGAGTGCTGGCATATAAGATTAGCTGGATCCTGCCGCTTTTGACATCTTCTGCAATGCTCTCAAGACAATTTTCTATTTCCTCCCGGTTCTGACCTAAGCCTCCCGTTGTGACACATAACCTTAAGGGTCGGTTTTTAAAGTTTTGAGTATTCTTTTTTGTCCTTGCACGAATTATCCTTGGATCAACTGGGGGACCGGTAACTACAACTCTTTCTACTTCAAGATCCACCTCTTTTTCTTTTGCTTTTTTTATGAATTCTTTTTTTGTATCTTCATTAAAAACTGCAAAACAAATATTCTTTCTTCCGGCTTCAAGAAGATATTGTGACCGAACATGGGGGTCTGTTACTACCTGCAAAACTACCCTACCTTCTTTTGCAAGGATGTTGCCTGTTTCGTAATGGGTTGAGATAACTGGAGTGTTGTCGTCTGCTGTGGCATATAGAAGTGGTTTTGTAATAGCATGAGTAATTGGTAAATTTCCACGAGTCAGAGCATCCGTTTGATCTTTGATCTTTTTCAAAAAAGGAAATCTTGCGACAAGCTGTCCCACTAAAACCACAAACTTTAATCTCTCCCAGTCAGATCTTGAGACATAGTTTATCGGATCTGTAAACCAAGACGTGAGTCCTTGATTGCGCGCCTCTTCCAACAGCGCAACGCTCATCGAGAAATGTCCGCGGGAAAAAACTATGTCATGATCTCTTGGATCCGTTCGGAAGCTTGCGGAAGTTGTAACAATCGGGACGTCAACATTTTGAAGCCTTCCTTTATCGGCCCCTAACGTCCGTGGAAGATTTAGCTCTTCGAGTGAGGGGGCTTTACTTGTAGCAGCCATATTTTTAAGTATACTGTAATTTAGAAGCATGCCAAGAAAAACCAGAAAGCAGAAAGTTCGAGCCCAGGAGGCTTGGGCCGTTCGACAAGCTCAGGCGAGCGTTGTCAAGAGGGAGTTTGCGTACGATCCAAAAAATTTTGTGCGCGCAGGGTCTGAGGCTGGGCAGGCAAAAAAGGCCGATAAATCGGACAGTTTAGATGGCAATACACTCAACATGCCAGATCTTGTACGCACAATTGTTTTAGCCTTGTTTATCCTTAGCCTCGAGTTGGTGCTATACTGGGCACGAGCGTGAGAGGAGGTGAAATAAAGAGAATACTTCTTAATAATTATGGCAATGTACTGTGTTAAATGTCGGGCTTCACGCGAAGGCAAAAATCATCAAGATGTCACAATGAAAAATGGCAAACCTGCAACAAAAGCAGTTTGCGAAGTTTGTGGCACAACAATGTTCAAGATCGGAAAACGTTAAATTATTAGACGTTTGGTTTTGAATAAGCACGAGTGCTCCACCAAAGGTGGAGTGCTTGTGGTTTAAGAAATGGTAAAGGACTTCGAACGCTACTTTAAAGTTTTCAGGGAAAATTATAGAGAAATACCGTTGGTGCCGGTTTCAGATACTCCATTTCATGCATTGGTTGCAGTAATGCTTTCTGCGCGAACACGTGACGAAACCACTGCGAAGCGCTGTGTTGAACTATTCAAAGTTGCATCCACGCCAGAAGAAATTGCGGCACTTCCCACCAAAACAACTGAGAATCTTATAAAGCCTGTTAGTTTTTATCGCGCAAAAGCTGTGAATTTGAAGAGGCTGGCACAGCAAATAGTAGAAAAGCATAATGGGGAGGTTCCCCACACATTAGAGGAACTTACAAGCCTGCCTGGTGTTGGTAGGAAAACCGCAAATATAATTCTTGCACGATGCTTTAACATCCCTGCAATTGGGGTTGATACACATGTTCATAGAATTGCAAATTTTTTGGGTTGGGTAAAAACAAAAACGCCGGAACAAACAGAAATAGAACTTATGAAAGTTTTACCCCAGAGTTATTGGATTGATACGAATATGTATCTTGTATCAATTGGCCAGCAGTATAGAAATAATAAGCTGCTGGGTGATTTCTTGACAAAAAACGGTCTACTGGAGTAGTGTGAGGTATGGTTGAGGGCAAGACATATTCAGGTGCACATGCTTGGATTCATTTTCTTGGTGTGCTTTTTCTTTTGATGGGGCTTTATGGAGCGGTTCGCTTCATACATATAAAGATGAGGAGCGTTCCATATCCAATAAGAGGAGTTTATCCTTCTGTGTTAATGCTTTCTGGCACAGGAGGGTCGGGCTATAGTCGAGAGTCTGAGTGCGAACAGTATCCTCAAGTTTATTATGACTACGACACAAACGGAAAACAAACGCCAAGGCCGCCAACACCTGAAGAATCAGCAGTTTCTGAGGAACAAGCAAAGCGTTGTGTCAGAGGATTTGATGAGGACAGGTCAAAGCAAGAGCAATATGATAAAAACCAAACGGCTTTTCTTTTGTTTGTAGGGGTAGGGCTTCTTTTTTCGAGAAAATTTCTAAATTAGAATCGTTACCGGTCCATCGAGTTCCGTCTTGATATTCATATAGTTTCCAAAGCTTCCTGTTTCTACTTTTAATCCTTGTGCGCGGAGAGATTCCACGAATTTTTCGTAGACTTCTTTAGCTAGTTGGGGGTTTGCGGCTTTGACAAATGACGGGCGGTTTCCGCCGGATGTATCGGCATATAAAGTAAATTGAGAGACCACTAAAACCTCCCCCTGCACATCTATTATCGACAAATTCATCTTGTCGTTTTCGTCGGACATAATCCGCATCTTGAGGAGCTTTTCGGAAAGAAGATTTGCTTTTTCTACTGAGTCATCTTGTCCTACACCAACTAAAATAAATAAGCCCTTATTTATACTTCCAACTACATTTCCACCACTTGAAACGCTTGCACTTGATACTCGCTGGATGACAAGTCTCAAAGCAAGTTCTCCTGTTTTGGTCTGAACATAAGTGCCTCAGAAATATGCGTAGGTAGAATATCTTTTTCCCCTTTTAAATCTGCTACGGTGCGGGCAACTTTAATCACTTTGTAATAAGAACGGGCAGACAAGCCCATTGAGTTTACCGCACTTTTTAAAACCTGTTCACATTCAACTGATAGAGGACAAAACTGTTTTGCAAGTTTGGTATTCATCTCCGCATTGCCTTTAACTTTTAACCCCTTGAACCTTTTGAGTTGGATGTCGCGGGCACTTTGCACTCTTTTTTGAATTGTTTTTGAGTCTTCTGCGTCGCGAGTGTTCCCAATCAGTTTTTCTGCTTTAACTTGGGGGACGTCAATGTGGATATCGATCCTGTCAAGAATCGGCCCAGATAGCCTCTTTTGATAGCGGGAAATTGCTCCGGGGAGACATTTGCAGGGTTTTATGTCGCTTCCGTAGTAGCCGCATGGACAGGGATTGACTGCTGCGATTAACATAAATTCGGCTGGGTACGTGACAGATCCTGCGGCGCGAGAGATTGTGACTTTTCCATCTTCCATTGGCTGTCTTAGAGCCTCTAAAACGTGCCGGGGGAATTCTGCAAACTCGTCGCAAAATAAAACTCCTCTGTGGGCAAGCGAAATTTCCCCAGGCATTGGTTTTGAGCCGCCGCCAATTAAACCGATTCTGGAAATTGTATGATGCGGGCTTCTAAAGGGGCGAGAGCGAATAATTGATTTGTCTTCAAGGTTGCCTGTTATTGAATAAATCTTTGTAACTTCTAAAGCTTCTTCTTCGGTAAGGTTTGGTAGGATTCCAGGAAATGCGCGAGCAAGCATTGTTTTGCCGGATCCCGGAATTCCACGCATAAGACAATTGTGCCCACCCGCAGCCGCAATTTCTAAAGCGCGTTTTGCTGTTTCTTGTCCTTGGACTTCTGAGAAATTAAATTCTGCTGTTGACTCTTCAACCAAATCGGAAAAGGGGATAGTTTTAAGTGGTTTAATTTTTTGAACGTTTGAGAAGTGTTTGATTAATTGAATTAAGTTTTCGGAAGGAAAAACCTCAATTCCTTTGATAACTGAGGCTTCTTCGCTATTTACTTTTGGAACATATACTTTTTTGATTTTTTTATCTTTTGCCAAAAGCGCTGTGGGCAAAACCCCTGCTGTGTGGCGTAAAGATCCGTCCAGAGAAAGCTCTCCTACAAACAATGAGTCAGATAAATCTTGTTTTGGGATTTGGTCTGAAGCACGAAGGATTCCTATTGCCATTGGGAGGTCAAAAGACGGGCCTTCTTTTGGAAGATCTGCTGGTGCTAAATTTACAGTAATTCGGCGGGGAGGAAGATCGGCGCCCGAGTTTTTTAATGCAGCACGGACTCTTTCTTTGGCCTCCTCAACTGCTTTGTCTCCTAAGCCTACGATATTGAATGCAGGAAGCCCTTGGCTTGCAATATCAATCTCAACATCAACTAAAACACCGTTTAACCCAACAGTTGCACCGGAGAAGACTTTTGCAAGCACAAAACTACTATATCAGATGCAATCTGTCTATACGAGATAACATAGAGGGTAATGTACTTACTAATTTAAATTTGGAGATCTTTAATCAGTCTTTTAAGTTCCAGAGAAACAACACTTCTTTCAGTGATTTGTTCTTTTATCTTATTTGAGGAAATAACCTCACGAGGTTTTTTTGGTGTCCCACCATTAAGGCCTCTTTTTTTGCATAAAGCACGAAGCTGCCACTCGCCTTAGGCGAGTGGCTATCTTCTTTGCGGGGTACGAAAGTTACACAAGATTACTTGTGAAGTTTCTTGTACCAGTCATCTAATAGTTTTGCGACCAAATCTTTTGCTCCGAGACCTACTGATAAACCAATTACCAAGACTAAAGTCCATGTTAATCCCTGGAAGAAAGTATCAATAAGGCGAGGGGCAATTTTTAATTGGTCAATCGCTGCAAAGAATGCAACAACGACAACAACCCAGCGAGCCATGCGTCCAACTGGACGGGCTGCGTCATGGTCTATGGTTGCAAAAGCACCTCGAACTAACCCGTCGACAAAATTAGCAACCAAAAATCCTGCTCCTAAAACTAGAGCTGCTGCCAAGACATTTGGTATATAGCCTAGTACCTGTCCTAATATTCCAGAAACAACCTTTAGGCCTAAAATATCCATTGCCGCAACAAAGAAAACTAACAATAAAATCCAACGTACTATATCTCCAACCAATTCTGTTGCGGAAAGTCTTATGTCTGCTTTTTTCATCCAGCTGTTAAAGCCGGAGCGGTTTGCAACGTCTTCGAGCCTTAAGGCGCGCAGTAATTCTTCGACAAGTCTTTTGCCCCAAACTGCTATTAAGATTCCGAGTACAAACACTACGACCGCGCCTAAGAAATTGGGGATAAAGGAAAGAAGAGTTGTTGAAACTTGCGTCCAGGCGGCGATTAAAGCGCTTTGCCATGCTTGAAAAAGCGTCATTTTATAATCTCACCTCCATTCATTTTGTGAAACTCACTACAGTCATTGTGTGAAAAATTTTATACCTTGTCAAGTGTTTTAGTGCAAAATGGGTCAAAAGAGCATCAAAAAACCGCGCTGAGCGCGGTGTTTTGTGTTCTTTAGGACTAGTTAAGCCAGGTTCTGTGTTCAAGCGACAATCTATCTAAGCCCTCATGCTTTGGTGCTCACGGAAGCTGTTCAAACGCACCTGTCGGAGGTTGCAGCGGGGAGGATTGCCTC
>JBBTXW010000037.1:0-15487 GCA_038062025.1 Patescibacteria group bacterium
GTAGCTCAATGGTAGAGCACTAGGTTGTGGTCCTAGGGGTTGCGGGTTCGATCCCCGTCGATCACCCAAGATTACTCTATCGGGTCGTCGTAGGAGTCTTCTTCGTTTGGATCTTGTTCTTCAAGATCTTCAAGTCTTTCGATCCCGGGTTCTCTTGGAGGAACATCT
This sequence comes from Patescibacteria group bacterium, assembly GCA_038062025.1. Classification (GTDB taxonomy): domain Bacteria; phylum Patescibacteriota; class Microgenomatia; order UBA8517; family UBA10165; genus 2-12-FULL-44-25. The sequence goes on from JBBTXW010000037.1 coordinate 169, forward strand.
TCGTCTTCTCCAATCCTTCTTCGGCGCTCTGCCTCGTTGACCATATCTGTGGGAAGCTCGTCAAGCTGGGGTTCTTTACCTGTGAAGTCTTCAACCATTTCTCCTACATCATCGTCTGAGGTTGGAAGAGGAGTAGTTCCGCTTACTGATTCCTCATCCTCAACAGCAGGGCTTTGGGTAACATCTTTTGAGGGGTTTGTTTTGTCAAGATCTTGTACTGCCATTGGCTCTCATTATACACAAGTGTCAATTTGTGCCCCCGGCGTGAGTCGAACACGCAACCTTTTCCTTAGAAGGGAACTGCTCTATCCATTGAGCTACGGGAGCCTATGTTCTTTATATTTTACCACTTTTCAGCCTGGTTTTCACTTCGTAAACCCAAACATTGAGTCTGTGAGATTTGAGTTTTCTCCTGCGCAACTTTTTTGGATTTCTTGACTTGACTTTACTTCATTTTCAGGCGGGGGGATAAGCTTAATTTGTCCGAAATGTTTCTCGTTTTTGCCGTATGCTAAATGTTCTGGTTGAACAATTGAATAAACAGGGCTACCAGAAGAGGGTTTATTGACATGAAGGTTGTTTAACCAGAAAAAATACCTAAAGCCAACATCTTCTCCGGGACTTGCTATGTAAGAAATTGCAACACAGGGATAATTTTTGGATTTGGAGTCGTTTACTATAAATTCTGTCAGTTCTTTCCTTTCGTTGTACCCCTTTGCATAGTAATAGCTTGTTGTTAGATAGTGGGCGTTATTAATAAAAATAACAGACAATGTAGCGATAACAATATATTTTAACCACTTTGATTGATTAAAGAGCCATATAAAAAGGAGAGTAACAAATCCTACAAGAATCACTTCGATATTGTAAAAGTAATACTCGGAAAGAATACTTGAAGATAAACCGTAAAAGAGAATTATTGTTAATACCCAGGAATAAAATAATAAGGCCTCTTTAAGTTTTAAACACTTTTTGTATACAAGAAATAATCCAATAGAAAGAATTATGGCAAAGAATATAAATTTATTACCGGGAAAACTTTGCGGGAAGAAGAAAAGTTTTTCGACATTTGATGAGATTTTTGTTAATACTTCTTGTATTTTTTCTAGGCCACCAGGGCTAGATCCGTGTTCCTTAGAAAAGTTAAAAAACAGGCTTTTTGTTTGGGAAAAGTTGTGACGGAATTCAAATAGAATAAGTGGAATAGAAGTAAGTAAAAAGTAAAAAGTAAAAAGTAAAAAGTCTTTTTTTGTAGGGAGTTTTTTTGAAAAGAAGAAAGCAGCCGGTATAGCAACTAATGCTGGTAGGAGCGCAATATGGATATGCCAGATAAGGCCGACTAAAAGTCCTACGATCCACAAAACTTTGAAGTTTCCACGAGCAAGGTTTACTACGCAGTAGAAGTACCAGATTGTCCAAAGGTTTGTTGGAGTTGAGGGGACAATTCGTCTATCAAAATAGACCCACGTATAAAGTATTGCATGAAGAAACGCGGCGATAAGGCCTGCTTTTTCGTTCCAAAGCTTTTTGAAGACAAACCAGTAGGAAAAAGTTGTTAGGATACCGATTATGGTAATCGGAATTATTGCCCCAACTGGATCCATTTTTGTCAAAAGAAAAAATGGAATTAAAGAGTAGTAGTATAAAGGGCCGATAAAAATTCCGGGAGCAGAAGTGAGTTGGCCTATGAGCCTTGGATGGTGGTCGATAACTATATCTTTGACGATCCAAGAAAAAAGATCGCCATCATGGGCAAATTCGAATCTTTCTACAACTTTGTAGGTTCTAAAAAAGAGCGAGATAAGAAGAACAGCAATTAGGAGGTAATTAGATTTTAGTGTAGACCACAGAAACTTCATCGCGGTAAAGTTCTTTCCATTCTACACGAGGATTACTTTTAAGTTCGATATCTAAAAACGTTCCGTTACCGATTAGGAGCCAATCGGTTTTGTAATCTTCTAATTTTTTGTCCCACCCAGGTTGGGCTTGGATAATTTCTAGGTATTCTGTATATGGGCTCAAGTCACTCCAGGTAGGCATTCGGCCGTCGACAAACGGCTTGTATTGGGGCAGCTGCCACTCTAAAAAGCCTCCCCATTCATAGGCAGAGTACATGTTTTTTCCGCTCACAGGGTTTGCACGTATGAAGTTAACCGATTTGCACGGATATTTTACGAGGCCTTTTGTGCAGTAAGAACCTGCTCCGCAGAACCTTGCTGCTCCGCAGTAGGATTCCCAGTTGGTGGATATGCTAATAGTGTGTGGTATGCGGATGATTGCGAATACAATAACTGAGGAAACAATTGTTAAATGGCTAAATAGTTGTAGTCGAAGTGTGTTCATAGTTTTGTTGGATTCGAGTTTTACAATTTCATTTTTGAAAATTCTTAATGCAGTAAGAATTGCAAACAATGAGAAAATAGCTGTGTTTCTTTTGGCTTCAAAAAGAAGGAATAATCCTAGTAGGAGAATGAGCGTATAAAAAGATTTTTCTTTAGCTTTTCTTACCCATATGAAAGCAAGTAGTGTTACTACTATCACTACCCCATAAACACTAATCACCAATGAGGGTTTTACCCATTCTGCAATTAATGTGTGGAGGGGATATTGGGAATGTTTCAAGGTTTCTTGCCAAATGTTTAATCCGTAAGGGTTTATAAAAGTTGCCGCTGTACTTAAGAGTGTGCAAAATCCTAAGGTGTAGGTAGAATTCCACCTCCGAGGTGGCACAGATATGACACCTCGGGATAAATCAAGAGTTTTGAAGCACAGTACAAGTACTCCCAGAATAAATCCGCCGTGGGTATTGGCCCAAATAACGAACAAAGTTGCCAAGAGGAAAAGCCATTTTTGGCTCTTTTCTGATTTTTGTAAAATCCAAAATTCGATCAATATAAAAAGTATGGTAAATACTTGGGCGCGCCATCCGAGCGAGAAGACATTCCAGGAAAAGATAGTGAAAAGTAAAAAGAGAACTAGTGAAAAGTTCGGAGAAAGTTTGTTTATTTTATTAAAGAGATAGAAAAGTGTAACACCAAGAAAGCCGTATGCTATAGCAAGACTAATAAGACTTCCGCTTCGATATATTAAAGTGGTAAATATTTGATAAAGCGTATACGAGTGACTCCACTCGTAGGTTGAGAGAAAATAAGTAAGTGTATTTTCTCGAAGGATCTTTCCAGTGTTTAAAAAATGTTCTCCGTATCGAAGATGCCAGCCAAGATCAGTGTCAATTGCGGGAAGGAAGAAAATAAGAAAGACTAATAAATAGGGAGAAAGTGGGGCTAGTTTTTTGAGTGCTTTCACCTTGCTGCGTGTGTATCCTGGGGGTGTATTTTTTCGAGGTTTTCGATTCTTTCTTCATGGTCGTCGATTCTTCCGTCACGCATAGTGTGTTCATCACGGATTGCTTGGAGTTCCCCCATGACTTGATCCATTTTCTCGAAGAATTCGTCTTTTGTGGGTAGAAGTTTGATTTTTTCTACAACTTTCTCATCAATAAGTTGTTCGATTTCACCAAGATCTTCTTGGGTTAACATACTCCATTCAAACACTAATGTGTAAGGATATCAAGGAGAATATGGGGAAAATCCAATGAGCGGGAAACGAGGCTTGTTGTTTATGCTGAGCGAGATACGGGAGTCGAACCCGTTTTTTCTGCTTGGAAAGCAGATGTTGAGCCGTTCAACTAATCTCGCGCTCTAACCAATTAACGGACTTTTTAAGAAAAAAAGTCCGATATGACTCGCATTCGCTCGTCATGAGCTACTCCCGCATACGTTAGCATATTTTAACACATTTACTCCTCAACAACTACCCTCCGGCGAGCTCTGTAGGCGATTGTTGCTACAAACTTCCCAAGCAAATACCCGATCAACGCATAGATTATTAGTGCAATAAGGCTTGCGAATTCAATCATGAATCCTCCGTTTAGCACTGGATTTGGGAACATTCCAACGAATGGCGCAACCAAAGGCTGGCTTGTCCCGTAAACCCAATTTACTGCGGGAGCAAGGCCTGCATTAAATAGTTTTAGTACAAACCTCAACCCAACTAAAAGCTCAATTACGCCTAACACAAAGTTTATTAATGAAGTCAAAAGATTAGCACCCATATTTTCACCGCCTTAGTTTTAAAATTGTTCCGTTGAAACCTTAAACGGGAGTGTGAGAAGTGTATGGGGTTGGTAAGTGTGTCGGGGATGGAGGATTCGAACCTCCGACCTCTCGCTCCCAAAGCGAGCGCTCTACCAGCTGAGCCAATCCCCGAGGTGGGTAAATTATATCATAGTTTGTGCCATAACCTCCCCGTGCGGACTGAAGTCCGCTAATACATGTATTAGCGAAATTTATTTCGCGCTAAACTTGCGTTGGTCTGATACAATTAAATGGCTCGTGAAGCGACTGACTTTCGAAATCTTTCTTACTGCTTCATACTACTTCCTCCTTCTTGATAACTATTGGGGTCTTGGGTTTTTTGTCGTCCAGGTTTTATTCTCCTTTGCTTTCCTCTTCTCTTACAAAAAACCAGAAAATCAGAAGGAGGTAATGTTCTATTTAGGCTCAGCAACCTTGTTGACTGTATTTTTGGCCTTAAGAGCTTCTGATTTTGTAAGATTTTTAACTGCCGTTGCGGTCATTGCTCTCAACATGATTGTTACTGTTCGAGTAAATAGAGAGTCGCTTTTGACTATAAAAACTATTATTTTTGCTCCACAGGGCGTTTTGCTACATACTTTTCGGAACTTGGGTGATTATTTATTGTCTTTGTTTGGGTTTCTGGGCAGGGTGTCTTTGAAAAAACAGGTTACAAAAGAAAGGTCTGGGGGCTTGATTTTGGGATCATTTTTGGCGGTTGCCTTAGCTCTAGTTTTCTTATCTCTTTTTGCCAGTGCGGACCCAATATTTGGCAGATATGTTAATGACTTTTTAGATTCGTTCCCAGCGTTTAAGATTAATTCTGATCTTTTTCGAACATGGGCACAACTCTTAATTGTTTTTGGGCTTTTCTCAAGCTTGTTATCTCAGTTTAATTTTAAACAGGACGAGTTTTCTTTAAATATTGCAAACGCCTTTAAGCTGCCAGTCACAATTGCAACAACAGCAGTTTCTTTTGTAACAGCCCTATTTTTGGCTGTTCAGGCTCAATATCTATTTGCCGGTACAGAGCTTTTGGCGCAATTAAATATTTCATATTCTGAATATACGAGAAGAGGGTTTTTTCAATTGGTTGTTGTAAGTGCTATCAGTTTGGTTTTATTGTGGTTTTTAATTAGAAAGCCTAAGGAAGAAAGAAATTCTGGATTTGTTAGATTTTTGTCTTTTGCATTTTTAGGGGAAGTGTTTTTGGTTTTGTCTTCAGCTTTTTACAGAGTTTACCTATATCAGGCAGTACATGGATTTACACAGGTAAGGTTAGTGGGAATGGTTTTTGCCTTGTGGCTTTTGGGGGTTTTGTTAATTTTCATTTTTAATCTTACAGATAAGCTTAAGTCTGGCCTCATGCCGTTTGCCGGAGTGATAAACACGGTTTTGGCAATTTTTATTTTGAATTTTATAAATATTGACCATTTGGTTGGGGCTGTAAAACAGCCGAATTTAGGCTATAGAATTGACCATCCGTATATTGTTCGTTTGTCTGAGGATGCTTGGATTGGTTGGAGGAAGACTTTGGATTTTTATGAAGAGAATTGTCCTTCGGATTCTTGGGCGATTATGTTTGGGCTTGAAGAACGACACGGAAGTTTTTTGAGGGAAAGAGATAAGCTCAGACTTCGTCATAAGCTTCAAGGAAAAAAATTAAAAACTCTAGGAGCCTGGAACTTGCCGAAACAGCAAGCCTTTGAATTTTTGGATAAGAACTTGGAGAGAATTATTAAAGTTAAGTCTTGCTACATAGTCAAGCCGCTCTCTCCTACTTTGTGATTGCGCAATGAATTGCGCTACTACTTTTAAAGCATGGAAGAGCCCTTGGGGATGTGACGTGCTTGATAATAAGCGTGTCAGGGATTGATCCCAAGGGCTTGTTGTGTGAAAATAGTGCCGCCTTCAAGTAGGTTGTTTGAATGTGCAGTTTTATTGCGCTCGAACCTGTTTTGGGCAAGTCGAGCTGTTAAAAACCATGAAAAGATTCCGATACGAAAATAAAAATTACTAGAGGAATCTAATCTAACTTTCTAACAAACCTAGTATATCACAATATGGGCTGTTTGTCAAGTATTAGAGGGTATTTCTGCTATGAAATAGAAGGAGGTGTGGGGTGATGTGCCGAGGGCGGGACTCGAACCCACACGTCCTTGCGAACAAGGGCTCTTAAGGCCCTCGCGTATACCAATTTCGCCACCTCGGCTTGTGTCTAAATTATACCAAATCTTGCTCAAAAGTTTTAGACTCAAATTTCCTTGACTAACTTTCATGTCCTCCTTGTGTTTCACTCAATCTTGCACACATTTTAATATAAAAGATTGAGGACAATCTTTTCAATCTACGATATAAGGAGCTTTTTGCGGAATGGTTTCGTACTTGTTCATAGTCGGTTTGTTCCCACAGGTTGTCAACAATTTCGCTCTTGGACGGTATATGAGCGGCAGTTTGGGAACTTGGGGACTGTACACATTCACCTACTTTGCTTTTGGGCTTTACATGTGGGCTGTCAAGGAGAGGTGGGTGGCTTTGGGACAAGCTGTTGGTGGGACGCTTTGTGTAATTATTGTTCTTCAGAGCTTGGTTCTCCCGCACGCGCAGTAATTTCTGCCCCTTGTGTTTTTATACCATCACGAGGGGCTTTTTTGTGCGGACACCTTTAAGGTGTCGCCTCGAATCACTCGAGCTTTTTTTAGGATTTCTGTAAACTTTTTGCAATTCTCGTCAGTATTTCTTGTTGAGCCCTGAATTACCAAATTTATTTTCTTAAAATCCCAATACTTTTGCATAAGTTCAACCAAATCTTCAACTTTCGTTTCTTTGATCATCCCAATCATCTCTTCTGGGAGATGGATTTTGTCTTCCCAAACCAAATCCCCTTCTATCCAATTTGCAATTGAGGAGGGATGATCAAAGGTCATAAGCCATTGGTTTGATAAAAACTCGCGGGTTACCTGCAGTTCTTCTTCTGTTGGCCCATTTTTAACAAATGCTGCAAGCTCTTGGACGATCAGTGAAATGACTTCTTCCAATTTATCTTTGGCGCATTCAGATGAAATCGCTGTATATCCCAAGCCGTTTATTACGTATGAGCCTGCATTAATTCCGTAAACTAAGCCTTTTTGATGTCTTAAAAGCCTAAACATTCTGGAGCGAGAAAGGTTTACCAATATTGCAAGCAGTATGCTTTGCCTTAAGCGTAGAACCAAACTGTGTTCAAGCCTCAAAGACGGGAATGAGAGATCAATATAGTTTGATTTGAGTTTTGGATCAAAACGAATTGCTACTGTTTTTCGGGAGAGTTCTGTGTAGTTGAAAGTTGGTATATGAATGGCTGGCGCTTTTCCTGGATAGCGGTCAAAATAGCGAGTTAGCAGATTATCAAGCGTTTTTTTCTCAAAGCTTCCTGTTAGCGAAATGTATGTATTTTTTGTGCAAAAGATTTTTTCCCAAAACGAGACTATATCGCCTTTTGTCATTTTGACAACATCCTTTATTTGGCCAGCAACTGATTTTGCAAGAATGCTCTTTTTTATAAACCTATTTTCTTTAACAAACTTTCCGATTTTATATTCTTGGGAATCCATTCTTTGTTTAATTTCCTCGGTTATTGCTCCCCTTTCACGCTCTAGTGCGGTCTCCGGGAACAGTGGCTCAAAAAATACTTCTGAGGCAATTTTTATTGCGTCTTCAAGATGGGTTGCGGGGACTGTGATTATAAAATTTATGGTAAATTCGCCTGTTGAGGCGTTGTAGGAGCCTGCAAGGCCTTCAATATAATCTGACATTGCCTCTGCATTTGGGAGCGAGGGGATGCCTTGGATTAACAGATGCTCTAAAAAGTGTGCAAGGCCGGATTGCCCACTACTTTCAAGAATTGATCCCCCTTTAACATTTATACGGAGGTGGATTGAACGCAAAGACTTCATCCGGTAGGTTGCGACACGAATTCCGTTTTTAAGGGTAAAAGTATCGAGCATAGTTATTCTCGGCTCCACAGTGTGTAAACCACAGTTTCGTCGGGTCTTTTTATGTGTTCTAGCATCTCTGCTCCCGGAGGAGTTTGAGCTTCGCAAGCATCTGCATCGACTGCCAATATTTTTCCAGGTTCATTGAAGACATCCCTTGAAGGACATCTTGCTGTTACAAAATTGTATTTTTCGTATGTCCATGGTCCTTTATCGCGATTTTTTGAGGGGTGGTTAAAACTTTTTGGGTCTAACTTATTATAGAAAGCGATCCAAGGATATAGGTTGTCTGGGATATCTGTTAGATAAATTTTGTCATAATTTAGGTACTCTCTTTTTAGAACTTCAACTAAATCTTGTACTCCTTCATTTCTGCTCATTGAACCCCCAACTCGATTGTGGATAAAATACATGTGGAGGAAGTAGATGAAGTTAAGTGAAAGTAAAAAGTAAAAAGTAAAAAGTAAAAAGCGATAGACCTTTGTTTTTGACAACTTCCACAGACCGTAGCCGGAGATGGCTGCGATAAAAGGAATCATGTAGGAGGCACGGGAAAGGTTTGGGGTGTCTTCTGTTGTAATTGCGGCGGGAAGCGGAGCCAAGAGTAGCAGTACAAGTACGAGTCTAAGAGGAGAAGGCTTTTTGATTAGATAAATAAGGCCAAATATGAATAGTGCGAGTTCCACATATGTCAGGGTTCCCATTCCTACTGTTTGATAGCGTCCAGGCTTTGCCACTTTTGGTCTGAGAGAAAAATCTGCGGAAAAATATCGAGAATATTCGTTTACAAAATGTTTCGAATAAGTGACTACTTTGTTGTGGAAAATTCTTGCAACAAGAATGTTGTTTGGGCCATCTTCAAAAGGCATTTTGTCAAGTTCGTATTTTACGTCTAAATCTGTAAAGATTGAGACCTGGTTTAGGCGGCTGTGTGCCGAGGGCGAAAGCGAAAAGAGAATTGTTGTGAGAAACAAAATTGCGCACAGCACAAGTGCTAAACACCGACGTGTTGTACCTCTTCCACCTCCGAGGTGGGACAGATATGACACCTTGGGATTTTTTAGATAGTCTAGCCATGAAACATATGCTAATACTGTGGTTGCAAATAATGGCACAAGGAGGCGGGCGGAATGGTAAAGGGAATAGGAAGCAAGTAGTGAAAGTAGACAAGTAGACAAGTAGACAGGTGTAAAACCTTTTTTAAGTCCCAGAACAAGCAGCCACAATCCGGTGAGGGTAAATAGGATTGCGGGGACGGCTTCTGAGGTTGCGCGGGAGAGGGTTATGTGCCAGGGCGACAGCGCTAAAACCAGCGCTGTAAAGAATGAAGTATTAAGTATATTGAATTTAGTATCACGCTTGTTTAAAAGTTCTTTGATAAAGAAATACAAGACTACAACGGTTAGTGCTCCAGCTATAGCTCCGGGGAAGCGGACTGCAAATTCATTTAACCCAAAAATCGCAATTGATGGAACGGTTAGATAAATAATTCCCGTAGGGCGAAAATCTCCGAATGTGTTGTAATGGAGCGGGAATTTATTTCCCCAATCGTCCGCGCCTGTTTTAAGAAGCGAATATGCATTCCAGCCTACTTTTGCCTCGTCTACATGGAAGCCGCTAGGAGTTTTATCTAAGTCCCATGTGCGAATTATTAATGCCAATAGAAAAATCGCAAATAATTGCCAGTGTTTTTTGAGAAAACTCACTCTTTTAATGCCTCCTTTAGGATTGCGGTCCAAGAAAGAAAGCCTGTTAGGACTGGCGTGTAGCTTTTTGAAAATTGCTCAACAACAAATTCGTCCGTTATCCAAAATATATGGATCCATTGAGAATTAAGAGGCAGAAGATATAGCAAGGCCTTGTTGTTTTTACCCGATCGGAGATCATTAATATATAAAAACGAAGTAGTTATGATCGCGGGGATTTCTGTATAGTCAACGATAATTAGCAACCACTGCCAAAAACTAGAAACAGGAAAGAAGTTTGGGAACCCGAGCTTTTGGGAAACGACATTTGAGGTTAACCAAAAAAGATGAACAAGTTGGAGTGTAAACAAGCCTGCTGCAATTGCAATGTTTAATGAGAGATGTTTGTTGTACCAACGCCAGAAATTTCTCACAAGAAACAGTATACACTTTTCGAAATTGAGCATTTGTGATGTATTTTGCTACACTTGACAAGAATGTAGTAATGCTTTTACATGGATTTATTAGGCGAAAAAGATCTACACGAAGAACTTCGAGCAAAGGTGTCTCATCAAGGCCTGTATCGCGCTCATCTGATAAAGCCATTTTTCTTTTGGCTGCGGCATTGATTGTTGTAATCGGCGGATATCTCTTCCTCACAGGTAAAGCAGGTGCTCCAAAAACTCCCGTAATGAAAATAGCATCGATTGTTTTAGATGCACAAAATAAATTGGGTGAGTCTGGAGCGGCGACAATAAAGGAAATTGAAGGAGGAAGGGTAATGGTGACTTTGGATTTGACTGGCGCGCCAAAAGGAGTTGCACAACACGCACATATTCATATGGGTGCTTGCCCGAATCCCGGAGAGGTTGTGTATTCTTTGACCTCGCCTGTTGATGGAAAATCTGAGACAACACTTGATGTGAGCTTTGATGAGCTTATGAGAGAGCTTCCGTTGGCAGTTAATGTCCACAAATCTGTTGCTCAATCGAAAGTGTATGTAGCATGCGGTAACGTGACTGCTCCGATTTATTGATTACTCTACAAATCTATACTTTAGAGTCGTCCAGAGGTCGAGCCAGGCGTCTTTTACTGCTACCTTTTTTCCTTCTTTGTAGGTTCTGGGGTAATAATTTATTGCCACCTCTTTTATCTTATGTCCCATTTTCAAAACTTTTGCTGTCACTTCATGGCAAAAGTCAAAGCCGTCTACTTGTAGATTGCAGGATTTTAGGATATCTGTACGAAAGAGTTTATAGCCTGTATTTAGGTCTGTAATTTTAGAGCCGTATAAAAAGTTGTGAATATTGGTTAAGACTCGGCCGCAGTAGTATGCAAAAAAGTAACCGCGATTGGTTGTACCAAGATTTCGGGAGCCATACACAATTGGGTGCTTTGTTGGGTGAAATGCCTTTAAGAGTGTGCTGTAGTCATTGGGATCGTATTCCAAATCAGCGTCTTGAGTTAAAACGGCATTTAGCCTCGTATGGCTAGGAGTTACAAGAGTTAGTGCGGATTTTATTGCTCCACCTTTTCCAAGGTTTTTCTTGTGACTGATAAGAATGAAGCTTTGGTTTTTTTGAATTTTTTTTAGGATTTTTGGCGTACTGTCCGTTGAGCAGTCGTCAACAACAATAATTTGCTTTTTCCAACCAGGCGTTTTGACTTTTCTAACTCTGTTGAGTACTTCTTCGATTGTATTTTGTTCGTTAAACACGGGGATGATGATAGTTAGTATTTTCACTTTTGTGATTCTAACTCTTTGATTAATTGAAGTAGTTGTTGAGATGGTTGAATTTTGTATAACGTGTTAAGTACTTCGACTGCACTTTTGATATTTTTCTCTTTAAAGTAAAGATCAGCAAGAGCATTGTAGGAGAAATAGAAATCTGGTTGTAGAGAAATAGCTTTTTCAAATGCTTCGATGGCTTTTTGTTTGTCACCTAATGTTTTATGGGTATTCCCTAAGTTGTGGTAAGCTACCGCGTTTTCAGGATTTACACTGATGGCAGACTGATAAACACGGATGGCATTTTCGTGGTCGCCTTTTTCTGCATATGCCATTCCTAGATTGTTCAAAAGGCGGTAACTTGTTGGAGCAAATTTTAGTGTGTAGTTGTAGAAAGTAATGGGATTGCCCCAAAGACGATTTTGCTGGATGGTGCGGATACTGAGGAAAATAGCAAATAGCAGATAGCTAATTGCGAATAGTTTGGACAATTTGCCATTTGCGATTCGCGATATGCGAATAAAGCACGAACACAGCAATAGCCATACTCCGATCATGGGGAGGTACAGCCAGTGTTCGAATAGGAGGCCATTTATAGGTACTAGGATATTTGAAGTTGGAAATAGACCAATGAGAACCCATGATATTGAAAACACGACCAGCCGGTTCCTTTTTAAGAAGAAGATTAGCGCAGATATTGAACTGATTAGTACAGATGCTCCGATTAAAACATCGGGTTTCCACAAGGTTGCTGCAAGTTCCACAGTTCTCTCCATATGGAGGTTTACGGGCCAGAAGAGAAGTTGAACATACACTGTGAGGATTCTGAAAAAAGTTAATAGGCGGACGATTGGATTAGTTGTAAATTCATTTTGTTTGTCGTACAGATTTAGTGTGTTTTGAAAATTTAAAACAGAAAGTCTCAATAGAACATAGAACACAGTGCACAGTGCATATGGCCAGAGATAACGAGTTGAGTCTACGAAGAAACGGGGCCACAGAATTTTCTTGTGTTTTTTAATGTGCAGAATTAATTCTGCTAATACAAAATAGCTGGTGAAAAATACTGTGGTTTCGCGGGCAAGAAAGCATAGGACAAAGGCTGCAAGCGACACGTGGAAGGCGCTGCTGCGCAGGCAGACGACACGAGAGTTAGTTTCTCTGAATTTAAGGTAGTAAATAAGAGATAGAAAAATTAAAATTGCGCTTAGGGGGTCGGAGATTCCAGAGACATAAGTTATGCTTTCTGTTTGCAGAGGATGAACTAGGAATATGCCGAAGTGCAAAGTGCTAGAAGCCGATTGTTAAAAAGATTCTTTAATAGAATGAAGAGCAAAAATGCTGCAAAAATATGCAGCATCGTTTGAATAAAATGGTAACCTGGGGCCCAATCTTGCCAAAGGTGCCATTCAACTGACCAAATAGTTAGCGGAAGCGGGCGCCAGTAGTTTGAAATGAGTCCTCGGCCTGCGACGTTGTTTTCAGTAAAGTATTGAGGGAAGTACTTCCAGTTGTGGACATATTCATTAAACGAAATATTGTCCTGGTCGTCCCAGAACATTTCGTTACCGAAAGAATTAGAATAAAGTACAAGTCCAAGTACAAGAAGCAAGAGCAAAACATTTCTGTTTGATTTAAGAAGATTCTTGAAGCGAGCAAGCATATTTTGCATTTTAGCAGATTGGATTTAAACTGAGGTGTGAGCTTTCTTCAAGCAATTGTTCTTAGTATCGTTGAGGGGTTGTCGGAGTTTTTGCCTATTTCTTCTACCGGGCATTTGGTTTTGGCTTCTCACATTTTAAATCTAGAACAAACGGAATTCTTAAAAAGTTTTCAAATATTTATACAACTTGGGGCGATTTTTGCTGTCCCCTTTTTGTATTGGAAAAAATTATTAAACAATTTTTATCTTTGGAAATTAATTGTGGTTGGATTTTTGCCCGCTGGAGTGCTTGGGTTTTTATTTTTTGACTACATAAAGGGAACTTTGGTAGGAAATGAGTGGGTAACTGTTTTGGCGCTATTTGGAGGTGGAATTTTCTTAATTTACTATGAACGTATGTTTTATGATCGTTCTGCGAGTGCGAACCTAGATCACTCCCCGAGTGGAGTAGATTCGCACCTAAGTATTAAAAGGGCATTTTTGATTGGGTTGGCGCAGAGTGTTTCGATGATTCCTGGAGTTTCGAGAGCGGCTGCAACTATTGTTGGAGGACTACTCGTGGGATTGAACAAAAAAACGGTGGTTGAGTTTTCTTTTCTTCTTGCTATACCTACTGTTTTAGGAGCGACTACACTTGATCTTGTAAAAAGTGATTTTAGTTTTACTCAGCAAGAATGGATGGTGCTGTCGGTTGGGTTTATAGGATCTTTTATTACTGCAATAGCTGCTATTAAATTCTTGATTAGCTGGGTGCAGACGCATAATTTTTCCGCATTTGGGGTTTACAGAATAGCTGTTGCTGTTCTTTACGGCTTGGTTTTTCTTTGAAACGTTGGCTTTAGAAATTGGGGTTTGTTGAACTTCTGGAAGTTTTGTTGGAATTGGGATTTGGACATTGGATTTGCGAAGGGCAGATTTCTGTTTTCCCTCGCAAAAACCGAAGCCTGAGCTTGAGCGCGACGTTCCTTTGGGGTTTGTCTAAAATTTGTGTTTCTGGATTTATTTGGACCTGTTTTATCTGCCATATAATATAATATAACAGTTTTAGGAAAAACTGATATGGTGACTTGAAAATGTTATTTTAAGCACCATCACGCTTGTGGAAGTTGCTGTGATGTTGCCCAGATGGGTTCGGGAGTGTCTACATAGTTTTCGTTTCTCACAGGAGTTGGTGCTTCACCATTGTCGGTGAGATAATATGCCATGCCCCTATGCTTGGCTATAAAGGCATAATCCTCGTCTGAGTGGTTATATGCCCAGTTGTCTAGTAAAACAAGCGGAGAGGAGCCTACATTGCTCCAGGAATGGCCATATTCAGGGGTTATTAAGATTTGGTCTCCAGCTTTTGCGCGGACAAGCAAAACTTGGTCTACTTTTTCGGGGATCCACTCCCCAACTTCTGTGTGTTTTTTCTGGAGAACTAAAATTCCCTCCCCAGATTCCACTCGATAGAGTTCAGGCTCAGCTTTAGCCGTGTGATAGTGCCCAAAAGTTTTTGTATATTCTTCCCCAATTTTGCCAGGCTGGATTGTAGTTTTGTTGACCCAGGACTCAACTTTTGCAGGTTCGACGCTGTATACGGGTGATGGCCCTTGAGAATTTTGATCTTGGAGAACGGGTTTTAGGTCTTCGAGAGTCCTTGTCATTCCTTATTATAGCGCGCAATGAATTGCGCTACTACATTCAACAAAACGGGCAGCCGATTGTGGTGTGGCTGCCCTATCTTGTTTTTGAGTTGACCCTTCGACTATGCTCAGGATCAGCTCTTCGAGTTGACTGGCCCGCTCTTTCGGTCAACTCTTGTACCCTGCCCTGGTTTTGTGGTGTACGAAGGTTAGAGTATAGAGGGATAGTTAAGTGTAGGTAAGTCGATTGTAAGAACCCAGTAAGCATATTTACAAAAGTCAGATAAGTTGCTTAATTGGTGAGAAGTCAAATAATATGGCTTAAGGGGAGGAAATTTGATTAAACTTTTGGTATAATCCTAAAAGAAACACGGGCAAGTGGCGGAATTGGTATACGCGCACGGTTCAGGGCCGTGTGGGGCAACCCATGGAGGTTCGAGTCCTCTCTTGCCCACTAGAATGGAACTTAACGGCTTTTTCAAAGCCAAAAGGTGGGACGCGCGAAGC
>JBBTXW010000038.1:0-8039 GCA_038062025.1 Patescibacteria group bacterium
AACCCCAAAAATCCTGAAAGTGAAACAAGAGCACAAAACATCTCCAAACTTTTTGATAAACTAAAGAGCTTCGAAGGACAAAATGAAGACTCCTCAATTTATGCAGTGGTTGATTGGATAGAGCTATCGCAAGATTTAGGGGAATCTCCTCTGGCGGTAGATTCCGACTGGTCGCGCGAAAATGCAGTCAATATTCTAACAATCCACGCCTCAAAAGGTTTAGAATTCCCGGCAGTTTTTGTTGTAAACCTTGTTGATCAAAGGTTCCCGACAAGAGAAAGGCGTGAACAAATCCCAATTCCCGAGGAGCTAATTAAAGAAGTTTTACCCCAAGGCAATTACCATTTCCAAGAAGAAAGACGACTTGCCTACGTAGCCTTCACACGGGCCAAAGATAAACTTTTCTTAACAGCGGCAGATTACTATGGCGAAGGAAAGCGCGAGAAAAAACTTTCCCCATTTATTGTTGAAGCTCTGGGTGAGGAAGTGCTAAAAAGAGAAGTTCTAAAAGGTGAGCAGCTATCAATCCTTGACTTTGCGCACACACCAACGACCCTCGTCCCATCAGACAAACCAACCGCCAACCGCCAAGTGCCAATTACCTACCTGTCCTATTCTCAAATCGATTGCTTCAAGTTCTGCCCCCTTCATTACAAACTTCGCTATATAACAAAAATTCCAACACCTCCAAGTGCTCCGCTCAGTTTCGGGAACACCCTGCACAATACAATGAAAGATTTTGTTGAGGATGCAAAGAACGGGGGGAAAGCAACAGAAACAGAACTTCTAAAAATCTACGAAAAAGACTGGATTCCGTATGGATATACAAGCAAATCTCATGAGAAACAGACAAAAGAAAGAGGAAAAGAGTATCTTTTAAAATACTTAAAAACAGAACTACACAATCCCAAAAATCTCCCTTTGGCTGTTGAGCGACCATTTATATTTCCACTCACACCAGGACTAAAGTTAGGGGGGAAAATAGATCGCATAGACAAAACCGCAAACGGTATAGAAATAATTGATTACAAAACCACAGACCTTGAGTTGAAAGGCCTGCCATCAACAAAAGACTTAAACAGCGATCTTCAGTTATCTTTCTATTCTCTCGCTTCTTGTCTAGTAAAAGATCCAATCTTTCTAAATGACCCGGAAAAAGTAACCCTATCTTTGTATTTCTTCAACAAAGGTGTAAAAGTTTCAACAACAAGAACAAAAGAACAATTAGAAAAAGCAAAAGCAGTAATTCTAAATGCAAAAGATGAAATAGAAAATTCAGATTTTACCTGCTCCGGCAATCCTTGGTGCAAAGAATGCGAATATAAACTCTTCTGCGAGGTCGCTTAAATGCCCAATATTCTTAATAGTGGATTTCTGTAATACGCAAGCGTTTTTGGATATTCCACGACTTTTCCTCCAAATCCTCCTTTAAATTTTGTAAAACCACGCCATGTCTTGGTAGACGGGTAGCGCTCATCGTATATTCCCTCAAAATCAAAAATCTTTTTCTTTCTTTTTTTTGCAAACCTTATCGCTTCCCAAGCCAAAAGTGTTGGTGCAAAAAGTTTCTTTCCTTTCTTTGTCGACCCTGCATACATATAGTAAGCAGTATCCTGTGAGTAACACACAAATACCCCGCCCAATAGCTCAGCATCCTTGTGTGCTACCAATAAGTCTGCATTGTTTGTGTTACTAAACGCATCCCACAGTGCTCTAATCTCTGAATCTTGTGGCAACCACATACCTCGCTCTCGAGACGCTGATTTACACAGATCACAAAACCTGCTGATATCTGCTGATCTCTTAACTATCACTCCACGTCTTTTTGCTAAGCCGATGTTGTATCTTGTTTTTGCCTTACACCGACTTAATAGTTCATTTTCAGATTTTTGCAAATCTATTTGAATTGTTTTTGCCGGAACAAAGGAATTTTTAGCAAAGTGCAGTAAGAGAGATTGGGGTGATATAGGTGATTGGGGTTCAAGATAAAACACAGCTATGCCGTGTTTTTTACTAAAATCTCTAATCTGCTGTGCGGTCGGAATTTTATGCGGCCTTTGGAGTTTTGCAACACTCCCAACTAGTGGGATTTTTTTTAAGTACACATGGGCTTTTTTTGATTGAAGTGATTTCCATCCCAACGATTCCATGTAACGCGTATACTCTTGGGTTTGCCGAAGGTCAATCATCTAAATTTTGGCTTAGGCAAGGGGAGTGGAAGCTTTAAAAATTTCCAACGCACTTCTTCTGCTGCCCTGTAGATTGGGTACAAAGTTTTATTGCAAACCAAATCCCATGTTCCAATAAACTCAACAACTTTCGGATTATATCCTTCTTTAAATCTGGTAAATCCCGCGCCGGTTTCTTTTCCCCAAAGATCAAATTTCTTCAAACCCAGCCTTTTCCCAAATCTTATTGCCTCCCACATCATGAGGTTTGCTGCCATGACATTTCTATATTTTTCACTTGATGCCCCATACGGATAATAAAGAGTATCTTTCCAAACAAACAAAACCCAGGAAATTAACGTTTCACCTTTGTATTTTGCAGAAAGCAGTCGTGCTATCCCCTTAGAATGCAAATGCTTCCACATTAATTTGTGATATCGTGCACTGTGTGCAAAAAAGTTTTGACGCTTTGCTGTTTGTTCGGTTAAAGAGAGGTATTTATCAAAAGCTTCTTGTGCGTTTTGTTCAGACACACTGACTCCGTGTCTTTGTGCTACTCTAATGTTATATCGTGTCTTTGGATGAAAACTTTTTAAAAGTTCTTCCTCTGATTTTGTAAGGTCAACAACAAAAGTTTCTTTTGTAAAAAATCTTCTTCCTGGGACACAACCGGAGTTCTTCAGTGTCAATTCGATCTGCGGCGATTCGCCGACAGCCGGCTCAAGCCGGTAAAAGATAATATTTTCTGCATGTGCATATTTTTTAAGAAAACCGATCATCTCTTCTGAAGGGATTGAACTTTTAAGAAGCATTGCAAGTTTATACTTAGTGTGTGGTAAGCGGTGGACTGTAAGTTGATGTGCTTCGGTCAACTTTTTCCCATTAAAGAGACCAATTCTTAAAACTGTATTTCCGTAATCTTTTCGAAAATCTCCCCACTCCCAACTCTGTACGGGATGAAAGGCCAACTTATTAAATGCAACTTTATCTTTATCGGTTAGCAATTTAATGTCCATTTAAAAATCGTCTCTAAAATCTGAAAAGTTTGTATTTAGCCAATGGGAGGTTTGTACGTTTTCAATTAAGTTCTCAGGAATCTCAGACAAAAATCTTGAAGGAAAACTTGATCCGGATTGCCCAAATATTAAACGGCGGGATGCAAAAGTTAGATAAAGCTGGTTCTTGGCCCGCGTTATTCCAACATATGCAAGCCGCCTTTCCTCTTCCAGCTCTTCCTGATTTGTTATAGCTCGCGAATGGGGAAACAAACCTTCTTCCAAACCTACAATAAATACAACAGGAAATTCTAAACCTTTTGCTCCATGCGCTGTCATTAAAGTGACAGCACTGCTGTCACGAGTGGGAAGTGAAGAGTGGGGAGTGAAGAGTCGACCGCGCGAACTCTGTGCAGTTTCGACTAAAGCCACTTGTTCCAAGAAATCCACAAGCTTTGGAAATTCTTGGGCAACAGACCTAAGTTCCTTAATATTTTCTACTCTTGCTTGGTCTTCGGGGTCATCCTTATCATAAAGATCTAAATATTTTGTGGCGTCGATTAAAGCATCCAAAATCTCAAGCGTCGTTTTATCTTCCTCTAAAAGATTTTTTCTTGCCTCTTGAAACACTAAAAATCTCCTCTTTCCCAAACTTTCTGCTCTTTTTAGAGATACCGAATCTTTCGGATTAATCAAAAGTCGAAGGTAAGATAAAACATCTTTAATTTCTTTTCTGTCATAAAACCTGACTCCGCCAATCAATGTGTACGGTATTCCCTCATGGAGCAATGCCTCCTCAAGTGCGCGCGACTGCGCATTAATCCTATACAGGACTGCAAAGTCCGAATAATCTTTTCCCTGCGAAATCATTTCTTTAATCTGTTGAACAACAAACTTTGCTTCATCCTGCTCGTTTCTTGCCTGATAAAGTTTTATCCTCTCACCACCCGAGTTTTCGGTCCAAAGCTTGAGAATAGGATGAGAAGTATTTCTATTAATAACTCCGTATGCTGCATCCAAAATTACCTGAGTCGAGCGGTAATTTTGGTCAAGATTCACAATTGTTAAATTTGGAAAATCGCGCTCAAGATAATTTATATTTCTATAGTTTGCTCCCCTGAATGAGTATATTGATTGTGAGGAATCCCCAACCACAGTTAAGTGCCCACCGTTTGCATGTGCAAGTTTCCTCACAATCTCATACTGCGCCTTATTTGTGTCTTGCCACTCATCAACCAAAATATACCTATACTGTTTTGCTAATTTCTCCAGGGTGGGCTTGTCTGAGAGAAGCTTTACTGTAAAACCGAGAAGATCGTCAAAGTCCAAAGCATTATTGTCTTTTAATAATCTTTGATATTCCAAAAATACAGCTGCTGCCCGCCTTTGCCAATCACCTTGGGCAAAACCTGCAAATTCTGATGCACCAATAAGCTCATTTTTTGCCCCCGATATGGCAGACAAAAGTGATCCTGGTTTGTAGCTCTTACCCAAGGAAAGTCGATCAACAACATCTTTGATTGCATCCAAGGAATCATTCGTGTCATAAATCAAAAAATCAGGACCTAATCCAATAGCAGTTCCGTACTTTCTCAAAACCCGTGCACAAAACGAATGAAAAGTTCCTGCATACCCAGGCGCTTGCCCAATTAATGCCAGAACCCGATCGCGCATCTCCTGGGCCGCTTTGTTAGTGAACGTCATCAAGAGCATATTCTCTGCCGGTATCCCTTTTTGAGATATAATCCAAGCAGTTCTGTGTGTAAGCACTTTTGTTTTTCCGGACCCGGCCCCAGCCAAAACCAAAAGGGGAGTACCCCAATGTATAACTCCTGCTTGTTGATTGGGGTTTAGGGAAGATATAATCCAAGAATCAGCTTCTGACATGGTACGATTGTATCACAAGCTCCGCGCTCTATATTGGCTTCCCCGAACCCATAAAAAAACCACAATTGGGCTCATTTTTTTGTGCTTGATCTTTTTGTGGCTTATTCCTTTTTATAAACACACACCCCTGCTTTTCGCCATGACTCGTTCGTTTGTGTTTGAGAACGTGAATTCTCTTAAAAATTCAAATGGTCGAACAAATTTTTTGGTTTTGGGGTTGGGGGGAGCAAGGAATGAACCCTCAAGCCTTACAGATTCCCAACAGTTTTTTTCATACGACCACGGTGCCGGCCGGCACGTTCTCCTTTCAATCCCACGAGACATTTGGCTCCCCGGCATTGGAGTGAAAATAAACAACGCGTTCTCATATGGTAACTCAATCGAAGGATCTGGAATTGACCTAACAAAAGGAGCAGTAACCGAGATTACCGGCCAACAGGTACATTACACAGTAATGATTGCGTTTGACGGATTTGTGAGATTAATTGATCTTCTTGGCGGAATTGACTTATACGTTGACCGCTCATTTGTCGATACTCAATATCCAATAAAAGGACGCGAGACTAATACTTGTGGGGGCGACACAGAATTTAATTGTCGCTGGGAAACGGTTTCTTTCAAAAAAGGCCTAAATCATTTTGACGGCCAAACAGCTCTAAAATTTGTTAGATCTCGCCATGCAAGGGGTGATGAGGGAACAGATCTTGCCCGTGCTGCAAGACAACAAAAAGTTCTGCTTGCAATAAAAAACAAAATCCTCTCTCCCTCTTTTTTCTTAAATCCTAAAAAAGTAGAAAAAGTGTTTGGCCTTGTCGGAGAGGTTTTTGAGTCAGATATTCCCCAAAAAGATTTAGGGTTAGTTGCTCGCGCATTTTTAGAAACAAGAGGGGAAAAAATTCATACTGAAAATCTAACTGCCATAGATCCAACAAACCCAGACGAAAACTTAAAAAAACCAGCATTCTTAACCCATCCCCCAATTGCCCCCTTGTATAAAAATCAATGGGTGTTGGTTCCAATAAGCGGCACATGGGAGCCAACCCACAAGTGGGTGCAGTGCTTACTGGAAAAAGCCGAATGCCCTGCAGAGGAATATGCACCCAATGTTAATTGATTTTGTAGATACGGGTTCCCGAGTCAGAAAAAACAAGACGTCCTAAAACAGAAAACTTATCTTCCTGAATATCCTTGTACTTTTGTCGTTCAAAAGTACCAACAACAACATACTCGGTTTTGTATTTTTTCAAAAGCTCGTAAGCACTTGAGTGGGAACCTGTCGTGTAAATAGCCTCGACATCTTTTGTTCTCTGCTCAGGTTTCCCGTAAGATCCGCGCCATAACCACTCATGAACCCCCCATCCTTGTATGGTAGGAAGTCCTGTGGAGGAAGAGATAACATTAAAATCTGTGTAAGATTCTCCTGGGGCTTGAAGTATAGCTGGCTGTCCGGAGAGAGTTTTTAGCCATCGTATAGCCGCCTGTTCGCCTGGATAATTTTTTGAAAGCCAAGTCTCACCATCAAGACCCTGGTACTTATTCAATGTGTAGTAAGACTTAATAGCAAAATATGGATAGCTTAAAACTACACAAAAAATAAAAAGTGACGGAAAAACAAACAAAAACTTTCCAAAAACAACATTCCAACGGACGTCTTTGTTTCTCGTGACGACAGAATACAGCACATACGGAATAATAAGTCCAAACATCACAAACGCCTGGTACGTAAACTTAAAATATGTATTTGCACGCTGATAGCTTGTTATATAAATGTCACGAACGTGAATAAATTCCGGCAATATAACCAAAATCCAAGACAATAAGAAGAAGCTGGTCGCAAAATAGTGCAACAACCCCAAAGAACCCCGTTGTTTAATCAAATAAACTACCCAAGAAAATGTTGCAATAAGCGGCAGACCCCAAAGTATCAACATCATCCAAAACGGAGAGTGAAAATCTGCCAAACCAACCCCGGATGAGATACTCTTAAAAGAAAAGTGGAAAGGAGAATTAAAAGCAAAGCTTGCAGTGAATATTAAAAAAGTTAAAGACCCCGCTTTTAGAATAGAAAGAAAAGGAGTCTCCTTTTTCCAAAACACACCCAAAATCGTTAAGCCCAAAAGCGCTGAATATATTGGTAAATCCCAGGCGTTAGTAATATAAAAAATCCCCAAGAGAAACGAGAACAAAAAAGCAAAAACCGGTGGAAAGTTTCTTCTTGAGGCAACACAAAGCAGAGCGGATATAAAAAGAAAAACAGCAGGAAGATTTATAAGATGACCATGAAGATCCGCAACCACAAAGCTATAAATTGGAAATTCATGAATTGTATTATCATTCGCGCCAAACTGCTGGACAATAAATCTTGTTGCATCAGGATACCAATATTTTGAAAAGTCAAAACCGTGAGTTAGTATCCAGTAAAGAGGATGAAGATTGCTGCCCAGCGTCACAAGAGCTGCTGTGGCAAGCCCCAGTAAGATTCCAACCCACAATCTTTTTTTGAGAGCGGAAAAGTACAAATTTAACCCAATTGAAAAAGATGAAACAAAAGTCATTGCAAAAAGTGTTGCAATTAAAAGATTGTAGGTAATTTGTGAACCAATGCCCGACAATCTTGTGAGCGCAGCGCTTATTAAATGCCCAAAATAATAGTAGTTGATGTATTCTCCGGAAAACCACATGTCCTGAGGCGGAAAATACTCAGAGCGAAGAATTGAGTTTACAAATCCATAGTCCATAAATTTCTCTAGTCCCCCTATCTCTGGCTGATATCCGCGGACAAATACCCAAACCATAAGAGTAAGAAAAAATAAAAACTCTTCAAACAAGAACAGTTTCCAACTCTCTTTAATTGAACGAAGAATCTCCTGGCGCCTT
The DNA here is from genome assembly GCA_038062025.1 of Patescibacteria group bacterium. Lineage (GTDB taxonomy): Bacteria > Patescibacteriota > Microgenomatia > UBA8517 > UBA10165 > 2-12-FULL-44-25. The sequence continues at coordinate 7,928 of JBBTXW010000038.1, forward strand.
TGTGATGTGGTAAAAATCACCAACCACACTAATGCTCCTAAGATTCCCAGCACCGCCCAAGAAGAATAATAGTTGAAAGGTAAAATCTTCAGGCTTCCCAAAATCCAAACAA
>JBBTXW010000039.1:0-31968 GCA_038062025.1 Patescibacteria group bacterium
ATAGGAGTGTAGTAAAGCTTATGGACACGTTGGAAATTACAAAAAAGTTAATTACGATCCCCTCTTTCGTGGACTCTTCCACTAACGAGAAGGAGGTTGCCCAATGGCTCTTTGATTATTTAAAGCAATTTTCCTGGCTGACTGTCAAAAAGCAGAAAGTGCAGAACGGCCGGTCTAACATAATTGCCAGGGACAAATATCCAACGCGCGTTTTGGTTTGTGATCACATTGATACCGTACAAGTTGTCAGTGGGTGGAAAACTGATCCTTTTCAACCAACTTTAGTTGGCAAGAAACTCTATGGTCTTGGCGCCTCAGATACTAAAGGCAATGTGGCATCTCTTTTGTCTGCCATAAAAAATGTTGGGCCTACACAAGGACTAATGCTTTTACTTTACATTGACGAGGAGTATGATTTTGCCGGAGCGAAAAGTTTTGTCGCAAAATATAAAGGCCACATGAGGCCGGAAATTATTGCCTCCGCTGATGGGGGTAGCTTGGAAATTGGCAACACCTGCCGCGGGTTGATAGAAACAATCTTTACAGTTTTGGGGCAAGCTGGTCATTCAAGCAATCCTGCCAATGGTAAAAATGCAATTCTGGGCAGTTTCCAGAGCCTGCAAAAGTTTCAAAAAGAGCTTTCAAAAGACAGTACTTTTAATTTGGCCTGGATCAACGGCGGACAATCCAAACCGGGCACGCCCGACTTGGGAAGAGAAGGAAATGTTATCTCCGATACTTGCCAGTTTGGCATCGAGATAAGAAATGCCGACCCGGATTTGTCTGCGAGAACTGTGGTCGCCAAACTCACAAGTCTCTTGAACAAAAAGTGGCTAAAGGTTAAAGACGTGAAGATCCGCCATGATTTGGGAGCCTGGATCACAAATAAAAAAGACTTAAAGGCGATAAGAAAAGTGCTGGGAAATCCGAAATTTACACCGGCAAAAGGCCGCGGTTATGTTGACTTGCAAATGTTTTGGGAAGCATTTGGAAAACCAACTTGCTTTACCTTTGGCGCTGGGGAAAATGGGGTTGCCCACAAAACAAATGAATATATAAATATTGACAAACTTGAGAAAGGAGAAAAATACTGGACGGCTTTTATAGCAAAGTTTGAAGAGGTCCGCTAGGATCTTTTATTCAAAAGTTTTGTTCAGTACAATAGTAACGATAACTATGGACAAACTACAAACATTAAAAGGCTTCAGGGATTTTCTCCCAGAAGTTGCAAGAAAAAGAGAGTATGTTATTGAGATTCTGAAAGGGGTCTTTAAACTATATGGTTTTGAACCTCTGGAAACTCCAGCTTTAGAATATGAAGAAATTTTGTTAGGCAAGTACGGCGAGGAAGGCAATAAGTTAATGTACCGGTTTACCGACAACGGGGAACGTCGTGTAGCGCTCCGCTATGATCAGACTGTGCCGCTTGCGCGTGTTGTTGCCCAATACAGCCAAGAATTGCCTTCCCCATTTAGGCGTTATCAAATACAACCTGTGTGGCGGGCAGAAAATACCCAGCGCGGAAGATACCGTGAATTTTTGCAATGCGATATAGACATCGCCGGAGCAGATTCGGCATTAGCCGATGTAGAAATTATTGCCTGTACTCTTGCTGCAGTTAAAAAACTGGGCTTCACAACTCTTGCGATGAACATAAACGACAGAACCCTGTTTGATGGCATTGACCAAAAATATTTAATCGTCGCAGATAAGCTTCCAAAGATTGGCGGGGATGCAGCAAAAAGCGAATTAGTAGAACGAGGGATGGATGAAGGAGAAGTTGATGGATTTATGGAAAAAATTAAAAACCTTAAACCATCCGAGAATATTAAGAAGGTCTTTTCCTATCTTGAAGAGATGGGGTTTGAAAAAGGGAAAGATTTTGTGTTTAACCCACTTATTGTCCGGGGTCTTGATTACTATACAAGCACAATTTTTGAACTAGCTGATCGCGACAATCCCTCCTTGTCTCTCGCCGGAGGAGGCAGATACGACAATTTAATAGGAATCTTTGCAGATCAAAGAATCCCTGCAACAGGCCTAGCCTTCGGCTTTGATAGGCTTTTGGAGACGATGGAATCCCAAAATCTATTTCCCGAGGGGGTAAATACTGCAACTCCCAAAGCACTTGTTACCATATTTGACTCTACGCTTGTACAGAAATCGGTGGAAATCAGCTCCAATCTGCGAGAATCTGGTATAAACACAGAGCTTTATCCAAACGAAATAGCAAAAATGGAAAAACAGCTAAAGTATGCAGACAAACGCGGGATTCCCTATGTCGTAATCCTCGGCCCAAAAGAAGCTGCTAACAACACAGTGGTTTTAAAGAATATGTCTGACGGCACCCAGCAAACCCTCCCCACATCTAATCTCCCAACCGCCCTAGCCTCGCAAGGATACACCTTGCAAGGCTAATTCGGGTGTGCTAGTCTGAAAAATGCCGCCCCGCCACAGGACTAAAGAATATTCCGAAGACAGCTACTACCACATTTACAATCGTGGGGTAGAAAAAAGACTTATTTTTCAGGATAACCAAGATCACGGTGTCTTCCTTTCATACCTGAAGGAGTATCTACTCCCAAAAGACGAAAAGTCTTTAATGGAGAGACTCGCAGACCCCACAACGGATTATCACGAAAAAGATCGCATCTTAAAGTCATTACGATTAAACAACTTTTTTGGGAAGATCACTCTTCTCGCATACTGTTTAATGCCAAACCACTTTCACTTTTTCCTTAAACAGAAAAACGCAAATTCAATGGACAGTTTTGTTCAATCGCTGTGTACTCGATATTCTATGTATGTTAATCGTAAGTACAAAAGGGTGGGTTCGCTATATCAGGATACATATAAAGCCGTCGCTGTTGTGACCGATCCACAGTTTATCTATCTATCAAAATACATTCATCACCAAGCCTTAGCCTCGCAAGGATACACCTTGCAAGGCTACTTGCAAGGCTACGAGGCGCAGCCGAGCTCTTACGAAGATTACCTTGGCAAAAGAAAAACCGATTGGGTTCATCCAGAAGAAGTTCTCGCCTTCTTTAGAAAGTCCAATCCTCAACAAGACTATACTGCCTTCGTTCAAGATTCAGAGCTTGGACCAATTGAAAATATACTTCTCGAAGACAGTTAGTCTCAGTTTAACCCTGTCTGCCTTGCAACATCCCCATATACCCCGTACACTCCCTACTAAACCAACCTGGCACATTCCAAGCACATTCCCAAAAAGGATCTGATCAATGAATGGCAAGCCGATCTACATCAAATGGGATCGTTTTGAAGATCTGCCTAAAAAAAGACTCGACGAACTCACACTTGGAATCATCCAAACCTACATGGACACGCGCTGGAATCCGAACGAGCGTGAATTCAGACGAAATCCCGACACGGTAGAAGGCCGCCTGTACAGTCAAGCCCTTTGTGATCTCGCTCGAAAAGCAGGTTTGAACCAGACTCAAATTGGAAGACGTGCAAACTTGCATCCTGTCTACGTTGGCCTTTTGCTGTCAGGCTGGATTTCAGCAAGCCGAATCCACCCGGGGACAACAGCAAAGCTTGCACGCGCTTTCGGCCTAGCCGAACATGACTGGCCAGCAAGCATCTGCCCCTAAATACCAAAGCCTGGCTCATAGGCAAAACCCTAAAACCTTTGAGCCAGGCCATTTTCCTGCTACAATACGCTTTATGAAATCAGCAATCCACCCAACATACTTCCCAGAAGCCCAAGTTATCTGCGCCTGCGGAAACAAATTTACAGTAGGCTCAACCATGCCTGAAATCCGTGTTGAAATTTGCTCAAAATGCCATCCCTTTTATACCGGCCAAATGAGATATGTTGATATCGCGGGAAGGGTTGATAAATTCAAAGCAAAAACCGATATTGTTGCAGCATCAAAATTAGACAGACTATCAAAAAAAGAAAGACGAGCTGCAAAACGCAAACAAAAAGTTGAAGAGGAACTTTCAAAGCCAACATCCCTGGAGGATCTCCGATCCAAGTAACCAGTAACCATTGAAACAATGATCAGTAAGTTAACCAATTGCTCAATTGACCAACTGATTCATTTACTGGTTACTGATAAACTGATTACTGATTAACTTACCCCATGGAACCTCAAACAATTTACCTCGAAATTCGCCCCGCGGCAGGCGGCGATGAAGCAAACATCTGGGCAACTGATTTAATGCGTATGTATATGCGCTATGCTGCCAAAAAAAACTGGAAAGTTTCCCCGATTGATGAACAGACCGTAAAGGTTTCCGGTGCTGGTGTGTGGCAAGCACTAAAAAACGAGGCTGGAGTCCACAGAGTTCAACGCGTACCAAACACAGAGAAACGTGGAAGAATCCACACATCTACCGCCACGGTAGCCGTTGTCCCTCAAATAGCACAAAACCAAATCACAATTAATCCAAGCGACTTGGAAATCCAATTTTTCCGTAGTGGAGGCTCTGGCGGTCAAAATGTAAACAAAGTCTCAACAGCAGTAAGGCTAATCCATAAACCAACAGGAACTGTTACATCTTCCCAGCAAGAAAGAACCCAAGAACAAAATCGCGAAATTGCCCTACAACTTCTAAAAGCAAAACTTTTTCAACGCCAAGAAGAGGAAAGAAAAGCCCAACTCCAAGGCTTTCGCGCCGCAGTTGGTACGGGAGACCGCTCAGAAAAAATAAGAACTTACAACTATCCCCAAGATCGCATAACAGATCACAGGATTAATAAGAATTTTGGAAATTTGGAAGGAATTGTGGACGGAAACCTAGATCGAGTGGTCGAAGCGACGCAAACACTTGCCCAATAAAACTACTCAAGAAGCCTCCGCGAGTGCAACCATAAGCTTTAAAGTTTCCCCGCCACGCCAAATCTCAACTTCCACACTCTCCCCAACCTTATGCTTATTAACCAACGAGGCCAATGTATTTTTCTCATCAATCCTTTCTCCCCCAAAGCGGACAATTATATCCTCAACCTGAATCCCCACACGCTGGGCAGAAGATCCCAAAACTACATCCCGAACATACGCCCCCTCAGGAACTTCATTTCTTAAAGCCGCTACTTTTGTTATCAACTGATACTGAACTCCCAAAAAAGGACGCGTAAAATCTCCGGTTTGATGAAATTGGTCAATTGAAGATTTCAGGATATTTACAGGAAGCGCAAACCCGATGTTGTCAGCCCCAACCGCAACCGCAACGTTTACCCCAACAACTTGCCCCGAAGAATTTAAAAGCGGGCCGCCCGAATTTCCCGGATTTATCGCTGCATCAGTTTGGATAACATTATCAAGCTGTTCAGCATAACCTTCAAAAGGATTCCCAGATCCCGCTTCAATACTTCTTCCAATCCCAGAAATAACTCCGGTTGTAACACTGTGGCGAAATTCTCCGAGTGCGGTTCCGATCGCAGCAACATACTGTCCCACCTGAAGGGAATCAGAATCCCCAAGCTCCACCGTAGTTAAACCAACCCCGTCTATTTTTACCAGAGCCAAATCATTAGCAGGATCCCGATAAACTCTTTTAACATCATACTCTTTCCCATCTTGGGTTATAACTTTGTATGAAACACCAGTGTTTGCAACAACATGTTTATTTGTGACAATTAGACCCCCCGAGTCAACAATAAACCCCGTTGCAATATCCTGCTGGCCTCCTTGGGTTTCCGAGCGAAAACCTTCGAAAGGGTCAAACTGCAAAATACGCCTTTGCGGCACAACTTCAGCAATTGTCACAACTGCCGGAGAAACTTTCTTTGCAATATCAATTGTCACCGATTCTTCTTGGAGAACCTGGCGAGTAGTTATTGTCGGCTCGAGTCTATTCCGAGGGAAAAACCTATCAAGTGGCCGCAATCCAAAAACTCTCTCCGCAACAGCGCCGCCCAAAAGGGCAATTACTCCAACAATAGCAATTGCTATACCTAAGATTATTCTGTTTATGCGGTTTGGTTGATCCATTTGGAAAATTACTTCAAAAGCTCTAAAGCTTTTGAAAGCTGTTCATCTTCCTCCGTATCCGCCTTGTCTTCCACCTCCAAATCAGGCTGCAAACCATTCTCATGAACCCAAGTCCCATTAGGTGTTAGCCATTTTGCAACAGTTATGTGCAAACCAGAATTTCCGTTAACTGGACGGGCTTCTTGAATCGTACCTTTTCCAAATGTCTTTTGTCCAACAATCTGGGCTCGGTTTCTGTCTTTTAATGCCCCTGCGACTATTTCTGAAGCTGAGGCTGACCCGGCGTTCACCAAAACAACCATTTTCGTATTTGGAATTCTTGGACGCCCAGAGACTGAAAGCTCCCGCTTTGTATCCCCAGACTGCTGGATAACTGCAACGCCAGAATCTAAGAAATCTGAGAGTATATCAACTGAAGTGGGCAAGTAGCCGCCAGGGTTATTTCTTAAATCCAATACTATCCCCTTTGGCTTCTTTGATTGAACTTGGGAAATTGCGCGATCCCACTCAGGCTTTGTATTTCCGCCAAATCTTTTCAGTTGCAGAACTGCAACTTCACCCACTGAAGTTGACTGAAAGGTCAAGACAACAGAGGGCACCTCAATCTTGGCGCGGGTAACCTCAAGCTCAAGAGGTTTTTCTTCTCCCTCCCGAGTCAAAATCAAGGTTACATTTGTCCCAGCTTTCCCTCGAATCGACTCAACCGCGTCAATCAAGCTCATCCCTACAGTTCCAGTCTCAACTTCCTTCTTCTCGTCCTTAATCCCAATAATATAATCCCCAGCTTTTATCCCCGCGCGATCAGCAGGACTCCCCTCCAAAGGCGCAATAACAGCCAATCGCGAACCACGAAACCCAATCTCAATTCCAACTCCCTCAAACTCTCCTGATAAATCTTCTTGTGTTCTCTTTTGTTCCTCAGGCGGCAAAAACGAAGTATAAGGATCTCCAATAGAGGAAACCATTCCTTTAATTGCCCCCAAAACCATCTCAGTCTCATTAATTTTTGATTTATCGTAATAATCAGCCTCCAATTTGTCCCAAACCAGCCAAAAAAGATCAAAATCAACATCTTTATGTTTTTGGGGAAGCACGCGGTCAATATTTAATTTCTGTGCAACTTTAAAAAGGGTTCCGCTGCTTGAATATCTCTCGCGAGCAAACCAGCCGAAGGAGAACGCAAGAAGTAAAACTGATAAATAAATCGCGGCTCGTCTTATCTGGGGCAATGTGAACTTCATTTAAACTGGCCTTACACTAAACGGCAATAACGCAAGGTGACGCGCTCTCTTCACAGCGCGTGCCAGATTTCGTTGGTGTTTTGCACAAATCCCAGTTCGCAAGCGAGGCAAAATTTTTCCGCGGTCTGAGACAGACTTTGCCAATTCCTCCCAATTTTTGTAAGTTGGAAGAGTTTTACTTTGGCAATAGGGGCAAACCGCGGGTTTCCGGGAAACGAACTCGCGCCTGGAGTCTCGTCTCTTGTCTTTTTCGTCTTTTTTAGATCTTCTAGGTGGCATAAAGTTTGAGTAAAAAGTAAAAGGTTAAACATTAAAACGGAATATCGTCTTCGTTTACTTCCTCTTTGCTTTCTCCTTTCACCTTTTTCGTTTCACTTTTTACCTTCTCCGCTTTTGCAGGTTCACTTGTCCCAAAGTCTGCAGGGATATCAATATCCTCCGAGCTATGCGATACAGTCCTCCCCGCTCCCCCGCCTGATAAAAAGATTATTTCGTTTGCAATAATTTCAGTTGTTCTTCTTTTTGTTCCGTCTTGAGCTTCCCAATCACGCGTTGAAAGCCTGCCTTCAACATAAACTTGGGAACCTTTCTTTAAATACTCAGCGCATATTTCTGCGAGTCTATTCCAAGCAATAATTGTATGAAACTCAGCTGTCTCTTTTTTCTCCCCGTCCTCTGTTGTCCAAGATCTATTTGTAGCTAATCCAACCGTGCACACAGCCGATCCAGAAGGTGTATAGCGAAGCTCGGGATCCCTCGTCAAATTTCCAATTAGTAATACTTTGTTTAATGATCTACTTGCCATCTTTCTTTGCCGCCTTTTTAGCTTTTGCTGTGTTCTTCGGCTTTTCTGCCTTTTCTACTTTTTCTACTTGCACTACCTGTTCTACCTTTTTGTCGTCTGCAACAACTAAAAGATGCCTCAAAACCTCGGAATCAAGCTGAACCTCGCGATTCACAATTGCAACACCCTCTGCAGGAATAGCAAGATTAAGAAAATAATATACTCCCTGGTTCTGTTTCGCAATTGGGTAAAAGAGATCTTTTTTGCCCCATGAGGCAGTCTCCAAAACTTTTCCAGAGACGTTTGAGACAAGTTTCTCAACCCTTTCTAAAACCTTTTTTTGTGTTACCTCTGTAGTATCTGGTAATACAATTGTTAATTCGTAGTTTCTCACTATAAAATGTAATAAGCGAAGCTTGTTGCTTCGCAATAGCGCACTTTAGTGCGCGCCTCAGCAAGTATATCAGGAGCCGATTTTGAATTCAATTACATCGCCATCTTTGACTATATAGTCCTTCCCCTCAAGCCTCGCTTTCCCTTTTTCCCGCGCACCCTTCCAGCCACCGCAACCAACAAAATCTTGAAAATCCACAACTTCAGCCTTGATGAACTTATCCATAAAGTCAGTGTGTATTACACCCGAGGCGAGAACGGCATTAGTTCCGCGCTTTATGGTCCAAGCTCTAACCTCCTTCACTCCAGCAGTAAGGAATGTGATAAGCCCCAGCGTGGCAAACGCCTTCTTTATTAGCCTCTCAAGCCCCGTCTCCTCTATTCCCATATCTTTCAAATACTGCTTTCTTTCATCCTCGCTCAACACCGCCAACTCTTCCTCAAGTTTAGCCGAAATACATAGAGCATTATCTTGGACATTTGTTGTACGATCGTTATATTTTTGTCCATACTCTTCCTCACTAACATTGTAGACAATAATCTCTGGCTTGTTCCTAAAAAGAAAAGTCTGATCTTCGATGCTTTTTTCTTTCTCACTCTGTCGTTTTTCATTTTTACTTTTTATTTTTTCTACCGTCTCCAGGTCTGCTAAGTCAAGCTCTGTCTTAACAATCTCCAAATCTTCTTTTGGGGAAACAGATCCTGCTCGAACAACATTTTCATCCTCAAAATCTCGCACAACATGAACTATTGCGTCAACTTCCCGAATATGTGCCAAAAATTTATTTCCCAACCCCTCTCCCTTATGTGCCCCCGCAACTAACCCTGCAATGTCCACGAATTCCACAGTCGCCGGCACAATCGGAGGCCGAGCGGACACCTCCGAGGTGAAAATAACATCAGCAAGTTTCTCCAGCCTCTCATCCGGCACTGGAACTATCCCGATATTCGGTTCAATCGTCGCAAAAGGAAAATTAGCTACATACGCAGCCTGCCTCTTAAGAAGCGCATTAAACAACGTGCTCTTCCCCACATTTGGTAGTCCGACTATCCCTACTCGTAGGCTCATATCCGAGTTCCCCTAAACTTGATATTTATATAAATATGTGGTATCATGCTCTTATCACGATGACTGGACTAGCCTAAGGTTTCGACCGACCGCGAATGCCAGTCTTTTTTTGTTCTAAAGAGCTTCTAAGTAAATCAATACGAACAATATAATTCTTCTGGTTAAATTTACGTAGTAAACTGGAATAATGTCTTGTTGGCGCTAATACCTTAAGCAACTTTCTTTTCTCATCTAGATATTCAATTAAACAAATGTACCCGCTCTCTTGTAAGGAAGTATACAAAGATTCATTTCCAGCTAGTTGACCAATAAATATATATGCTTTAGTAACGCTATACTTATTGCGCAGATACTGTCTAAACTTACACCAGTCTAGCCTCCATCCCTAAGATCTTACTCCTAGATTTAAATTCTGAGCGTCTATAAACGCAAAAACTTTCTTCTTAGTAGGCATTCGCAATTTTACCATTTTTTAATTTTGAGGTAAGATTGCTCCCGCTGTGTCAACTTTTAAACTCATATTTGGAGATTATATCAGAAGCTAATCTGAAGCAATCCTTTTTTCAATCTTGCCAACTCTTCTTTCCAAAGCATCATGTTCTTCTCTTGTTGGTGCATCATCCTCAAGAAATGCAACTTGTTTTCCAATCCTATCAGTTCTCGCACCCGTAGCATCAAAACGTTTGTTCATATTTTCCTCAAGCTTGTCAATCCTAGATGTAAGCTCTCTCTTTACATCGTTTATCTCTTTCAAGAGCTCACTTTTAAGAGCACTTTGGCCATTGATAATAGCCCGAATCATTTTCTTTACTTCTTCCATAGTTCACAGTATATACGCCCTTAACGAGTGTCTTCAACAGAAAAATTGCAACAAGGCTCTGATAAAATCCCCGGTACATACTACAAAAGGTTAAGAAAACCGTTGACAAACCTTCCAACAAAATCATATCCTGTACTTGTGATTAAAACAGAACAAAAGAAATGGACTCAAGAAGCTGGCTGGCAGGTAATTTCCAATAATGACTTAAAAGACAAGGCTCAACTCGTCTTGCTTTTCGGAGACACAGATCTCTTGAAAAACCCCACAACTTATCCCTATGTTAAAGCAATGTATCCAACAGCACACGTTTTGGCTGGTTCAACAGCAGGAGAAATCATTGGCACAGAAGTATTAGATCATTCTCTTGTCGTAACAGCAATTCAATTTGAAAAAACCAAAATCGAAACAGCAGCCGCTAAAATTCAAAAAATGGAAGATTCTCAACTAGTTGGCCAAGATCTAGTCTCAAGGCTCCCGCAAAATGGATTAACCCATGTCTTTGTGCTCTCAGACGGCTTACATGTAAACGGAACAACTTTAGTCCGCGGCTTAACTGAAAAACTACCAAAAACCGTTGCTGTCACAGGCGGCCTCTCAGGAGACCAAGACCGCTTCAAAGAAACAGTAGTCGGCTTAGATAGCCCCCCCGAAAGAGACACTATTGCACTAATCGGATTTTACGGTGACAATTTAAAAATTGGCTACGGCTCCATGGGCGGCTGGGACCCCTTTGGCCCAGAACGACTGGTTACAAAATCAAAAAACAATATTTTATACGAGCTTGACAACCAATCTGCCCTGGAGCTTTACAAAAAATATCTAGGCGACCAGGCAAAAGACCTCCCCGCCTCCGGTCTTCTCTTTCCATTAAGCTTAAGGCTTGAAGGTCGAGAAACGGGTCTTGTGCGTACAATTTTATCTGTGAGCGACCAAGAAGGCAGTATGACTTTCGCAGGAGATATCCCAGAAGGCTCATATGTAAGACTTATGAAAGCAAATTTTGAGCGCCTGGTTGACGGAGCCCAAGGCGCTGCCAACATGTCAAATCAAGCAATCGGATCGTTCACGCCCGAGCTTGCCATACTCATAAGCTGTGTTGGCAGAAAGCTAGTTCTCAAACAAAGAGTCGAAGAAGAAGTCGAAAGCGTCAAAGAAACCCTCGGGCCAAGCACAGTCTTAACAGGATTCTATTCCTACGGCGAAATCTGCCCCGTTGCGCCAACTGAAAAACAATGTGAACTCCACAACCAAACAATGACAATTACTACGTTTGCAGAAGAGTAATGAACAAGCTTCTTGCCCGTCAACTTCGCAAACTTTTCCCAACATTATCAACACCCCCCACCGAGTTTGAAAAAATTTTGCAAGTTGTGAACCTTACCTATGATAGCTTCGATGCCGACCGAGCGCTTGCCGAAAGATCTATTGAATTAAGTTCCGAAGAACTTCTAGAACTAAACCAAAAGATTAGAGATGAAGCAGAAAAAAACAAATCAATCCTTGCCGACCTGCGCCTTGCAACCGCCGCCTTAAAACCCAACACTGCGTCAAACCAAGAGTGGCTGACTACCAAAGATGAGGCACTAGATCTTGCCAATGCTCTGACAAAACTCATAAAAGAAGAAAAGCAATTAGAAAAGCAAAAAGACGAATTTATCTCTATTGCCGCCCACCAACTGCGCACACCCTTGGGCAGCATGCGTTGGACTATTGAAGCAATACTCAAAGAAAACAACCTCGAAGCCACCCTTCAAAACAAAATAAAAACAATCTACCAAAGTAATCTGCATATAATTGACCTTGTAAACAGTCTTCTAAACGTCTCAAGAATAGATCAAGGCAAAGTACCCAATGAGCCAGTACCAACAAACCTTTTAGATGTGGCAAGAGAAGTTGCAGCAGAGCTTGATGGTGAAGCCCAAAAGAAAAAAATCGCAGTAGACTTACAATTCCAAGAACACTCCATCCCGCAAGTTAACATAGACCCCAAGCGTTTCCGCGAGGTTATTGAGAACTTGCTCGCTAATGCAATCAAGTACAGCCGACCCGAAGGTAAAGTAACAGTTTCCGCAACATTAGTTGAAAAAAACATACGCCTAATGGTCGCCGATGAAGGAATAGGTATCCCGAAAGTTAGCCAAAACAGAGTGTTTACTAAGTTTTATCGCGCAGAAAATGCAGCGCGCTCCGATCAAACAGGCTCGGGCTTAGGACTTTTTCTAGTTAAATCCTATGTCGATGGCTGGGGCGGAAAAGTTTGGTTTGAAAGTGTAGAAAATCGCGGCACAACCTTTTGGGTTGAATTGCCTACTAATATTCAATATACTCCCAATAACCAAAAAGATATGCCAACACAAAGTCCCGCTGCCTCAGAAAGCAAAACAGTGCTAATAATCGAAGACGACCAAACATACCAACAAGCATATCTTTCTCGCCTGCCGCAAGAAGGGTACCAAGTCTTGCAGGCATACAACGGAAAGGAAGGGTTGGAAATCGCCCGCAAACAAAAACCCAACCTAATTCTTTTGGATATTATGCTGCCCGGAGGAATGAATGGCTTCGATGTCTTACAACAGCTAAAGACAGATCGGGAACTTTTCAACATACCAGTCATCATGCTTACAAACCTCGACTCCGAACGCGAAACAGCAATATCTATCGGAGCCAGAGACTACATCGTCAAAGCAAACACTTCAATTGACCAAGTTGTAGAAAAAATCAAACTTTATGCCTAAATCTGAAGCACCACTTTCCCTCTGGGGCGAACTTCTTCTTGATAAGTAAATGCTTCTTTTGCTTGGTCAAGAGTAAACTGCTTATCAACATTTACCTTGATTTTCTTCTCATCCACTAATTGGGCAAGACGTTTTAAATGTTCTGTATTGGTTTGGGTATTCTGTCCAATGCCCGCCACCCCATATTTTTTAGCCTCTTCTTCATTAGGTTGACCTAACATAGAAACCAACACTCCGCCTTTTTTTAGAACTTTAAAGGATTTATCGCTGACTTCCCCTCCCACAGTATCAAATACAGCATCAAAGTCTTTTAAAATTTCAGAGAAGTCTTGAGATTTATAATCTATCACCTCATCAGCTCCTATTTCTTTCACATAATCTATATCTTCTGCTGCCACAGTTGTTGCCACATATGCCCCTATTGCGCGAGCCAGCTGAATAGCTAAATGACCAATTCCTCCAGCTCCTCCGTGTATTAAAATTTTCTGACCTTTTTGCAGATTAATATGTTCTTCCAAAGCTTGGATTGCACTTGATCCAACCAAAGGTAAAGCCGAAGCTCCTACAAAATCAACAGATTTTGGTTTTGGGGAAATATTCTTAGTATTGGCTGCCGCTTTCTGAGCAAAAGCTCCAGAGCCTCCGTTTAAAACTATTGCTGACCCATAAACCTCTTCCCCAGTCTCAATAACCCTCCCAGCAAAATCTCCGCCCAAAGTTGCAGGAAACTCCAAAGGTACCATTTCGCGAAAAAAACCCGCCCGAATTTTGCAGTCTACAGGGTTTAGGCTTGCAACCTGAACTGCAACCAATACCTGTCCGCGCTGAGCAACAGGTTCCGCTGCCTCACGAACCTTCAAAACATCCACTCCTCCATACTCATCAATTTGTATTGCTTTCATATCTATCCCAAAACGGCATTATGTGGAAACAATCTTTCCCTCTATCTTTATAACTCGTTTTTCTAAAGCCTCGTGTTCTTCTCTTGTTGGAGCATCATCTTCAAGAAATACAACTTGTTTCCCAATTGTGTCAATTCGCTTATCAACTGCATCAAAACGGTTACCAACCTCTTCAAAACGCTTTTCGATCTTTCTTTCAAACTCGCTCATCTGTTGTTTCACATCGCCAATCTCCTTTAAAAGCCCACTTTTAAGTGCGCTCTGCCCGTTAATTATCGCTCTAAACATTTTCTTTGTGTCATCCATAAATCACAGTATATGCCCATTTGACAAATGTCTTCAACAACAAATTACGTAAGAACTTTCAAAATTTCTTCCGCGGCATTCTCAGGAGTAATGACTTTCCAACCGCGCGCGTTTGCAACTTCCAAAAGTTCAGGAGACGCATTTACACAGAATGGGTAATCTACAAGCTCCAACATCCCAACATCATTTTCTGAATCCCCAACAGCAATTGAACCTTCCTCGTGCTTTGCTAGCAAATCGGCAACCACATGCTTCCCTTCTGTGGCGTACCAGTTCATCCATTACTGCCTCATGGGCAACTTGGGAAACCAATCCCAAATTCGCAAACCATTTGAGCATTGGAAAAAATGTATGGGTGTTATAAATCGTCTTATCAAGATCAAATAAAGCAACAGAAGTTTTCATTTACCGAAGTATATCAAGGAACTTGTTTGTAAAATGTAAATGTGGTATAACATATCCTGTAGTTGGTTAACATCTGAGCTTCACTTTAGGTTCCCCAAATTATTGGCACCACACTTGAAGGCTCCACAAAGTGCCTTGTAAGTCTTTGTTTCTTCCCAATCTACAAAAAACATGTCAAACAAATTCGATAGATTCCGAGGGTTGCGTGGTCGAAATTCCTTTAAAAAAGGTGGATTTTCTCGTGGCTCAAAAACCCAAAGACACGCTCGTCCTCAACGAGGAAAATACATCGATCCTTCATTATTTGTAAACCAAGCAAAAGAGTTAAGCGTTGAAAACTACGTTACAAAAAATTCCTTCTCAGATTTTAGGTTCTCAGATCTTTTAGTAAAAAGCATCAACTTCAAAGGCTATACCTCCCCCACCCCAATCCAAGACCAAGCAATTGCTCCTATTGTGTCTGGACGAGATATTATTGGTATCGCAAATACTGGAACCGGAAAAACTGCAGCTTTTTTACTTCCTTTAATCGACAAAGTCTATAAAGACCGAACCCAGAAAGTATTTATAGTTGTTCCAACAAGAGAACTCGCACTTCAAATAAATGAAGAGATAAAAGCATTTACATATCATATGAACATTTATTCAGCAATTCTAATAGGAGGTGCAAAAATCAATAAACAAATAAACGATCTTAGAAGAAATCCAAACTTTGTTATCGGAACTCCAGGACGAATAAAAGACATCTTAAAAAGACGTGCAATCGATCTCTCTAACTTTAGAAATATTGTATTAGATGAAGTCGATATGATGGTTGATATTGGATTTATTAAAGATGTTCAATATTTTGTATCTTTGCTTTCTCAAAACAGGCAGTCTCTCTTTTTCTCTGCAACAATCTCCCCAAAAGTAAGAATAATTCTTGATTCATTTGTTAAAAATCCTGTTTCAATTTCTGTTAAAACCCGAGATACCGCAGAATCAATTAACCAAGATGTAATAAGAGTTCTTGATAAAGATAAAAAGGTAGATCAACTCCATCAACTCCTTATCCAAAAAGGATTTGATAAGGTTTTAGTCTTCGGAAGAACAAAATGGAATGTTGAAACATTGGCAAAAGAACTTAATTTTAGAGGATTCAAAGTCGCCTCAATCCATGGAAACAAAACCCAAGGCCAAAGACAACGAGCAATTCAAGAATTCAAATCCGACAAACTACAAGTTCTTCTTGCAACAGATGTCGCCTCGCGCGGTTTAGATATAAACGGCGTAACCCACGTCATAAATTACGACATCCCCGAGAGTTACGATGATTACGTACACAGAATTGGAAGAACAGGTCGTGCAGGCAAAACCGGCCAAGCCCTAACCTTCATTTAACAATGGGTTGTCATTGCGAGGGAGCCGAAAGGCGACCGCGGCAATCTCATCTAAACCATGGAAATTCCTAGTTTGTGTTGCCGCGTTCTTCAAAGTAAGGCTCTTGACAATAGAGTAAGGAAATGCAATAATAAGTAAGAATGAACTATACCGCAACCACAACCACCAAGGGTCAGGTAACAATTCCAAAGTCCGTTCGCGACAAATTGCGTCTCAGAACTGGCACTAAAATAGACATCTTTACCTTTGGTGACAGCTTTATAGCAAAACCCCAAAGGGAATCCCGACTCTTCGAAACAATAAAAAAATTAAAAATCAAAGATAAAGGCCAATCCTTCGAAGAAATACGCCAAAAAGCCCAGGGTGCCTCATCTGCTGAAGTTGCAGAAAAGTTCGAGCGCCTCTCCAAATGAAAACTATTGCAATTGATACAAATGTCCTTCTAACTCTTGCGCTTCAAAGACCCTATAAACAAAAAGAAATCCAAGCCCTTTTCAAAAAATGCAAAGAACAAAGACTATTTATCTTTGTGCCCACCCCAGCAATACTTGAGTTCGAATGGGTAATGCGATCTTTTTACAAACAAGAGAGATTGTTAATTGCAGAATTTTTTGAAGAAATGTTTTTAATGGAGAATATCAAAAACGACGCAAAAGAGATTTTACGGTTCGCAGTTAATATTTACAAAACCAACAAAAGTGTGAGTTTTACCGACTGCCTTATTGTCTCTCAAATACACGATTCCAGCTTCGATTTCTTTACCTTAGATGACAACTTAGAAAAGCTCCACAAAGGTCTCTCGTAGTCTCCATATTCACTTCTTTCCTACCCTTTGTGACGAATATTTTAAAACCAGAAGGAGGCCAGTTATTAAAAGGAATGCAGAGAGCGCCATCATTGGAATTGTTATATACCCAAAAGTCATTACAAATCTTTTCGAGCAAGAAGCAGAATACCCCACAGCCTCGCAAGCCAAACTTGGCACAACCCCAACCTGCAGTAAATAGTGGTATCCGGCAATAATTGCACCGATTACAGATAACAAAATTCCATAATCAACAATTCTTTTGTCTTTTTTCAAAAGCGCCAGGCCATATAAAAAGGGCTGGGGGTACATAAAAATTCTCTGGTACCAGCAAAGCTTGCACGGTTCAAATCCCGCAACATCTGAATAGTAAAGGCTTCCCAAAGTTGCGGCAAGAGAAACCAAAAATGCCAACTTTAACGAATATTTCAAGATCCGTGACAACCACTTTTTGCCCCTAAACAAAAACAAGATAAGAATTACACCGGCAAAAACCTGTGCGGCAACAGTCAGTAGAGATAAAAATTGTGTAACTTGTTGGGTACTCATTAAGGTAACAAACAGCCTGTTTTTTCGCTCAGAGTCGAAAGAGGCACCTCACCGCTAATTCGCTCCCCGCCGGAAAACTCCCACAAAGGATACCCTTCTATCCCTTTATCTCGACATTCTTGAGTTTGGGCTTTCCCGTCCGGAGTTGAACATTCAACGTATGGCAAATACATTGCCGATTTTCCAAAAAGTTTCTTTTGGTTTTGGCAATGAGGACACCAAAACGCTCCGTAAAATATTGCACCTTTGTCTTTTAAGCATTTTGCAAAATCATCATACTTTCCGGGAGTCCGCATCCAAAATACAAGCCAACCAATTCCTGCAACAACTAGCGCAATAACCAACAAAAACCAGACCTTCTTCATATCTTAAATATAACACCCTAAACTCTATACACAAACTCCTTAAAGAAAAACACTTTCGGAGAACTTTTTACAAGTTTGCAGATATCGTCAAACCAGAGTGCTTTTTCGGATTTTGAAACTTTCTCAGGATTCCCCCAAAATGCATCCCATGGGCCTGTTGTTTGCACCACTTTGCCAATCATCCCCCTGGGGCATCCCCTGGCCCTCATCTTGTCCTTAATCCTGGTCGCCGCCCTGGCGTTTCTTGTTTCGATCGTCTATATATCTCACCACCTCTCTGTGTGTGAAAACAGATTATCTAAACCATATCAAGACTACCTGCAGAAAAGTGTAAGAATTGAATCAGAGCCCAGGAGTTGCTTTAGGCAACATTAGGCAACATCTGGAAATATCAGGTAATATCTGGTAAAACTGTGATATGTTAGTACCACCAAAATATATATTAACCCCAAAAATTACAGAGCACCTTCAATCGATCGAGGCCTCTCGCCAAGTCATAAATTCGATTCCCCTACCCAAAGAAATTGAAGCTAATATTAGAAGGAAATCTACCTTAAGAAGCTCTCTATTTTCCGCAAGGATTGAAGGCAACCCCCTTACCCTGCAAGAAGTAACCCGCAATCCTTCGAAAGACCAAAAGAAAAAAGAAGTATATAACATTCTTAAAGGAGTTAACTGGGTCTATAAAAGAGGTGTCAATAAAGATTTAACCATAAGTGATATGCTAACTTTACATAAAACCACCATGGATGGATTAGCAGACTACGAAAACCTGGGCAAATTTAGAAAAGAAGTAAGCGCAATATTCAACTCTGCCGGAATAGCAGTCTATATGCCCCCTCCGCCAAAGCAAGTCAACCCTTCAGTAGTTAAATTACTAAAGTTTGCTAATTCAGCAAAAGAGCGATTTATCCCCATTAGGGCTTGTCTTACTCATTATTCATTCGAAAAAATCCATCCATTCTTAGATGGTAACGGAAGAGTCGGAAGACTTCTTACCCAAGCAATTCTAGCAAAAAACGATTACGGAATGAAAGGAATGCTCTCCCTCGAAGAGTATTTAGACAACCATAGAAGCGAATACTACTCAAGCCTAGAAACCACCGAAAAAGAAGTAAGCGATTATTTGGAATTTATGCTTGGAGCAATCGCAGAAACCGCACAACAGGCTAAAAACGAAGTCCTGGCAAAAAAGAACTTGGATGTAATTGATCTTTTGCTTCCCCGCCGTGCAGAAATACTGAATGTGATCCGTGACCATAAACTCGTGAATTTCGACACGATCAGAAGAAGATTTATTCGCGCAAGCGAACAAGGTTCTGGCGCGAAGCGCAAGGTTCTTATGGCGGTGAATGAAAGAACTCTGCGCTATGACCTAAAACGTCTTCAAGATGACAGACTAATCAGAAAACGCGGCACAACAAAAGGGGTCTGGTATGAGCCTACTTGAACTCGTCCGACTCGATTTCGTCTCTTAAGCTTTCCTTAAGCTTCTCTTTGGCCACCTTCTCAATTTGACGAACGCGCTCACGCGAAAGGCCAAGCACCCTCCCAATCTGATCAAGCGAATGCTCGTACGTACCATTACCAAGACCATGTCTCAATCTCAAAACCACTTTCTCCCTCTCCGTCAAACCTTCAAGTATCCGTTCTGCGCGCCTCTCCGATTCTCCTCTTAAAACAACCCCCTCAACATCCGCTGCTGCACTCCTGTCAACAATAAAATCAACAAATAGCTCCTCGCCCTCATCGGCATATACTGAGACATCCAAAGAAACTGGCTTCATGCTCATTCGCCTCAGATGCTCTATCTCTTCAACCGTCGCATCCATAACCTCAGAAAGCTCCTCATCCGTAGGTTCGCGTCCTATGACCTCCTCCAACCCCAAGCTTGTTTTGTTCAACTTAGCTAACTTTTCTAAAGAGTGAGTAGGAATACGAATCGTTCTTCCACTGTTTGCAAGACCTCTATGAATAGCTTGCCTAATCCACCAAGTTGCATACGTTGAGAACTTAAAACCCCGCGTATAATCAAACTTGCCAGCCGCAGTTATAAGCCCTATATTTCCCTCCTGTACCAGATCCTCCATCTCCAAACCGCGTCCTATATTACGCTTGGCAATAGACATAACAAGCCGCAAATTGTGCTCGACAAAAGTATTACGCGCCTCTTGAACAACATTGGGATCATCATCTCCCAGCATTTTCCCCAACCGCATCTCTACCTCACGGCTCAAAAGGCCAAACCCGCGAACCTCGGCCATATATTGTTGAAGACTGCCCTCGGCTGACCATTGTTCTTCCGGTAAAACCTGTTGGCGTGGTGATCGTTCGGCAATTGCCATAGGACTTAACTTTCTTTTGTTAAAATATGCCTGGTTTTATCGTTTAACGGAACAAGTGCATATTGGGGCTCCCCCATAACTGGTAAAAGTTTTTCCATATCAAAAATCATCGTTCCTTCCCTTGCCAGTATTACATTCAACTGTTCGATTATCATACGCACATATACCCTTTGCCTTGAACTTCCTGAGTTGCAGATCTCCCCTTCCCGGTCAAGTAAACCTTCCCAGGTCTCTCAGTAATCAGCATTTCTCCGTTGGGCAAAAACGCAAGCTCCCAGGGTATCTGGAGATTATCTGTTATCACTACAAAATCAAAAGAAAAATTGCAACACCTCTGTTCACTATCAAAGTATATCACTGAATCGTCAGCTGGAGTTTTGTATCAAGAGCACGAGCAACGCGCTGAAGAAGAGAAATCGAAGGCTTCGCGCTCATACCTTCAAGGCGTGATATAACAGCCTGACCTGTCCCAACTTTCTTGGCAAGTTCGCCCTGTGTCATCTTTTTCTTTAGCCTTGCTCCAATAACCTGGCGAGCAATTTGGTATTCTGGCTCAAGTTTTTTCCACTCACGGCGATATTTTGGATCTTTCATCCACTTTTTGTGCAATTCATCGTGTGTGTACCATTTTTTCTGTTTCATATTATTAAATCCCCTCTCTAATCCTTTTTCTAACAAGTTCTAGCTCCCGTCGTGGCGTCTTTTGTGTTTTCTTTTTAATACCATGAACAACATATCCAACATTCCCCTTAATAATTAAAAATAATCTTAATTTACCTGGCCTAAGTTCCCAAATATCCTTCTCTAGTTTCTTTAGATATTTGGTCGTCAATGTCGGCCCATACTCATCGAAAAGATAATAATATCTGTCAACCCTTGCTCTGTCTGCTTTATCCAAAGTTAAAATAAACTCTTGAGCCTTTCGATGTGTTATAGTTGAATACTTCATACTTTATGACAAATTTATCATATTGTCAATTGCTATTTTTGAGTCGTCCTATCAGTTTGCGTCACTTCGATTCATTGTAACGCGATAGTAATGTTGTTACCACGTTCTAGAACATAGAAACAGCCTAAATTTGATTAATTTTATATTCCCAACCAGGCTACAGCTTAAAAAGTGCAATAACAAAATATCCCGAAGACTTGTGCGCTTCAAAAATTATCGTAACCACAGCAAAAGTATATCACTTACAAATATATGTATAATTAACTACATATGCCAAAAATTATCGAGAAGAATCCAAAAGTTATGAGTGGTCAACCAGTTATTCGAGGAACCAGAATTCCTGTTGCCCGAATAATGGCACTTATCGCCATAGGGTACAAATTAAAAGACTTAAAAAAAGAACTACCTGACTTGGAAAGCTTGACCAAGAAAGACATAGCAAAAATTCTGGATTATTACAAAAAACCCTTCGCCTATTAAAATTCCAGTAAAACTTAAACCGAGGAAGTTCAAATTTTTGTTGGACACTGCGTTTCCCCACCCTTCAGTCTTTGTTAAACTAGTCAAAAAGGCTAATCTTGCACACTGTCGTCATACCTTCAATCTATCTCGACAGGCCGAAGACAAACACATTTACCAAATCGCTTTTGAAACTGACAGAATTGTGATAACCATGGATGAAGACTTCAATAGAATTGTTAGGAACCAAAGAGCCGGAGTTTTTCTACTTCCTTCTGGGTTAAGCAACACGAAAATTGATGCGTTAATAACAAAATTTATTCGAGGGAAAAATCCCACAGACTTTTCTGGAAAAGTAACTCGACTGAAGTATCCTTCTGAATAAGCCACTTTAAGCAAGGCTTTGCTTGTTATAATTACCCTATGAACATCATAATTTTCGGCGATTCCACAACCTGGGGAACATGGAATAAAGAAGGTGCATGGGCATTCCTGTCATCTGCGATCCCGATCTAGAAGACCGCCTCCCACCCCACCGACCTCCACCCCCGGCGAAGAACTGATTTTACACCACGACTTCAAAGGGGGCTTTTTCGTAGCCATTATTGCAACGGCCGCATCAATTCCTTTGAATTTTTCTTTAGCCAATTTGCAATATCTTCGGTTGATGTGTGTTTAACATCAACCCCGACCACAAACCCTAAAACGTCCTTGTCTTTTGGTTTAAGGTTAAACCCATTTTTATATAGAAACCGCTTCGTTGAATAATAGCCAGTCCTTTTGTTTCCATCCTCAAACGGATGATTCCTAACCATTGATTGAAGCAAAGCCCCAGCCATCATCCAAATAGTCATATAGAGATATTTACCTCCATACTGGGCCTTTGGACGCTCGATCGCAGAGTGAAACATTGCAAAATCATGTATTCCACTCCTTCCGCCCCCAATTTTGAGCATTCGTTCATGAAGCGCATGAACTTCCTGAAGATCTAAAAACTTCACCGCTTTGCAAGCTCGCAAATCAGCTTCTCCTCTTCACTGCTTAACGTATCCAACCACTCCTTAAATTCTGGAGTTAGTGAGGTCGTTTCTTTCTTTATTCTTTTAGCTTTCCCCTGTGGCTTGATGAGAATCCCAATACCAGCAGGTCCTGAGTCAACTATCACATCTGACCCATCACGAAGATTGTTTTTTCTTAAAAGCTGTTTAGGCACAGTTACAACAATCGAGCTGCCATTTTTGTACAGTTTTTGCTCAAACATATACTGATACAATACTGATAATATACTGACTTGTCAAGTTTTGACGTGCTTATTCAACAGCTCCACCACTTCCTCATCCGTTACCTGAGAAAAATCTTGGTAATGGTTCCCAATTGCCACCAGTCCTTCAGGGGCTTCCAAACAAACAACCTCCACTTTGCCGGATAAATTCTCAATCGAATCCTGCGCACAAACCGGAGCAGCAAAAATTACTTTCTTTGCCCCGCGATCCAAAATCGCTCCAACCACAACCTCTGCTGTTAACCCCGTTGCCAACCCATCATCAACCAAAATAACAGCTCTTTCGGCAAACTGTGGGGAAGCCTTCCCAGCTCGATACAGCTTTGCTCTTCTTTTAAGTTCTTTTTGTTCCCCCTCTAAAACCTCTTGGATCTCATAATCAGAAATCCCCAACCTCTCGATTGCATCCTCGTTAAATAGCGAATATCCACCCTCAACAATCGCCCCAATTGCATATTCCCGATTTCCCGGAGCACCGATTTTACGAACCACTAATGTCTCAAGAGGAACACCCAAAGCGCGAGCCACAGGTTTTGCAACCACTATGCCTCCACGAGGCAATCCAACCACAATTGGATTCTCGTCTTTATACTTTAGAAGCTCTTTTGCAAGTCTTTCGCCAGCTTGTTTGCGGTTTTCAAACACACCACAATTCTACTCCTGAACAATTAATGTGGAAACCATGTAAGAAGATCTACTCTGTCTTGCCTGTCAATAGCACGTCTATGGCGTCTTCGACATATACCGCTTTTAATCAGTTTTTCCGGTTAAAAGTGCGTCTATTACATCATGCGGAAGGGCTGCTGCATTAAGAAGTGCTTTTCTTGCCATCTCGCCCGCTTCCGACCCAATCTCGTCAGCCGCACGCAATGCTCCCAAGACCGCCCCCTTTGCCAACTCTCCCGTATCCTGCCCAACATCGCCAGCGGCACCAATTGCCCCCTGTACAGCAGAAACTGCAACTTCTCCAACATCCTCCCCGGCTCCTTGAGCATTTTTAACAACATCGTGAACCGCATTTCCGGTTGCATCCAAAATATCTCCGCCGGCGCCTAATGCGCTGACAACAGCATTTTTTGCTTCTTCAAATAAACTTGCCATCAACTAAACATAAAACTTATAAACCATTGTGTCAAGCCCCAAACTTTGTGTATATTTCAGGATATATATGGCAACCAAATATAAAAAGATGGTGGACGAAATGCTGACAACAGAAAAATCCCTTTTTGATGAATTCCGCGAGGTTCATAATCGATACTTTCTTAATCCCAAACAAACTCAGGACGAATTCAATGAAAAAGGAAGAAAAGTTCAAGAAGTTATTAGAAAATATGAGAACATTTTGTGCGGGAGAAGTGAGAACACAGGCTACGGAGCTTATTCCTCAAGCCTAGCCCAAAAATTCCAAGACGAAATTCGAAAAATCTTCCCAAAAATAGATTTTATTGGGGTAAAAATCTCAGACCCCTTCTCCGACAACCTCAAAAGAATTAAGGTGTAAAAAGAAAAGAGCACCCCATCAAGTTTTTCAACTTAATAAAATGCTCTTTAAACGAGACCTACGGGTCGAGCAGAGTCAGCGTGTCGCCGGCTTCGAGAACTTGGGGCGAATCGATGTGCAGAGCCGTCCGGTTGACGTACACCTTGCCCTTGAGATTCGGGAAGCCCTCCATGGTCCTGGCCTTAGTCACCGCCTCCGCGACCGTCAAGCCGACGAAGTCGAAGCGCCTTCCGCAGAACGGAGCGTTAGGCGTCTTCTCGTCGTACTCGGTGACGATCAAGGTGACGGGCTGGGGCATCGGGAGCTTGATGTCGCCGGAGCTGCTGCCGCCTGTGCCAATCTTGACCGCTGTGTCTGGGCGTGCGAGTACTGCAACAACCATTCAGTTCCTCCTTTATGGCCTGCGTGCCTGCAACTATGTGGAAAAGTGCAAATCCTCCTTTCTTTAAAGGCGAGAATATGGTATACTAACACACGCACAAACCTTGTGCAACCCCCACCCACCAATATGGTCGATCCCATAAAACAAGCCGAGCGCGAAGCTTGGCATAAAGTCATAGTCAAAGTTATCCAATGGAAATCTGAACTTACTCATCCTTCTGTTCTCAAAAGCACCCCGAAATTAACTCCAAAAGAGTGGAAAACCTACAAAACACATACGCTCAAAACCAATGCAAATGACCGTCCAAAATTCCTCCAAAAACTAAGAGCTACTGAAAAAAGAATTCGCTCCCTCGGCGGTTTTATCTAAACTGATTACTTTCAACACTGTATCCCCCTTGTTCAATTGAAGCAGCAACATCCTCTTCTGTTGTCTTCCCCTCATCAAACTCAACTTCTGTTTCACCTTTCGCGTAGCTTGTTTTTGAAGATAAAACTCCCGGAACCTCCTCTAAAACATCATCAATCATTACAGCACAGCTTACGCAGTCCATACCGTCGATCTTAAAAATTTTCTTAGCAACCACCATGAGTAGTCAATGGAACAATTTAACAATAATCAATAATTTAATCAATGACTCATTTATTCAATAACTGAAAACTGATCATTTAATAATTGATACATTCACGATTAAAGTACTTTAATCGTGCCAGTATACATTCCCATTCCGCATGTAAATGGAATTTCCCCAACCGCGTTTGGAGTAAATTCAATTGTTGCCTCAGGATTCGTCGCAAGATTCCTAACCTCCTTAAGCTTTGGAATTACAAATGTTGACGTACACCCCAAATTGCCCTTACCAGAAAGGCTCAAGCGTACTGGCACTCCAACCCTTACCTCCACAACTTTAGGGCTATAGCGGTTTGGGTAAACGTCAATTTTCGCAATTTGTATTCCGTCAACAATTTGAGCCTCCCCCACCCCAGCCCCCCTTACCCTACCTAAATCCCCGGCATGATTAATTGCAACTTGAGCCAAAGTTTTAACACCCCCGCCAATTTTTTCAAAAGTGACCGGAGATCCTAATAAAACCAAACTTCCGTTTACTGAAGACAAACCGAGGTAAACCAAGATTGCGGCTGGAACAAAAGCCCATTTTCTGCTTAAATTTCGTGCACCACCAACCGCTACTCCTAACGCCAAAAACAATGGAAATGTACCCAATGTAAACAATGCCATAGTAGCCGCTCCAGAAAAACCGTTTGTTGTGCTAACAGCTAAAGCCTCCATCGAAAGCGTTGTGCCGCAAGGAACAAAAACAGTCATCAAACCCAAAAATGCAGGAGCAAAAATTTTGTGGCTTTTGGATTGATCCCGAACCGCCTTCCTTAGAAACGCTGGAGGCTGAATCAGAAGTCTCCTAAAAATCGGGTGAACATTCAAAAGATTAAGCGCAATCCCAATCATGTACAAACCCGCAAGAAGCTGGATTGTAACAACAACAAAGATCGGCAACTGAAGCGCACTCCCAACGGATCCAAGCAAAAACCCAAAGCTTGTATATACAAAAAGTTTTGCAAGAAGAAACGAGAGCGTTGCCCAAAATGCCCCAAGTTTTGATCTCTCTTTTCTTGAAGCAACAACAGAAGCCAAAAGCCCGCCCTGAACAGCCATACAGGAAAGCCCTCCAACAGTCAAACCAGTCAAAAATACAGCCCAATAATTCATATTATTCTATTCCCCACCCACAAGCTCGCCGACAGTCTCGCTCAAAGCCAAAGCCCCCAATGCCAAAACTATAATTGCCGAAATCTTGTCAAACCGCGCTCCCCATTTTCCTCGTGCAAAATCTGCAAACGCCCCAAAAGCCATAAATACAGGCATTGTTCCAAGAGTGAATACCCCCATTACCAGCCCTCCTAAAATTGGCGTCCCATGATGAAGTGCCAATGCCTCGACTGCAACTGTTGTTCCACAGGGAATAAAAACGGTCATTGCCCCCAGGAAAGCCGGAGTTAAAAGGTCCCCTTTTTTAGAAGTTTGAGACACAAATCGTGTCAAAAATCGCGGGGGCTGAATTACAAAATAACGGAAAAATGGATGTATGTTCAAAACCGCAAGAGCCGCAAGTACAACATAAAACCCCGCAACTAGTTCAATTAGAGTCGAAGTTTCTTCAGATATTGACACAGACTCCCCAAACCACCCGAGCAAAACTCCAAGAAGAGTGTAGGCGATAAGTTTCGATACTAAAAATGCACCTGTTGCCCAAGCTGCATACAAACTATTTTTCCCATCATTTCGCGAAGCAATTACAGAAGCCAAAAGCCCCATTTGGAGAGCAACGCAATTAAATGCGCTCGTAAACCCAGCCGCTACAAGCGCCCACCAAACAATTGATGTGTCCATTTTCTACAATTTTACCCTTTTTAAAGTTAGAGAATTTGCAACAACCGAAATTGAGCTTGAAGCCATCGCAGCCGAAGCCAAAATCGGATTCAAAAGTATACCAAAGAATGGGTACAAAACCCCCATCGCGACAGGAATGAGCAACACGTTATATGCAAAAGCCCAAAAAAGGTTAAGTTTTATCGTCCGCATTGTTTTTCGAGAAAGCTCAATTGCTCGCGAGATCGAAGTTAAATCACGATTTACCAAAACTATTCCTGCAGATTCAATTGCAACATCAGTCCCCGACCCCATCGCAATCCCAATATCCGCTGCAGCCAATGCAGGAGCATCATTTATCCCATCCCCAACCATTGCAACCCTTTTGCCCTCAGCTTGAAGTTTTCTAACTTCAGACTCCTTTTGATCAGGCAAAACTTGCGATAGCACTCTTTTTATACCAACTTTTCGAGCCATTGCGCGCGCAGTCCTTTCGTTGTCGCCAGTTATCATCACAGTCTCCAAGCCCATTTTTTGTAAGGTTTTGACCCCCTCATAAGCCGAATCTTTGATAGTATCAGCAACTGCAATAAGCCCAAGGACGTTTCTGCCTTCTGCAAGAATCATCACTGTCTTTCCTTCCCCCTCCAGCCTCGCAAGGCCAGGCCTTGCGAGGCTAATATCAATTTTGTTTTCTTCCATCAATCTTGCATTCCCAAAAAGGTACCGCCTGCCACCAAGTTTTCCTTCAACACCACGCCCAGAATGTGCTTTAAAACCAGTAACCTTACCAAAAGGCACATTGCTTTCTTCCGCATGTTTAACTATTGCTTCCGCAAGCGAATGCTCCGACCCCTTCTCAAGCGAAGCAGCCAGGGACAACAAGCGGACGGAAGATGGGTGGCGGGAGCGGAGGGTGTCCCGTCGAGCCCCCGCAGGCTGACCCGCCGAGGAGGTCGGACGGGACGAGCTCCCGACAGGACCCGTCCATATAGCATCTGTAACCACAGGTTTCCCTTCCGTCAACGTTCCCGTTTTATCAAAAACAACCGTATCAATCTTGTGTGCGGTCTCAAGGCCCGCCGCATCCTTTATCAAAATTCCCATTCCAGCCCCCCTCCCCGTCCCTACCATAATTGCAGTCGGCGTCGCCAAGCCCATCGCACAAGGACAAGCAATAATCAAAACCGCAACTGTATTTAGAATTGCATAAAGAACCGCCGGAGCTGGGCCAAATACATACCAAACAGCAAAAGTGACAATTGCTAGAATTAAAACTGCCGGAACAAAATAAGAAGAAACAAGGTCAGCAATTTTTTGGATCGGGGCGCGCGAGGCTTGCGCCTCTTCTACAAGTTTTATAATTTGAGAAAGCATAGTATCCTGCCCAACCTTTGTTGCTTTATAAAGAAAAGTCCCGCTCTTGTTTATTGTCGCCCCAATAACTGTGTCTTTAATATGCTTATCAACCGGAATGCTCTCACCAGTAATCATCGATTCATCGACTGAAGATTCTCCAGATACAATCACACCATCAACAGGAATCTTCTCTCCTGGTCTAACCCGAATAATGTCACCCACCTTCACTTCCTCAATCGGAATATCCACTTCTACCCTTCCCGCCTTACCCTTCCCCCTTACCACCCTAGCAGTCCTTGCCTGAAGTCCAATAAGTTTTTTTATAGCCTCAGAAGTCCCCGCTTTTGCTCTTGCCTCTAAATATCTGCCCAAAAGTATAAGAGAAATTATGATAACTGAAACATCAAAATACGGTTCAGGATCAATCCCTGCCTTCTCTATAAACCCTGGAAACAAGGTTACGATTGCCGAATAAAGGTAGGCCACAGTCGTTCCCAGAACAACTAATACATCCATATTCGCTGTCCTGTTTTTTAAGGCCGGAATTGATGCCCTGTAAAACTCCCAGCCCACCCAAAACTGAACCGGTGTAGCAAAAATCAACTGTAAGTAAAAATTTCGCAAGATTGCGGGTGCTGTTTCCATCAAACCCGGGAAAGTTCCCCAAATAAGCAAAGCCCCGATGCCCAGTCCCACAAATACTTTTCGAAGCAGCGTTTTAAGCTCTTTTTGTTTCTCTTCTTTCTCGACAATATTCTCTTCCTTTTGCTCTTTAACTCTTGCCTGATATCCAACACTCGATACAGTCGATGTAATCTGCTCATCTGTTAACTTACTTGGATCATATTCAACCTTTGCCGTTTCAGAAGAAAAATTAACATTTACGCTCTTTACGCCCTCCAAATCCTCCAAAGCTCCCTCAATCGTCTGCACGCAAGTAGCACAATGCATTCCTTTTACTGAAAAAATCTTTGTTATCATCATTCCACTATTATTCGACCGTGATACATATTCATCCCGCAATGATAAGTAAATTGACCCTTCTTAGTTGGGGTGATCTCAACTGCAACTTTTTGGTTTAGAGGTAGTGTCCTCTTAATCTTAAAATCCGGCAAAACCAGCTCTTCTAAACAGTCCGTCGGGTCAACACGCGTGAAATTTAACTGCGTGGTTTTGCCCAAGGAAACAGAAATGACCTCCGGAGAATACCCTCCGTCCACTGTAATTTCCACAGAAGATCCCTCAAGCTTGAAGCTTTTACGTTTTTTCCCCAAGAAAAACCAAAAAACAAATAAAATGCTCAAAAACCCACCGATAATAACAACCATCTTGTCAGTGCTCATATCAAGACCCCTCTCTATCTTGCCAACTTATTGTAAATAGTTGCAAAACCCCCTTCTCTTCGCCCCTCTCTTTTTTAAGATTACAATTTTTTCTTAAGCGTGTACACAAAAATCACAACAAAAGCCAAAAACAATATGTTTGCCCAAACATTCCCTCCGACCAAATTATCAACCCAGGTGCCAACTTGCTTTATTTTATCCGAAAAACTATCCATTCCCACTCCTGACAACTTTCCGGTAAAGTTTAGGTAAAGTGCCATAACTCCCGTTACAAAAAACACCAAAGACGCAGCAAGATTTCCCAACAGAAGAGGATATTCTTTTCCCCCAAGCCGGATAACAGTTAAAGGCTTTCTAAAAAGTTCAACTTTGGGTATACGGTTATTTAAAAACAATGAAATCAAAAGAAGCGGAGTAATCATCCCCAAAACATAAACGCCCCCAATCCCCAATGCCCCGTAAAAGTTTGGCGCAAGAAGCGACATTGCCATAACTCCAACCAAAACCGGTGCACAGCAAGCGCTTGTTATGCCAGACACAATCCCAAGCCCAAAAATAGAAACCACATCAGCCTTAGGAGCCTTGCTGCTCCAAGGTAATTGCGGCATCGGCAGTTTCAACCCAAAAAACGAAATCACGGCAGCCCCAAGCATCACAACTCCCCCAATAAGATACACAAGCTCATGGTAGCGAAACAAAAGCCTTGAAACGATGGTAACCCCAATAACTGCGGGCAAAAGCGTTACGAAGATCCCTAAACCAAAAATCAGGGTCATAAAAAGAACTTTTTCCCGCTCGCGAAAGACATTTCCTAGATACGCAGGCAAAAGAAAAGTTATACAACAGGGAGCAAAAAGAGCAACCATCCCCGCAATAAACGCAGCAACCAAGGAAGTTTGGAAAAATACTTCCCCCATTAAACCCCGCAGCCTCCACCCTGGTTTTTGAAAGCTGGTATGTCCTGAATCGCTTGCCTTACTCGAGAAGCCCCCGACGAAGATGAATACTCAGAAGACAAAATAACCTTAGGATCAACCTTTTTCCACTCAACCCCCTGCTTCTTCCAATAAACTGCCTGCTCAATATACGTCTGGGGGAACCAAAAAGAGTTAAAAGCCAAAAGGTCTTTATAAATCTGCTCTTCTGAAATTCCATTGTAAACTGCAAGCTGGATATACCCCAAAGCCGCCATCCCATGGTTGCAATCGGGGAAAGCCGTGCTGTTGTTGCAACATGGCCTAAACACACCCTCAGCTACCTTCCTTACCAATTCCTGCTGCTCCTGGGTTAGCGGAATAATAGTGCGCGAAGAATACAATTTCATTGCATCCATTTTCCCCAAGCTCCAACCCCCGGTTGAAGCAAAGTTTCCAGTCTTAGACGGATCTTTTCTCATTGGCCCTTCATCCAAAACTTTACTTTTATTAACCAGGCCCAAAGCCCAAAGTGTATTTACCATGAAGCGCGAGTTAGTCTCATTTATAAAGATAGGTTCATCCCACTCGCCATCAAGATATTTCATATGGTCCGAACCGTTAACCCCCTCGGCAAAAATCTGTTTATATTTTTCAGGATCAATTGCACCTGCTTCCACAAGCTGTCCCCCCAAAGCCCTCCAGCGAAGCTGAGTTGTATGCCCGCTTGCCGGAAGCACCTCTTGCTTTAATATCTCAACAAGCTCATCGGAGTTTTCAGTTGTTTTTGCAAGTTGTATTAAGTTTTCCCTAATTTCTTTCCGTACAAAATATCCCTGAACTACCAAAGAAATCAAAGACGTGTTTAGAACCAAAAGCAAGACAAGCCACAACGGGACAGCTTTGACTGCAAAACCTTTCAGCCTTTTAACAAGTGTATTTTTTGATCTTCTTTTTGCCATCATTTAACAACAATGCCTCGGGTAACAAACTCAAGTTTTTTATTGTTCTTATCGCTTGTTTCCACCTCCACAAACCGGTTTATCGGCCCAATTCCCCCCGGCCCATGGTACGCAGGATCAAAAACAACCTCTAAATTTGCCTCACCCGCCGGCGCGACCTCCCCAACCCAAGAAGAAACCGAATTCATTCCAAAATAAGGACTCGCGCTCCCCTCTATCGTTACCCTTGCTTGTGTGCAATGGCATGAAGTCCTCACATTTCTCAGCTTAAGAGTCCCACCACCTTGATTTTTAATGGAAAAGTTAGCCTTAACCTTCCCACCGCTGTAATCTATTCTCCCCCAGTCAAAGTCCTTGCTTTCAA
>JBBTXW010000040.1:0-30540 GCA_038062025.1 Patescibacteria group bacterium
GAGGACACCTTTAACAAGGTGAGTGCCGGATATTTACGGAAACATATCGGGGCCGTCTTCGGACCGCGATCCTGAGCGCAGTCGAAGGATCAAGTTCACGTCAGAATTGCGACGTGAGATTGTAAATAGGCAAAATTACTGCAACAACCAAAAACCCAACTCCAATCCCCAAAAGAATCATAATCAATGGCTCAATTGTTGCCGTCAAACCCCGTACCAAATGCGCCGATTCTTGTTCAAAAATGTGTGACACTTTTAAAAGTCCTTCGTCAGTTTTTCCCGTTTCCTCTCCAACAGCAACCATCTGGAAAAGCATAGGCGGAAAAACATCCGGGTCTTGGGAGAAAGCATATGCAAGTGCAAACCCCTGCTCAACTTGCACCAAAGACCGTTCGAGTGATTTTCGAATTACAGCATTCCCAACAACCGCAGAAACAATTCTCAAAGATTCAAGAATTGAAACTCCAGCCCCAACCAACAAGCCCAAAGTTCTTGTCATCTCAGTCAAAATTATCTGCCTTTGCAAGGGGCCAAAGACTGGAAGCTTCAATTTCCAAGAATCAACCTTTTCTATTCCATTTTGAGTTTTTGCCCAAACTCTAAAGCCCCAAATACCCGCAATAAAAAGAATTAGCAAAACCAGCCAATATTGACTTGAAAAGTTTGAAACAGCAATCAAAACCCTTGTTGGCGTCGGAAGCTCAGCTTGAAAATCCGCAAACAAGCCAATAAGTTTGGGTACAACAAAAATCATCATTACAGCTGCAACCACAATCATCCCAGCAACAACGATTACCGGGTAAATCAAGGCCCCCTTAACTTTAGACTCAAACTCTCTTTGTGACTCCAAGTTATCAGCAAGCCTCTCCAAAACTTTATCCAAAACTCCGCCGCCTTCTCCCGCACGAATAAGAGCAATATAAACAGGTGAAAAAACTTTTGTGTGTTTATCCATTGCATTCCCCAAAGACGATCCTCCTTCAACATCCGATAAAACACGCTCGATTGTCGGCCTCAAAGACAGAGAAGATTGCCCTCGCAAGATAATTAGAGCATCGGTTATTGGAATGCCAGCAGTAATCATTGTTGAAAACTGCCTGGTAAAAGTAGAAAGTTCAGCTATTGTGACTTTGGAGGTATATTGTTTAAGGAGCAGAAAGGGTGAACCGGATTTTGCCGCAAGCTTAATAACAACCAAGCCTCGCTCGCGCAAAAGTTTGGCTGCATCTTGCGCCGTGTCAGCCTCCACTTTCCCACGAACATACTTTCCAGCCTGGTCTTTGGCGGTATACGAAAACGATTTCATCCTCCAACGATCCTTTCAAGCTCCTCGGGACGAAGAGAAAAACTTTTGGCAACGTCCAAACTAATCAAATTCTGCTTAACGTAATATGCTAATGTTGTTTCAAGAGTCGTCATCCCAAACTCTGCAGAGGTCTGAATAATATTGTCTATCTGATGCGTCTTTCCATCGCGCACAGCCGTCCTTACTGCCGCTGTTGCAGTCAATATTTCCCAAGCAGCAGTCCGCCCACCGCCAATTTTGGGCAGTAATCTTTGAGAGAATACTGCTTCTAAAACATTTGACAGCTGAAGTTTTACTTGCCCCTGCTGTTCCTCGGGAAAAACGTCAACAATACGATCGATTGTTTGAGCGGCAGAATTTGTGTGAAGTGTTGCAAAAACCAAATGTCCCGTTTCTGCAACCGTTAAAGCAGATGCGATCGTTTCAAAGTCCCTCATCTCCCCAATCAAAACAACATCCGGATCCTCGCGCAGTGCAGATCTCAAAGCTACATCCCAAGAATGCGTATCTTCCCGCATTTCTCTTTGTGAGACTGATGCAACGGCAGGTGTAAACACAAACTCTATTGGGTCTTCAATCGTTAAAATGTGAACTGGACGCGCTCTGTTTATCTCATCCAAAATCGCAGCCAACGTTGAAGACTTTCCGTGTCCTGTTGGGCCTGTTACCAAAACTAACCCTTGTCTAAGTTTTGCAAAATCGTGACAGATTTTGGGAAGTTTTAAATCATCGATTGTGGGAACGGTCATGGAAATTCTGCGAAAGGCTGCCCCCATCGATCCCTTTTGGTAATATGCATTAATTCTAAAACGAGCATCTTTTGAAAAAGAAATCGAAAGATCGATTTCTTTGTTGACAGTCAACCTCTCCTGCTGTTCTGCTGACAAAACTGGTTTTATTAATCGCTCACAATCGGCAGGACTCAAAATCGGCTCATTGGCAACTTTTATCAAATCTCCATCAATTCTCAAGGTTGGGGGAGAACCAACAATTAAGTGCAAATCCGATGCTTTTTTATCAATTGTAAGTTGTAAGAGCTGTTGTATTTCCATCATTCTTGTGCTACGCGCAAAACTTCCTCAACCGTCGTTGACCCATCAAGCACCTTCAAATATCCATCCTGCTTCATCGTTATCATTCCTTCTTCTCGGGCAACCTTTTCTATATCTGCCCCCGACGCCCTCTCTGTAACTAGTCTTGCAATTTTCTCACCTATTGGCATAACCTCATAGATTCCAACCCTTCCCATGTATCCGGTTTGCCCGCATTCTACGTCTCCCTTTCCTTTATACACCTTTCCCGAAAAGTCCTGCGGAAACAGATTTCCTAAAACAGACTTCATTTCTTCAACAACCTGGGCCTCCGGGGCATAATCCGTTTTACAATCTTCATGAATTCTTCGAACAACCCTTTGTGCAACAATGCAGGTCATTGTTGACCCCAATAAAAACGGCTCAACACCCATATCAAGAAGTCTGGGCAAAACACCTGATGCATCATTTGTATGGAGCGTTGAAAAAACCAAATGTCCCGTCAGCGATGCCTGGACGGCCAATGCCGCAGTTTCAGCATCCCGAATCTCTCCGACCATTATTATATTTGGATCCTGCCTCAAAAAAGACCTTAAACCGGAAGCAAAAGTCAAACCTGCCGCAGGATTAATTTGGACTTGGTTTACACCAGCTATTTGGTATTCAACCGGGTCTTCCAAAGTTACAATATTTACTTTCGGAGTATTGATTTTTGAGAGTAGGGAATAGAGAGTTGTTGTCTTACCAGATCCAGTTGGTCCACAAATAACTATTATCCCGTGCGGCCTCAAAATCGAATCTTCCAAATTTTTTAAAGCTCGCCCTCGCAAACCCAAATCAGTAAGCTTTGGAACTCCGCCAGTTTTTTTAAGAAGACGCATAACTATTTTTTCGCCGTGTACGGTCGGGAGGCTTGAAACGCGAAGATCGACCTCATCTTGCGCAGATTTAAAATTAAAACGTCCGTCCTGAGGAACCCGCTTTTCATCAATTTTCATACCAGACAAAATCTTTATTCTTGAAATCAAAGAATCATGAAAAGACTTTGGCATCGCAAACTTCTCATTTAAGATTCCGTCGATTCTGTAGCGAACTCTGGTTGCCTTTTCTTCAGGTTCAATGTGGATATCCGATGCGCGGCTCCTGACAGCAAACGCCAAAAGCTCCTTAACAATTTTTGCAATCGGCGCCTCGCGGATTACTTGATCAAGACTTGCTAAATCAACCGTCTTTACATCTTGTGGTTCTGCTTCTCGAATTGCTTGTGTTACTTCTTGGGCAAGACCAACCGAATATCTCTCACTAATCATCTGGTCAACCTGAGTTGGAACAGCAGCCAAAGGCCTTACGCGAAGGCGAGTTAACTGTTCAACAAATCCAATTGCGGCAATATCCAAAGGATTTGCCATCGCAAGAGAAATCTCGCCCTTTTGCAGGTCTTGGGTTGTGGGGATAACATGCAAACGAGCCGCAACTGAATTTGGAATAACACTTAACGCCTCAGGAGAAATTGGAACTTGCGCCAAATCAACAAACGGAATGTTGTAAAGTGTAGCCTGTGCCCGAGCCAGCTGTTCTGGGGGAACAATTCCTTGCGTTTTAACAATTTCCTCTTGAGATTTTCCGGTTTGTATTTCTTGAAGCTTTATTCTTTCGCCAACTCCAGAAGTTAAAACATTTTGCGATACTAGAACATCAACCAAACTTGTTGGCACAGAAGTCCTCACGCCATTTGAAGGACTGGGCACGGCAGCGGGCATACACTATTCTGTCATATTTCTGTTAAAATGCAACAGAAATTCGAATTAAAAATTATAAATTACAACTTCTAAATTTGTCATTCTTAATTTAGCATTTAGAATTCTAGTATATGCACGCATTCATAGTTGTAGGCAAAACAAAAGAAGAAAGAAACACAAAAGTTCAAGAACTTCTAAAGAAACAAAAAGTGGAAATTACAATCCCACTTGAACAAACAAACAACGCATACTCAATAAAATCCATAAGAGAATTAACACACACCCTCTCTCTAAAAAGCCCCGAGATCCGCGCAATTATAATCTTTGAAGCACAAAAAATGACTGAAGAGGCAGGAAACGCTTTCTTAAAAACTCTAGAAGAACCCCACGGTAATACTATATATATATTAACTGCGCCCGCACGCGAGTCTGTTCTTGAAACAATTTCATCAAGGTGTGAGGTTATAAACTTAGGAGCATCAACAGTTGAACTATCAGAAGAAGAAAAAGAGGGATCACGGGAACTTTTTGAAAAATTATCAAGTGAGATAGGGAAGTGGTTTAAATTTGTTGACAAAATTTCAGACCGCGAAGAGGCTCTGCAATTTGTGGTTGGACAAATCTGGGCAGCTCGAGAGAAGTTGTTGGAATCAACAAAGAACGAGTCGCGAGTTACAAGTCACGAGTCAACTACACTCTTGAATCATCTCTTGCAAACAAAGCGCGATCTCGAACAAAACGTCAATGTCAAACTCACCCTCACAGAACTCCTACTTCATTACTAATTTGATATATTAAATACGTGGCACCATCTATCTCTGTTGCGTCTGATCTTTTTGTAAATTTAGCAGCCGGTTGGTTTAGTGCTGCTTTCATACTACCTGCAACTACACATAACACCAAATTAAACAAAGAGCTGTTGATCGTAAATCTTGGGTATGGTACCGTATGTTTAGGATTCGCGGTTTTCTTGCGAGGATTTCAATGAAAAGAAAAAACAAAAAGATAGATATCGAAGATATAAATGTAAAAGTAGCAATTGCTTTTGGCATCGCCATGGTGTGTCTGCTTCTTCTCCTTATTCTCTTCACACTTACAAAATAGCACCAAAAACACTTTTTGTGCTTGCATTACCTCTGCACAATTAGTATAATTCGTACTAGAAATGGGGCAGAATTAGCCTCGTTTTTATGCAAATAGTTAATTCATATGCCCGGCAATAAAGTTCAATCCACATACACAGCAAAAGACATCCAGGTTTTAGAAGGCCTTGAACCTGTCCGAAAGCGTCCCGGAATGTACATTGGGTCCACAGATTCAAGGGGGCTCCACCACATCTTAACAGAAATCATCGACAACTCGGTTGACGAAGCCTTAGCAGGCCACGCGACCGAAATTTGGGTCACCATAAATGAAAACCGGTCTGTCCAAGTCCAAGACAACGGCCGTGGAATCCCTGTAGACCGCCACCCCAAGTTAAAAGTTTCCGCACTAGAACTTACAATGACCAAGCTCCATGCAGGCGGAAAATTCGGCGATACAGCATATAAAGTTTCCGGAGGTCTTCATGGAGTTGGCGCATCGGTTGTAAACGCACTCTCGGATTGGATGGAGGTTGAGGTTTTAAGAGACGGATTTTCCTGGAGTCAAAAATACGAAAAAGGAGTCCCCAAAACTCCGGTCAAGAAAGGCGAACCCACAAACCAAACAGGCACAATAACACGCTTCCTGCCGGACAAAACCGTGTTTACAACAACAGAGTGGAACTTAAAAACCATCGAAGATTCTATTCGCAACCGTGCATACCTCATTGCAGGCCTAACCTTCCACCTCACAGCGTCAAATGGCGTAACAAAAACTTTCTACTTTGAAGGCGGAATAAAAAGCCTCGTTGCCCACATAAACCGCGAAAAGCAAACTTTAAATTCTGTAATTTACTTTAAAAAAGATTCGGAAGATATCTCGGCAGAAATCGCCCTGCAATACAATGACGGAGTTCAAGAATTCGTCGAATCTTTCGTCAACGTCATAAGAACTCCAGATGGCGGAACCCACCTGACCGGTTTCAGGATCGGCTTAACTCGCGCAATTACTGATTACTGCAAGAAAATTGGTGTCCAAAAAGAAGTTTTGGATGCAATAACAGGAGAAGACACAAGAGAAGGTTTAACTGCTGCAATTTTTGTAAAAATCCCAACAAACAAAATCCAATTTGAATCTCAAACAAAGACAAAATTAAATAACCCAGAGGCTCAGGGGTTTGTTGCTCAACTAGTAAACCAGGGTTTATCAACATACTTTGAGGAAAACCCCTCCGAAGCAAGAAGAGTTCTTGAAAAAGTGACTCTGGCCACACGTGCGCGCCTTGCAGCCCGAGCCGCAAAAGATGCTGTTTTGAGAAAGGGCGCTTTGGAGGGTTCCGCACTTCCGGGAAAACTTTCCGATTGTTCCGAGAAAGATCCTGCATTATCCGAAATCTATCTTGTCGAGGGAGATTCAGCAGGCGGTACAGCAAAAGGCGCAAGAGACAGAAAATACCAAGCAATACTTCCAATTGGTGGAAAGATTTTAAACACAGAACGTGCACATTTGGATAAAATTATAAAATTTGAAGAACTCAAAGACTTAATTATCGCGCTCGGCGCAGGAATAGGAGATACAACAAACATTGAAAAGCTAAGATACCACAGAATAATCATAATGACCGACGCCGACGTCGACGGCTCACACATCGCAACTCTTTTAATGACTTTCTTCTATCGCCATCTCCCGGCAGTAATTCAAAAAGGCTATTTGTATATTGCGCTCCCGCCGCTTTATAAAATACAGCTTGGAAAAGAAGTAAAATATGCTTATAATACGGAGGAAAAGGATAAAGTTCTCTCTCAAATTAACGGACAAAAGGCCGTGCTTCAACGCTACAAAGGACTTGGAGAAATGAACGCAGATCAATTACGCGATACAACAATGGACCCGGAAACAAGAACCCTAAAGCAAGTAACAGTCGATGATGCAGAAGCAGCCGATAACGTCTTTACAACCCTGATGGGAGAAGACGTCCCGCAAAGAAAGAAGTTCATACAGACCTACGCACAGTTTGCGAGTTTGGATATCTAGGCTAAATGAAAAAATTAAAATGAAAAATGTAAAACGATATATAAGAATTTAGAAAGTTTTCAAAAACATTTTTATTTCTACTTTATCGTTTTTATTTATTATCTTTTAATTTTAATATTCCAACCATGGATCCTATCATCTTACTAGCACTAGCCTCTGGGGTAGCAACCATAACTTATGGTCTTTATCTTATTTCCCAAATACTAAAAAAGCCCCAAGGCGATGCAAAAATGGGAGAGATTGCCCAAGCAATTCGGCTTGGGGCCCAAGCCTATCTTTTTCGACAAAATGCAACGGTCGCAGCCGTTGCGGTAGTTTTAACAACACTTCTTTATTTTAAATTGGGGCAATTGAGTGCTGTAGGATTTCTTGTCGGTGCAATCGCCTCAAGTCTCGCAGGCTACATAGGAATGACTGTTGCTGTTCGGTCTAACGTCCGTGTAACCCAAGCTGCAAAATCCGGTTTAGCCCGCGCATTATCCCTTGCATTTAAAGGTGGCGCAGTAACGGGGCTTATGGTCGGGGGTTTGGCTCTTTTGTCAATTGCTGGAATATTAGCCGCGTCATCTATATATAATTTCTCACCAGTCACCCCTTTGGTATCACTTTCATTTGGTGGCTCTCTAATCTCAGTCTTTGCCCGCTTGGGGGGGGGGATCTATACAAAAGGAGCAGACGTCGGAACAGATATTGTCGGAAAGCTTGAAGCAGGGATTCCTGAAGATGATCCCCGAAACCCTGGAGTTATTGCAGATTTAGTAGGGGACAATGTTGGGGACGATGCTGGAATGGCCGCTGATTTATTCGAAACATACGTTGTCACAACAGTTTCCGCAATCCTATTGTCCTATCTTTTGTTTCCCCAAGCCGGGAGTACATATTATCTGCCTTTGGTAATCGGAGCAATCTCGGCTTTAGCTGCCATATTAGGAACACTGTTTGTAAAACTTCCAGCAAACGGAAGAATTAGCTCCGAAAGAGCGATTATGCAGGCTTTGTACCAAGGTTTAGCGGCAGCTGCGGTTTTGGCAACAGCAGCATTCATCGCATATCTAAATTTATATCCTCCAACAATCCCAGGGGTCTCTACTCAATCCCTAATAGTCACTTTCCTCATCGGTTTACTTGTCACAGCAGGATTAGTCTTCACAACTGAGTTCTTCACTGGCAAAAATTCCAACCAAGTTAAAGGCATCGCACGCGCTTCTGCCTCAGGCCATGGAACAAATGTTATAGCTGGCCTTGCACTATCTATGAAATCAACCTTCCCAGCGATTCTTTTGATTGCCTTTGGAACTTTGATTGCATACCGTGCGGCAGATATTTATGGCATTGCATTAGCCGCAGTCTCGATGCTTTCCTTAACGGGAATTATCGTTGCAATTGACGCCTTCGGCCCAATTACAGACAACGCAGGAGGAATTGCAGAAATGTCAAACCAGGGGAAAAGAGTAAGACGAGTAACAGACGCTTTGGACGCAGTCGGCAACACAACAAAAGCGGTAACAAAAGCCTACGCAATCGGCTCAGCCGGACTTGCAGCACTTGTCTTGTTTGCTACATACACCCAAGAATTGGCAACCGGCCGCGGGATTCTAAACTTCTCGCTATCAGACCCAACAGTTCTTGTCGGACTATTTATAGGCGGAGCATTGCCATACTTATTTGCAGGCCTTGCAATGGAAGCAGTCGGGAAAGCCGCACAAGCAGTAGTTTCCGAAATCCGACGCCAGTTTAAAACTATTAAAGGGATTATGGAAGGAACTGCAAAACCAGATTATGCAAAATGCGTTGATATCGTAACTTCTGCCGCCTTAAAAGAAATGATAATCCCGGCACTCATCCCGGTCGTTGCCCCAATTGTCGTTGGATTTCTTCTTGGGCCTCAAGCATTAGGCGGCTTATTAATGGGAATAATCGTAACCGGACTATTCGTTGCAATTTCTATGACAACAGGAGGTGCCGCTTGGGACAATGCAAAAAAATATATTGAAGACGGGCATTTAGGGGGTAAAGGCAGCCCAGCCCACCAGGCAGCAGTTACAGGCGATACAGTAGGAGACCCCTACAAAGACACGAGCGGCCCAGCAATCAACCCAATGATCAAGGTTGCAAATATAGTTGCTTTATTGTTGGCTCCGTTCCTCGTTTAACCCATGAAAATAGGAAAAGTCATCCCAGCTGAGATTGTCCAGGAAATGCGCAAAAACTACCTGGATTATGCAATGTCTGTTATTGTCTCCCGTGCGCTCCCTGATGTTCGTGATGGATTAAAGCCCGCTCACAGGAGAATACTCTTTGCAATGCATGAAATGGGGCTGCGCCCGAGCTCTGCTTATACAAAATCTGCAAAAGTAGTAGGGGAAACGATGGGCAAGTTCCACCCCCACGGAGATGGCCCGATTTATGACGCAATAGTTCGTCTAGCTCAGGATTTTTCAATGCGGTACCCCCTGATCGATGGTCAGGGAAATTGGGGTAGCGTTGATGGTGACCCTGCAGCAGCCATGCGGTACACCGAGTGTCGGCCAGCCAGGATCACCGAGGTGTTACTACGGGACATCGAAAAAGAAACAGTTGATCTTGAGCCAAACTTCGACGGTACCATAAAAGAACCAAAATATCTCCCAGCCCTTCTTCCAAATCTACTCTTAATGGGCGCAGAAGGCATTGCTGTTGGAATGGCGACAAAAATTCCGCCCCACAATTTAACCGAGGTCACAGATGCAGTCATTGCAACAATAGAAAAAGGGGAAGTGATAGCAGTGAAAACCGATGAACCGATGAACCGAGAAATCAATGAACAGAAAACTGACAACGGAAAACCGACAACAGAAGATGCCACTTTTATCCTTAAAAGGATTGATCTCGCAGTTTCTTCAGGAAAATCGAATGCACTAAAAGACGATGTAATAAAGGCCCCCGTTGTTGACTTCCACTCAGACATAACAATTGAGGAGCTTGCAAAAATCGTAAAAGGCCCCGACTTCCCAACATACGGAGTAATCTACGGCGGAAAAACTTTGCCCGAGGTTTACAGGTCGGGAAGGGGAAGAATAATTGTCCGGGGTGTAGCAAAAATTGAAGACTTAGGGAAAAAAACAAGAATTTTAATTACAGAACTTCCATACCAAGTCAACAAGGCGTCCCTCGTTGCAAGAATTGCAGAACTTGTGCGCGATAAAAAACTAGTTGGAATCTCAGATCTTCGTGACGAGTCTGACAGACGGGGTATGACAGTTGTAATCGAGCTTAAAAAAGATGCAAAA
Organism: Patescibacteria group bacterium; assembly: GCA_038062025.1. Taxonomy (GTDB): domain Bacteria; phylum Patescibacteriota; class Microgenomatia; order UBA8517; family UBA10165; genus 2-12-FULL-44-25. Next base: position 10,463 of record JBBTXW010000040.1, read on the forward strand.
CCAAAAGCGGTTTTAAATAATTTATATAAACACACAGATCTCCAAACTTCCTTCCCCGCAAATTTTGTATGCCTCGTCAACGGTATACCCAAAACTCTAAACCTTAAACAAATCCTAGTTGAGTATGTTAAACACAGACAAAAGGTAATCGCTCGAAGATCTCTCTTTGATCTAACAGAAGCAAAGCGCCGCGCACACATTTTAGAAGGGTTAAAAATCGCACTCGATAACTTAGACGAAGTTATAGCAACAATTAGAAAATCTCAAGATTCAGATACCGCACGAACAAATTTGATGGAAAAGTTTGGGTTAACAGAAATCCAAGCAACTGCAATTCTTGATATGCAGCTTCGCAAGCTTTCAGCTTTAGAAAGAGAAAAAATCGAAGAAGAATACAAGAAGGTTGGAGAGCTTATTGATTATTTAACTACTCTTCTTTTACATCCTGAAAAAATTCTAAAAGTAATCAATACTGAGCTTGCCGAAGTAAAAAAAGCATACGGAGATGAAAGAAGAACAAAAATAATCCACTCGCCCTTAGGCGACATCTCAGAAGAAGATTTGGTCGCCCAAGAAGATTCAATAGTAACCATCACAAAAACCGGATATATAAAACGTGTTCTTCCTGGAACATTCAGAGCTCAACGACGCGGCGGGGTAGGCGTCGTTGGAATGACAACAAAAGACGAAGACGAGATATCACATTTGTTATCAACCACAACCCATGACAACTTAATGTTCTTTACAAATAAAGGACGGGTTTTCGGAGTCAGAGTTTGGGAAATCCCCGAAGGTTCAAGACAATCAAAAGGTCAAGCGGTTGTTAACCTAATAAACATAGAGCAGGGAGAACAAGTTGAGGCAGTTCTGACGCTGCCGCGAGGGAACGATGCAAAGTTTCTGACACTTGCCACAAGAAAGGGTGTTGTCAAACGCACAAGCCTTGATCAGTTCAAAAACCTTCGCACCTCAGGACTAATCGCAATAAGATTAGACAAAGATGATGATTTATCTTGGGTTAAGCCAACCTCAGGCAAAGACCACATCATCATGGTTACTAAAAAAGGCAAATGCATTCGCTTCGCAGAAAGTGACGCCCGTCCCATGGGGCGGCCGACTCGCGGTGTTCGCGCAGTCACCCTTGGGTCGGGGGACGAAGTTGTTGGGATGGAGGCTGTGCCAGAGAAAGTACCAACAGTTGCCGACCTGCCTCGACTTGCGTCGGGCAAGGCGGGCCGCCGCAGGAAAGTCTTCCGAGACATTTTGGTTATTATGTCCCGAGGCTTGGGCAAACGCACACCAATCCAATATTTCCCCTTACAAAAGAGAGGGGGAATGGGAGTTAAAGTTGCCCAGCTTACCGACAAAACTGGGGATGTTTCTTGCGCACGCTTAGTTACAGAAGATATTGAGGAAATTATTATGACCTCCCGAGGCGGGCAGGTAATCAAATTGCCCTTAAAAAATATTCCACAGCTTGGGAGGGCAACCCAAGGAGTAATCCTGATGCGCTTTGGGAAAGATAAAGGCAATAGCGTCGCCGCAGTCGCCGCGCTAGAAAAAGACGAAGTTCCCGAAGCTCTTCCACAAGACACTGAGATCCCAGAAGATGCTGACTAAAAAAGCACGATATTTCGCTCCCTTTAAGGCCACGCCTTAAAAAGGCTTGTAAATCGCTCCGTTTTAAAACCCCATAGCCTCTCATATTCTCATGCTGCGCTATAATCGGCTTATCTCGCAAAAAGGAACGGTGTATATCCCGTTGGGCGACTACTACGCCGACCCGTCCGACCCTGGCGGAAAATATAAGCAAAGCCCCACCCGCAAGGACCGTCGCCGCGGTACACGTCCAGGCAAGTTCGAAAAAGACGGCACCAGCTATCGCTGGTGGACCAACATCTCTAAAGGCAGCTTTTTTCTATATGTCATCGGGCAGTTCGCACGCTACGGGACATATAAAATCCAGCTGCGCACTCCGGCAGACCACGGGCCAAATCATCCCGAACCCACTGCGACATCAGTCCGTTCGAAGCCACGACCTCTAGAAGTCCCGCGCCTTTTGTTCACTTCATCTATTAAACTTGACACCAGCCCCCATCTAACATATATTTGCAAACGTACCAGAAAAGCCAAAACCCGTGCTTAAGAAATTCTTCTCCCTGTTTTTAATATTCGCAATCAACTTAAACATCGTCTTGGCCAATGTTTCTTACGTTTACGCTCAGGACGTTTACGCTCAAAGTGATGCCACACAATCCGCCCAAACAGATGCTTCCCCGTCAGCCCAAACGCCAACCCCAACTCCCGAACCAACGGCAACGCCGTCACCCGAAGCCACACCAACTACCCAACCAACAATCACACCAGAACCAACACAAACCCCAACACCAACCCCCGAGGTAACACCTACGCCCACCCCCGAAGCCACACCCACTCCGTTTCCTACGCCAAGTCCCATTTTAGCAGCGGAAGCCATTAACGGCCCTTACGTTGAAGGTGAAGTTATCGTCAAGTATAAAGAAAATGAAATCAACCTGGAAAATCCCGATGGAAGGCTAGAAGCTGCAATATTTGAAAGCCAACACAATCTAAACAAAGAAGACGAAATAAAAGATCTAAATATCCAAGTTCTCTCGTCAGATACAAAATCAACCGGACAACTTCTTGCCGAACTAAAATCCGACCCGAATATAGAGAGAGTAGAACCAAACCGGGTAAGGAAAGTGACTCTAACACCAAACGACACAAACTTCACAAGTCTTTGGGGATTAAACAACACAGGTCAAACACTAAATGGAACTGCGGGTACCGCGGACGCAGATATAGATGCTCCCGAAGCTTGGGATCTTGAAAACTCTTCCCAAACCGATATTGTTGTTGCCGTATTAGATACCGGAGTTTTACATACACACCCGGATTTGGCAGGTAATATGTGGGACGGTTCTTCTTGTAAAGATGAAGATGGAGGAACGATTGTTGGCGGTTGCCCAAACCACGGTTGGGATTTTGTAAATAATGACAATAACCCAACAGACGATAACGGTCACGGAACCCACGTTGCCGGAACTATTGCGGCTGATGCAAACAACAGCCAAGGAATAATAGGAGTAAGCATCGGAGATAACTTAAAAATAATGGCAGTCAAAATTCTTGGAGCAGATGGATACGGTACGTTATCAGATGAACTTAAAGCCATAAACTTTGCTCGCCAAAACGGCGCTAAGGTTATAAACGCAAGTCTTGGTGCAAGCGGATTCTCACAAGAAGAAAAAAATGCAATCGATGCCTTCTCTGGACTTTTCGTTGCCGCCGCTGGGAATGGGGGTTCGGATGGAGTGGGAGATAACAACGATGGGTCAAATCCCGAATATCCGTGCAGCGTAACCTCTTCCAATGTGGTTTGTGTCGCTGCAACAACTCAAAGCGACATTCTCGCTTCGTTCTCCAACTACGGCGCAACTTCAGTAGACGTTGGCGCACCTGGGGTTAATATCTATAGTACTTATTTTGATGGTGGGTATGCATTCCTCCAAGGAACTTCTATGGCAACCCCGCACGTTGCCGGACTTGCCGGACTTCTTTTCAGCTATTCTCCAAGCCTTTCAACTTCAGATGTCAAAACTAAGATACTAAACTCAGGAGATTCTGTCAGTTCTCTTAACGGAAATACCGTGACCGGTAAAAGAATCAATGCCTATCAAGCCCTTCTCCAAACGGATACAAGCGCTCCAACAATTACGTCTTACACACTTAATGGAACATCCGCCACAAATGTGAGAATCTCTCCACAGGTAAGTGCCGGAGTCAACGACTCGGCTTCTTTCGATCTTGCCTTCTCTGAACAGGTGTCTGCTAATTTTGAGATCCTAGATTCCGGCGGAACAAAGGTAAAAGACGTTTATGACTCACAAGCTGTAACAAACCCACAAGCAAAAACATGGAACGGAACAAACAACTCAGGTGCAAATGTAACAGAAGGAGTTTACACAATAAAAATCTTAATAACAGATACCGCTGGAAACTCTTTAACGGATACCTCAAGAACAATAACCGTCGACAACGACCCGGTAAGTTTGAGTCCAATTGGAAATAAAACAGTTAACGAAAGCTCAGAACTAACCTTTACAGCTCAAGGAAGCGATGAAGATAACGGAACCTTATCTTACTCTTTAACGAGCGCCCCAACCGGAGCTTCTATTAACTCCTCAACTGGCGCCTTTAGTTGGACACCAAGCGAATCTCAAGGACCTGGAAGTTATACCTTTACTATAACAGTTACAAGTTCTACAACAAGCAGCAAATCTGAACAAATAACAGTTACTGTCAACGAAGTCAATGACCCGCCAGTGGCCACAAACGACAACGCTACTACTCCCGAAGATACCGCAGTTGCTGTTAATGTTTTAGCCAATGATTCGGACGCAGACGGCAACCTTGACGCCACCACAGTTACTGTTACCACGAACCCTTCAAATGGCTCAACATCGGTAAATGTTGCGACAGGAGTAATTACCTATACTCCGGCTGCTAATTTCAATGGTGCAGACAGCTTTATCTACCGAGTTTGTGATACTGCTGGCGCTTGTACTAGTCCCAATGGCACCGTCAACATTACTATTACCCCGGTCAATGATTCGCCTTCCTTTGATCCAATTGCCAATCAAACTTTAAACGAGGATGCAGGGTTGCAATACTACCCAACTGTTACCAATCTTTCACCTGGTCCGAATGAATCCACTCAGACAGTTACTCTATCTGCTACCTCCAGCAACACATCAGTTATTCCCAACCCAACGGTTTATATACTTGATCCATCAACCCTAAGATACACCCCTGTTGCCAATGCCAACGGAACAGCCACAATTACAGTAACTGCCACTGATAGCGGCGGTGTCGCCAATGGCGGTATAGCTACCTTCAGCCGCACCTTTACAATAACCGTCAATTCCGTTAACGACTCGCCGGTTGCCTCAAACGTCTCGACTTCTACAAACGAGGATACGGCGGTAACTGTAACGCTCTCAGGCTCAGACATAGATTCAACCAGCTTAACTTATTCAATTGTTTCTAACCCTTCAAAAGGAACTCTCGGAACAGTTGCTGGTAATCAAGTAACGTTTACCCCGGCGTCAAATCTAAACGGATCCGACTTCTTTACTTATCAAGTTAGCGATGGGTCTGCAAACAGCACCGCTACAGTAACTTTGACTCTTACCGCTGTAAACGACGCGCCGGTTGGAGTAGGCGATTCCGCAACAACCCTCCGCAACAATGCTTTGAACCTGATCTCTTCAACTCTTTTGACAAACGACACTGACGTAGACGGAGATTCTCTTTCGATAACGAATGTAAGCAACCCAACAAACGGAAGCGTTACTCTTAATTCTGGAACCGCAACATTTACCCCAACCTCAAACTTTGTAGGTCCAGCAAACTTTCAATACACAGTCTCAGATGGCTCGCTAACCTCAACAGCAATTGTAAAAATCTCAGTAAATCCTACAATTAGTTCCGGCAAAGTTGTTTCAACCCCGGATATGGCTCTAACACCTTCTAACCCTGAGGTTGTTTTAATTGACCTTGATACAAGCACCCCCGTAACAATAAACGTTCCAAGTAGCGTTACCAACCCAACACTTGACCTTACAAATCTTACTTCTGTCTCCGGAGGGAGCAAAACAGCAACCCTAACCGACGCCGTTACAGTAAACTCGACAACTTCTAACGGGACTCTAGTTCTACAAATGCCTTCTTCTTTAAAAATCCAAGGAGACGATACGCTTTGGACTGGAGTTTTAAACAACCCAACTATCCAATCAAACTCTTCGGTTACTCTCCCGGTAACCGGAACGGTATCTTCCGTTGTTGAAATAGGATCTGGGAACGTTCCTCTAACACTTAGCCAAGGAGTTAAAATTCTACTCCCAGCTCAAGGGGGCAAACTTGCAGCCTACATAAGAAATAATGTGTTTACTGAAATTACAAACACCTGCGTGGGAGACAATCAAACAAACGGCGACGCCTTATCTGCCGGAGGTGATTGCAAAATTACAGCTGGTTCAGACCTTGTGATTTGGACTAAGCACTTTACGCAATTTGTAACATATACCCAAAGCTCTCAAGACTCATCAGGTTCCTCTAGCCCATCCAGTGGTTCTTCGCTAAGTGCGACAGGTGCACCAACTTGTGAGAGTGCGGCACCTTCTACAGCACCGAGACTTGTGTCCGCCCAGGTAGCGGGCAACAACTCCTTAGCCCTAACTTGGCTCCCGTCAGCAGGACCCCTCTCATATTACCTTGTGGCCTATGGAACAAGCCCAGGCACACTGCAATACGGCAATCCAAATATTGGGATTACAACAAGCTACACTGTTTCAGGGCTCTCCGGCGGAAAGACTTACTACTTTAAAGTCCGCGCGGGAAACAACTGTACACCCGGCTCTTACTCGAACGAAGTTGCAGCAACCGTTGGTGGGGGAGAGCTGACCAGCCCCGCATCCGGATTTATCGAAGGGATTTTGGGGTCAAAGACGGATGTGGAAAAACAAACCAAAGAACCCATAAACCAAAGAACCGATGAGCAGCCTGAAAATCAAAACAACATCGAAGGTGCTAAGACCTCACGAGGACCTTTTGCTTCAATTAGGGCATTCTTCAGCGCAATCTTTACCTTCATCGGAAATATTTTCCGGTGATAAATGGAGAATTTCAGCATCTTGGCTACATCTTTCTTAATAGGTGCAAGTTCCTCAGAGGCCAACAGGAGAACTTTAATAAATCTTTATCGAAGCGCTATTCTTTAACTCGTTAAACTTCGTTCCAAAAATCCCTCTTAATTTCTGATCCCTTAAAGTTTTTTCAGCTTCTAATTTTTGCCCAGCAGAATCCGTAGCTTGTAAAAACTCTTTGTTCTCCAAAACATACTTATCAACTTCTTCTGCCGAAATCGCCACCTCATTTCCAAACATCTTCTCCATTGCTAGCTGAAGCTTTACTTGTCCTTGGACCGAATCTCGAGTCTGTCCTTGTTGTTTAAAAAGCATCTCAAATGTTTCCTTGCCTCCATATTGCGCTTCAAGTTCTCCCACCTTAGCCTCAACCTCCAGGTCGCTCGGAATTGCGTTTCTTTTTTGAGCATCCTGAAAAATCAATTTTTCGTTGATTAAATTATCCAATGCAACCGCGCGGTAATCCCGGCTCATTCGCTTGAATAATTCAAGACCAGTTAGAGGCTTACCGTTTACCGAGGCCGCGACAATCCACTCTTTCTGCCACAAACCTATGGCAAGAAGCAGTCCACCAACAACAAACGCCCCGACACCCCAACGGGGTAGGGGAGGTATTTTTGAGGCTAAATTACTTAATATCGGCGCAGAAGGAGGGGTCATCGTAGCAAACTCACTTGAGCTACGACCACCTGCCCGGGAACTTTTTACTCTTACGCTTTTTCGTTTTACGTTTTTCGTTTTACGTTTTTCTTTTCGCCTTCTTGCCATGCCTAGAGGATATCAGCCGTAATTTACGCTTGCAAGAGGGAAAAAAGTACCAGTTTATTTTCCTTTTCCATGGAATGCTTCGTGTACATCACGCAACTGCTTATTTGTGATATGCGTATAAATTTGTGTTGTTGAAACATTCTTGTGCCCGAGCATCTCCTGAACTGACCTTAAATCCGCCCCGGCCATTAGAAGGTCAGTAGCGAACGAATGACGGATCGTGTGAGCCGTGGCATCCACAGGAAGTTTTATCTTCCTCACATACTTTTTAACCATTCTTTGAACTGATCGAACACCCAGCCTCATCTCCTCATCCGAAATATCCGGACCCATCTTCCCTTTGTGGCGAATAAACAATGGCAAGTAATTGTCTTTACGAATTTTCAAATATGCATCAATCCATTCTGCCGCGCGGCGCGATAAAAAAACAACCCTTTGGCGTCTTCCTTTTCCAATAATTCCAAACTCCCTGCGCTCTAAATCAACAGTATCGCGATTTAAAGAAACCAATTCCGAAACGCGAAGCCCTGTTGAAAACAAAACTTCTAAAATTGCACGATCCCTTTTCCCAACTTCGCTCGATAGAGAAGGGGAGTTAAGAAGCCGATCAACCTGCTCGCCTGACAAAAACTTTAACGAGTGGCTTTCAGCTTTTGGGAGATCAATTTTGTCCGGAGAAAATGCCTGACGATCTGTACGAATTAAGTATTTCAAAAACGACCTTAAAGCAATCGCATGATACCCCTGAGTCTTTTTAGAAATGGCCTTCCGGCCATGCAAGGATACACCTTGCGAGGCTAACGCCGGCAAACGAGAAAGATAAAGCCGGTATTGTCGTATGGAATCCTGTGTCACATCTGCCAAATTGGTCCAATTGTTTTTCTTCATCCATTCTGAGAACCGGCGAAGGTAATGTGCATAATTACGAACAGTCAATGGAGATACATCCCGTTCAACTTCTAAGTATTCGAGGAATTCCTGGATTAGACGTTCGAGTTCAGTTGAAGCTCTTGAGGGTTGGGCAGCCATACGTGTAGTAGCGAATTTCAATTCGCGCCACTGACGAACGCAGAATAAATTCTGCTAATACAGTTTACACTGAGCGGAGTCGAAGTGTCAAAATTGTGCGACACAAGATATGCGCGGACCAGGAATACATGCCAAATGACGGTGTTTGGGCTTATACATCTCTTCTACATACAACAAAAGACAAATTTCCTCAAGTGCTTGCCAGAATTAAAGATATTTTAAAACCGAACGGTGCCTTTGCTTTGGCTATGAAAGAAGGCTCAGGTGAAGATTTCAGAATTAGCGATAAGGACAACACCTCATGACGCTGGTTTTCCCTTTATATAGACAAAGAAATAAGAAATTATTTAGAAAATCTCGACTTTGAAATCTTGGCTTTCTCCAGATCCAAACTCCGCGGTGATCAGATTTTTCTGGACTATCTTTGTCGCACTCACCGATAAACTTTTCCCATCATTTGTTCACTTCCCATTAGTCATTAGCCTATAAGTAGGGGAGTGGCTTCGGGTTTTCTGTGGAAGTGCAATTTTCGACATAGGCCAACCAACGGAGGAATAGATAATAATAAATAAATGACAAATTACAAATGCTAAATGATAAATGCCCAAACGTAACGCAAAATACAGCTCTACTCTAGTATCTTCAGGATACGTCATAAAACCTACATTGTGCGACATAGTACATATTAGCTTCCCTCCGAGTAATTTCTGTCTCTCTTAACTCTACACTTGTTCACTTTTCACTCGTTCACTACCTCGGGAGTGTACTACTCCGTCTAGTGTGCCTAAGCATCTCAATAAGTGTTTTACTTATTCACTTGTTCACTTTTCACTCGTTCACTACCAAATTTATCCACAAAGCGCCCCCTCCAAGAGAGTGCAAGTGTGAGAAATCTAGTACTCAACTATATCAATTAGGCACAAAAAAGAGGGGTTTCGGGTTTCTTTCCCAAGGCTGGTTATCAGTCTACGTCGCAGTTTGCGTGAAAATTATAGGTTACAGGCCGTGAAAAGTGGGTATAAAAATTATAGGCCACACTGAGCGACGCGATGTGCCTCCCCTCTTCTCTACCACCAGAGTAACTAAATATTTTGTTACAGTACGCACAATTTAGGTTCGTGAATTGAAGAGATTGCCGCGCTCATTTCATTCGCTAGCAATGTGACAAAAGCAATTAGTCGAGCTTCATTAATCTTCCCTGCTCCTTCACATTCGCAAACATTTTGTAGAAAAACCACAAAACCAAAGCTATAAACGCTGCATTTGTAACTACTGCCAATCCTAAGGATTGCCAAGAGAAAACCCCTGTATTAATAATCCCCCTCATCCCCTCAAAAACATACGTTGATGGTATAAAATACGCGATATATCGAGCCCACTCAGGCAATGCGGATACAGGATAAAAAACAGCCGAAAAAGGCTGAAGAAGAAACGTCAAACCAAAAGCCAAAACTTGGGCTGAGGATCCAAAGCGCAGGATGATCCCCGTCGCAAATAGCCCAATCGCCCATCCAAATAAAAGAAGGCTCAAAACAAAAGGGATCAAGGAAAAACCAAAAATGAAAATATTAAATTTATATAAAACAAAAGCCAAAATGGCAATTGTGATGCCCACAAGAACAATCCGAACCAAACCAATAAGAACTGTAGAAACTAAAAATTCGCTTATTTTCAAAGGAGTTACGAATATATTGAGAAGATTCCTTTCCCAAACCTCTTCCAAAAATACGACAGATACTGCCCTTTGGCTTTGACTTAAAAGATCCCAAAAGATCAATGCCCCCAAAAGTATTGTTACAACGTTAACCCCACCAAGCCCCGAACTCTCAAGATACCGCGATAAAAATCCCCAAACCAAAAGTTCCGTCACAGGCCAAAAAAAGATATCCATCAGCCGCGGCACAGAACGCTGGTACAAGTACAAATGTCTAATTAAGATTGCTAGGATTCTGTGTGATTTCATTGCATTAGTAATCAATTGATCAATTATTGGTTATTTTCTCCATTGCCTCTTACTATCGTCAGAAACACATCATTCATATCTTTCCTCCCATACTTTATAACCAACTCGCGTGTTGTTCCGGTATCTGTAATCTTTCCATAGTTTATAAATATCACCCTATTGCAAATCTCCTCAATCTCAGACATGTTGTGTGAGGTATAAAGGATAGTCACTCCCCGCTCCTTCTGAATTTGCAGCAATAATTTCCTCGTTTTGTCTGCAACGTCTGGATCCAACGAAGCAGTCGGCTCATCAAGCAAAAGTAATTCTGGATCGTTTATCAAGGCTTTTGCCAAATTCATCCGAGTGGCTTGTCCGCTTGATAAACTCCCCGTCATTCTAGAAAGCATGTCCTCGATATTAAAAAATTCTGCCAAATCCCGAATCTTTTGTTTTAAATTTGGAACCCCATAAAGCCTCCCAAAAGTTGCCAAGTTCTCCCCTACTTTTAAGTTGTACGGCATTGCAACGTATGCTGAAGAAAAATTAACGCGATTTAAAACTTCTTCCCTATGTTTTTTTAGATCTTTTCCAAAAAGCCGAATAGTCCCGGAAGTCGGAGTCACCAAATCAAGAAGCATTTGGATTGTAGTCGTCTTTCCTGCCCCATTCGGACCCAAAAAACCAACAATTTCGCCCGGAAAAACTTGGAAGGAAATTTTATCAACAGCAGTAAAATTACCAAAACGCTTTGTGAGATTCTTAACTTGAATAATTGGTTTCATTTGGTTATTCAGCCCGCCCAGCGGGCTGTAAGGAACATTGTTATAAAAACAACTGCTCCAACCAAAAAGTACTCTTTAATCGTTTTTCCAAAAAGCCTCTGCTGCAGCCTCGCCTGCCCAAGCCCAAGAACTACATAGGATACAGTAGTTAATGTAAGTGCCACAACAGGAATAGATATCGGCCAAAAGGAAAGGGCGGTCGCAACTTGAAGCGTGACTATCGCTCCAACAATTGCCAGCTTTAAAACTTCTTTTGACAACTTATGCTCAAGATCAATCGACCAAAAACCCTGAAGAAGAATCGGGAAAACAATTAAACCAGACCCCAAAGCATTCACAATAAAACCCAATTTTAGAGAAAACAATGTATCAAGAAGGAGAAAAACTGTTAAAAGCGTCAACAAAAACCCCACAGCATGCGCCGCTCTCAAAAGCGCAATTGTCCTTGCCGCGGCAACTGTATAAATATTTGAAGTCAAAAACAAAGCATAAATTCCAATTGCATACAAAACCAAAACAGGAACCGCAGAAAGCCAACTTGCAGGCAAAAGAAAGTAAAAAAGTCCAACCCCCAAAGTAAAAAACGTCGGAAGAACAATTGATAAAAGAGTCGCGTTTCTTCCCAACCCCTCCCTAAACGACCAAAATCCCAAAATTGCAGTCAAAAGGGTTAACCCCGCAATTACCTGGTATCGAAAAGAAGTCACAACCAAGATCTGCATTAACAAAAATCCAGAGGAAAGAAGCAAGGAAGATATAACAAACTTTTGACGCTTGGTCATAATGGAAAAACGATGTCTACGCCTGCGTAGACTCGTTGCACATCATCATGGTCATCCAAAGTTTCAAGAAGCTTAACTACTTTCTGCGCTAAAACTCCATCCCGAACCTCAATATTAACTTTAGGTCTGTAAATTAACTCTGAACTTTTGACTGTCATCCCAGCCACTTCAAGTTTTTGTTTTGTTAAAAACAACTCTGCTGGTTTTATATAAACTTCAATACCGTCATCTGCCTCCTCAATATCCTCAACCCCAAGATCAATAAGTTCAAGCATTCTTTTCTCGGGGTCAACGCTTTTGTCAACAACCAATTGTCCTGCTCTTTCAAATTGAAAAGAAACGGATCCCGGAGTCGCCAAGGTTCCCCCTCCCCGCTCAAACAGATTCTTAATTTCCTGCGCAGTACGATTTTTGTTGTCTGTTGCCGCTTCAACGATTACAGGAACTCCAGAGGGGCCATAACCTTCGTAAGTCAGTTCCACCAGATTGTCCAGCTTACCCTGAGCGGAGGCAACAGCCCGTTCAATATTTTCCTTGGGCATGTTAGACTGCTTTGCTTTTTCAACCGCAAAGCGCAGCTTCATGTTCATATTTGGGTCTGCCCCACCATCACGGCTCGCAAGAGATATAGCTTTGGCAAGTTTTGTAAAAATAGCGCCCTTTTTGGCATCATTTACCTCCTTTTGCCTCTTGATGGTTGACCACTTGGAATGTCCACTCACCGTGCCTGAATTATAGCGCTCTCAAACAATATCTACAATTCGCTTCAACCAAGCTTCGCTTGGTTATATCAAAATTTGCATTCGGATACATCTTGTATCAGCGCACTTCAGTGCGCACCAAACTAACCATTATTGACACGGCCGTTGAACTAACGGTTAGTGTAGGCATGAAAATGGCCCTGATTCTATTGGGGAATTTTTAAAATCGTTGCGTGAAGTTAATTACGCAGCAACACCTTGTTGTATATATTGCCTGATAAGGCTTTGGTAAGAAACATCCAATTTATCAGCCTTATTCTTGACTTTACTAATCAATTCATCAGGAAGTCGGATAGAAATTAGGCGCTTGCTACGTTTTAGCTGTGGAAAAACTACACCTCTCTTAAAGTCAGAGGGCTCAAAATAATCCATTAAATTAAGTTTTGCCCAAAATTCGGCTTCCTCCGCCTCACTCTTAAATTTTGGAAGTATCAGTTTTTTTTTCATATAAGCTCGCCTCCTTTTTGTTTATATCCCGAGAGGAAATGACTCTTATCTTGTTATCTCTAATCGTAAACACTTGATAAAGAAGCCTCTCCCCTTTGGTTTTCCCTACTACTAAATATCTTTGTTCTATCTCTGAATGTTTTGGATCATCTTCGAGAACATTATTTTTATCAAAAAACACATCCTCAGCTTCCTTTGGTAAAACATTGTGTTTTGCTATGTGGCTCGTGTTTCCCTCATCCCAATCAAAACCAACAATTTTAACCAACCTAGGAAAGGCCATCTATTTATATATACAACGTATATACTATCAAACTTTATGAATTCTTGTCAAGCTCTAAAATAACAAGCAAACTTGATAGTTTGCTAGGGACTGCAAGCTCAGCTTGTATTTCATACTTAGACTTCTCAGGATCATTTGCTCTGATTGCACAGATAAGATCTTGAACCCAAAGAGAGGTTGTCATTACCCGAGCGCTGTGTGGTCTTCTGGTAGAAGTATCATCCTCAAGGCTCTTTAAGTTTCTTGGGTTAAACTTTCTCTTCCAAAGGTAAAAGGTGTCCCTTGATATTCCAAAATGTCTGCATGTTTTAGAAACATTTTCTCCGTGAAGCTTGTGCCAATCAAACCACATTAATCGTTTAAGTGCACTCTTGGAAAGACTGGACTCTCTAACTAATCCAGCAGAAACAATCTTGAAGGCTCGCATATTTGAGCCATTGTACAGTCCTTTCACTTTAATTCATCTAACTGTACGGAGTGTATCGCGGCCTAGACAGACATTCGCTTCAACCAAGCTTCGCTTGGTTATATCAAAATTTGCATTCGGATACATCTTGTATCAGCGCACTTCAGTGCGCACCAAACTAACCATTATTGACACGGCCGTTGAACTAACGGTTAGTGTAGGCATGAAAACCCCCGATATCTCGTGTGCAAACACACAAAAACATCGGGGTGAACATACTTAGCGAGGATCTGGAATGAAGTGCGGCTGTCGACGCATTGCCAGTGCATACTTCACAACCAGCTCTTGAAACTTAACCAACAGCATGATGTGGTGCACAACATGTTGAAAAACCATACTTTCCTCCTTTGCCCCTTCCCCCTTGACAAAGGCGCTTCAAAAACTTAATACTCATCGTGCCATTTGCCATATGCAAACCCTTGCCCAACAAGCTGTCCAGGCCGCGCTAAACGGCCAATGGAAACAGGCAAAATCCTTAAACGAAGAGATCCTACGCCTTGCTCAAGATGACAAGGATGCTCTGTGCAGACTTGCTAGAGCATATTCTGAACTCGGGAAAGCAAAAAAAGCCCTCGCCACATATAAAAAAGTCCTAACTCTAGACCCATACAACACAATCGCCCAAAAAGCAGTTGAGCGTTTAAACAAACTGGTGAAATCCGGCGCTACCAATTCAAACCATACAAACGGCCACTCTCTAATCCATTCAGCAAGTGCTTTTCTTGAAGAGCCCGGAAAAACAAAAACTGCAACTCTTATTCACCTTGGCGCCCAAGATGTCTTAACAACTATCGACACAGGCGACCATGTAAGACTTGTCCCCCACGCCCACAGAGTTTCTGTTGAAACCGAAATCGGAGATTTTATAGGCAGACTTCCAGACGATCTTGCAGCAAGAATTATCAAAATGACAAAAGCCGGAAACGTTTATGAATCTCTTGTCCGCTCCGCAACCCCTTCCCAAGTCAAAATCTTTATTAGGGAAGCTTCCCGAGGCAAAAACGTACAAGACATCCCCTCTTTCCCAGCAACAGACAAGTCAAGCTATGTTGCGTTTACCCCGCCAGACCTAGTCTATGATGAAAGACCAGAGATGGAAACTCTTGAGGAAACATTTGAGTAGTAGAAAGTGCACTACGCTAAAACTCCTTTGCAAATCGGTCTCCAATTATTAACTCTAAATCGGCCGCGGAATTTAGCTCTTTAATACTTTGGTCGCACCCATAAATTTGTGTTATTCTCCTTGCGGCAAGTGAGCGAAGTTGCTCACCACCCCCTTTGACCGAACAAACACCCCGATACTTATCATTACTACTCCCCATATCCAATACTCGAATACCCAATACTAAAGCAACCCTCGACACTTCCCCCGCCAACCCGCCCACATCCGACGCATTTGAAATCTTCAATGTCTTCATCTCAACAAAAATTTTATCATCTCTTAAAATATCCAACCCAACAGCCGCTCTATCGGCAACAACTATATAGCCATTTAAGCCATCTGACAATTTCCCTTTCTCAATAACCCCCCTCTTCACCAAATCAATATCAGTCCTTGAAAACCTCCCTACTTGTCCCAATGCCATCAGCAAATTTACCTTATCAAAAAAAGTTAAATCAGTCTCAATATTTCTCATTTTAAATACTTGGAAAACCGCTCCCAACAGCCCAAACTTCCCGCTTTCAAACAAAACCTCCCCGTCGCGATTTGTATAAGCATCAACCGATACCCCTAAAGATTTTTGAAGTGAGTTTTTCAAGATTTTTCCCCCAACCCCCTCCTGCTCCCCCAACCCCCAAAGGCTCCCCACAAGCCAAGTTCCATATCCCCCAGAAGCAGTAACTTGTGTGTTTTTAGGAACAGTAATTTTGTAAATCGATTGGTTTTGTGGGTTGTATGAGTAGATTGTGGGGTCTTCGGTTGCAACTACAACAGTAATACGTGTGCCACCTCTCCAAATCCTGGAAGACCAAGATTTAAAAACGTAAAAGGTAAAAAGTGAAACGGCAAACGTTAAAACGATATAAAATACAGGGCGTGTTATATTTGAAAGACGAACACGTCGGGGCTTTTCGCGATCTTGTCTTTGTGCACGAACTCTGACTCGATGAACAAACCTTGGCCGGACAGGCATGAATTCATAGTAACATCAGTAACCCAGTAACTCAATGAAATCAGTAACCAATTATACAAGGACAAACTTGTTCCTAAAAATCCTATTTAGCTCTACTTCTGCACGGGATTTGAAGTATTCTCTATCCCCCCAGTGATTAGCTAAAAGCTGCACTAAATACTCCCCCGAAATCATCTCTGGCATTACAACAAGTGTTGCGCCTTTTTTGTAAAGAAGCTTTGCTTCTCTTGCAGAAGACGCGCGAGCAATTACCAAACAACTATGTTTTCTCCTCTTTACTTCCCCAACAAAAATCAAATTGTCCTCCAAATTTGGCGCAGTTGAAATTACAAATTTTGCTTTTTCCAAATTCAAAAAGTCCAAAATCTCTGGATCCCCAATATCCCCGTATATTGCTTCTACCTTCTCGTTAACTAAATTCTGAACAACCCTTGGGTTAAAATCGACAACCAGGAAAGGAATTTTCTCCCGAGTTAAATACTTTACAACCTCTCCCCCCATCCTATGTGCTCCAATTACAACAACATGGTCTTCCAAAGCGTTTTCTCTTTTAGAAATCTCAACTCTATGAACATATTTTGACTGCTCAAAGAATGAAGCAAGGGGTGAAAGACTTTTGTAAAGTTTCCTTGAAAATGAAATCAAAATTGACGAAAACATAACAGATAAAACAACTGTTAAAGCAACCGCAGTCAATGCTGTCTGGGAAACTAAACCAGCCTGATATCCAATTACCATAACAATAAGCGAGAACTCTGATATCTGCGATAGATTCAAAGCTGTGTGAAACATCGTATGTTTTCTAAATCCAAAAATCCCCAAGGTTGCTAAAAATACAATCGGCTTAACAAGCAAAGCATATAAAACAAATGCCATCACAAGAGGTACTGCTCGCCCTACCTCCCCAGTCACAACCTGCGACCCCAAATAAACAAAAAACAACATAACAAAAAAATCCCGCAAGGGGCGAACCTTCCCTTGGATTTCGTAATAAAAAGGAGAACCTGCAAGCGCAAGGCCTGCCAAAAATGCTCCGATTACAACCGAAAAGCCCAATGAAACTGCAACCGTGACATATACAAAACACCAAGACAAAGAAGTTAAAAACAAAAGCTCGGTTGAGGAAGATACCGCGTTAAAAACTCCCCGAAGTATATATCTTGAAGAAACAAAAGTTAGAAGAAGTAAAATTGCTCCCTTCAAAAGCAAAGTCATAATTGGCATTGCGCTCTGGAAGCCTAAAGAGAAATAAGATGACCCAACAGTCATCCCCATTAAAATTATAATTGCAACCAAATCTTCCAAAAGGAGAATCCCAACAGAAAGCTTTCCATAAAGAGAAAATATATCCCGCTTCTCTATCAGAAGTTTAACAACAACTATTGTTGAAGAAAATGCAAGTGCAATCCCTAAATACGTACTCTCCAAAACTTCAAAACCGAAAAACCTTGCAATTCCATACCCTGCAAATGCAGATAAAAGAATTTGCACAACTGATGTAAAAACAATTGGCTTACCCAAAGATTTTATTTCGCGGACATCCATTTCCATGCCAATAAAGAAAAGAACTATCGCAATCCCGATTTCTGAGAAAGTCAAAAGCATCTCGGATCGCGCAATTCCAAAAAGCCCGGAAACGGAGAAAGCTACACCCACAAGAAGATAAGCAACAATCAAAGGTAGCCTAATTTTATGGACTAAATACCCCAAAAACGAAGCAGATCCCAAAACCCCAGCAAGCTGTAAAAAAAGCAGGTTTGTGTTCCCCATTCCTTATTCAAGTTAGCACACGCGGGTGTATCAGCACAATTCACCTGTAGCAAACAGGGCTTTTTCCACCCCCAGATTGACTTCTTCTCTAACAAGTTGCAAAGTTAATTAATGCTCTCCACAAAATCCCAAGCCGGTTTTGTCCCCATCTTCATTTTTCTTATTGTTGTCCTTGTCGGAAGCGTGGTTGCAATAAACTTAAGAACATCATTCAACCAAAGCCCACAATCCGCACCCCAAGCCACAGATGGTGCAACTTCTGCAAGTCCGACTCCTGCAGGTAATAAAACGCAAAAACAGAATTCCTCAACACCCACTCCCACCCCATCACAGGTTTCTAGATCAAGCACAAATACAAACAGCCAACCAACCCCAACCACCACTCCAACCAACAGTACCCAAAGCGGTATAGGCTTGGAAATAGACCCATCGAGTCTGGATGTGACAATTGAGGCAGGAAAAACAGCAAAAGTACTTATCCTAAAATCCACTGGCGCTAGTGGATTCTCTTTTTATGGTAAGCCTACAAGC
Source organism: Patescibacteria group bacterium (assembly GCA_038062025.1). Taxonomy (GTDB): domain Bacteria; phylum Patescibacteriota; class Microgenomatia; order UBA8517; family UBA10165; genus 2-12-FULL-44-25. Next base: position 28,890 of record JBBTXW010000040.1, read on the forward strand.
GAGCCAAGGATAGGTTTTGTAGAAAGCACGGGCGGGATTGGCCCGGATATACCAACAACGATAAGCATGTATGTTAACGCCGGAACCCCAGCAGGAACATACTCTGGAACTCAAAAACTGAGGAACGAGAATAGCCAAGAGCTGTCATTCCCCGTTAAGGTAACAGTGACAACAACCCCATCATCTCCTTATATTAAGCTAACTTACCCCAACGGAGGAGAAAACTTCAGAGTTGGAGATGCTATTAAGATAATGTGGGAAGGATACTCGCTTACTAAGTGCACACTTAGTATCTATCATGGAGAGGTCTCCGATTATCTATCTTACGAAAGCATAAACTTCGCGGCAAACGACAATGGCCAATTTAATTGGAAAGCAGGAGCGATAAACTATGATCAGACAGGTGGCATGTTTATGGGAAATAAATCTTCTGTTCAGGCAAAAATTGACATCTTGTGCGGAAGCTCTGGCGGACAAGTTTCTGACAAATCTGACAATTACTTCACTATAACTAAATAATCCCCTCATACTTGACTATAGGTTGACTTTGTGGTATACTGTGCGCGTAATTGGTACGGTTACAAACCGGCAGCAGCTTGACAAGTCAAGCAAAAGGAGAAAGTGAATGTTCCAATGGATCAGGGCCCTGTTGGCCCTCTTTGTGGTCGCCTTCGTCGTGCTTCCAAGCACGGCCCAGGCACGAGTCTGGTATGATGAGTATACCCCCGGCGAGACGTCCGAGCAATTTCGGGCAAGCGCTACAAGTTTGCCGAACACTGCTGTGTCGCGTCCCCTTGATGCAGTAGCCTCAACCACACCCATCGCCACGGCTCAGGCAAGCTCGACGGCGACGCAAATCGCCCCCACGAGCACGGCCACGGCGCAGCCTCAGATAAGCGGCCCCGAACCGGCACCAGCCATCGTACCCACCACGCCAGAGCCTATGCCTGTGGTTCCATCGTCCACCCCAAAGTGGACGCCTACTCTGGAACCCACGGCTACGCTCATCCCAACGGCCACCTCGACAAACATGCCCACGAGCACTCCCACAAGGACTGCAACAAGCACGCCGACAAGTGCTCCAACGAGCACACCGAGCCCAACGGCAACTCGCACGAGCACACCTACCGCCGTGCCTACAGCAGCACCAACGCCCGACATCCACGTCGGCGCTGGCTACGCGGGCACTTTCGAGTGGCTTCAAGGAGAGCACAGAATACTCACCATCTCGGTAAGTATTCAGAACTCGCTTCCAATCTTCGATTGGGTTCTAAGCGAGTTCACAAACTCAACTTGTAGCTTGGAGGGTGTGCCGGGAAGCAGGCGCGACTACTACGCCGGAACGTACTCTAATATCTACCACGAAATTGGAGTACCGACCAATGCCGGCCTTGGAGTGTGTCGAGTGGACGGAAGACTAATGCTTGAGGCAAGCGGCCGCACCATAAGCTTCTACACAGAGCTAAAGGTCGTCGCCCCTCCTCCAACATCCACACCGCGTACAAGCACGCCATTTCCAACGAACACGGTGACGCCTGATCTGCGTCCGGTAATCACGAGCGTTTCGACCAACGATGCCCACCCGGGAGACTGGGTAGTCATCCGCGGCCGGAACTTCCTGGTTCCGAACGTCGGGATCGACACGCTAACC
>JBBTXW010000040.1:30550-38091 GCA_038062025.1 Patescibacteria group bacterium
CCGGCAAGCCCACCATCTCGCCTGACTTCTGGGATTGGGACTCAATCCAGTTCCAGATTCCGGCAGACGCGCCAAGCCAGAGCGGACGCCTAAGCGTGCAGGTTGGTAACAGGTTCGCGCAATGGGACGAGCGATTCACAATCGTGTATCCTGCAACACCTGTTCCAACGGCAGCAGTTCTGCCCACGAGCTCACCCACCGCGAGCCCAACGGCCACGAGTTCGCTAACGGCCACAAGGACCATGGTTCCCTCACCGACGGCAACAGCAACAGCAGCACCGGCACCTTACGTGCAGTTTCTAAACCCAAGCCACTACCTCTCCCATCTCAATGGGATTACATATGCAAAGGCGTCGGAAGCGACCTTAAGTATTACGGGAACTGGCAATCGGTTCGAGCTGAAGCTGCTTCGGCTGAAAGACGAAAAGGTCATCGCTTTGCAAAGCTACCGTGAGGTAAGCTCACCCGACAAGCAGGTCGTCTTTTGCCTCTTCGGCAAGAACGGCAACAACTGCAAGGGGTGGCCTGAAGACCTATTCGTTCCTGGCTCATACCAATTTCAGGCGATTGCCTACCAGGATTCGAGCTACAACTCGAACTCTCGGCAGGTGTTCATCAATATCGACATTCAGATGCCTGAAGTCTCGAGTGTGACCGAAGCAAACGGACGACTGATCATCCGTGGCAAAGGGTTCCGTACCTACACTGACGGGATACCCTTCTCAATCGAAGTGTCCTCAAAAGACACTCAAGGGCTCATCAAACCTGAATGGAACCCGGGTACGATCTGGAACGACCACGAGATCTCGCTCCCAAAGCCGTCTTGGTTCCCCAAGAATGGAACCATCACCATTTGGGTAAATACTCTGAAGTCTGAGGACTTCAAGTACAACCTGGGCCAGTAACCCACACCAAGCGCCGAGTCGCATTTTGAGTAGTAGACACCAACGTCTCCTCATCTTGCTGCCCGGCGCTTTTTCATGCCCAAAAGTTATCATTGTTGACACGGCCGTTGAACTAATGACGGATTCTAGTGTGCACTTAGGTGCGCTAACACCTTTGAAAGATCGTGAGGCAATGGGGCTTTCACAGTGATTCGCTCGCCACTCTTGGGATGCTTGAAAGTGAGTTCAGCAGCATGAAGAAACAATCTCGGGCACCATTTCCTGTCGTGACGCGCGGTTTTTCTCCCCGCGTACAAATAATCACTCACAATCGGATGACCGATATGTTTTGCATGAACCCTAATTTGATGAGTTCTTCCTGTCTTAGGATAAAACTCAACAAGGGAAAACTCCGCTGTATTAGCAGATTTTAATCTGCGCCCCTCTGGGCGCGCACTGAAGTGCGCTACTACACGATACTTCGTGACTGCATCACGTCCACCCTCCACCACCCCAAACCTCATTCTATTCTTTGGGTTCCGCGCAACTGGTGCATCAATCTCTCCCGTTTGGGGCTCTACCATACCGTGTACCAACCCAACATACACCTTCTCCATTTCCCGGCTTTTGAATTGCCCCTGAAGTGTTCTCAACACATCTTCAGTCTTTGCAATTAACAAGACTCCACTCGTCTCCTTATCAAGCCTATGTACAACCCCATTTCTTAATTCAAAATTGTGTGCCAATGGAAAGTCTTGCGTTGAATTAATCCAATCCTGCACAGTATCCACCGCACCAAATCCCCGATTAACCACCATGCCGCTTGGTTTATCTATCGCAAGCAAATATTCGTCTTCGTAAAGAATTTTTGGTTGTGTATACATAATATGTGTATAATACAACACCATGGGACTTACCACAGTAAACCTGCAAATAAGGAGTTTGAAAGACCCGAAGAAAACGGTGGAGTCTGAATTCTTAGTAGACAGCGGAGCTTTCTATACCGTCTTACCTAGGAACTTAGTTAAGAAGCTAGCGCTTAAACCAGACGGTGTTAGAGAATTCAGCCTAGCAGACGCTCGAAAGATCAAAAGATATATAAGTAACGCTTTAATCAAGCTTGAGGGTGAAGAAATCGCCGTCCCAGTTATTTTGGGCGAAAAGGACGATACAGCACTACTCGGTGTGCAAGCTCTAGAGGCAATGGGTCTTATCCTTGACCCTTTCTCAAGAAAACTTTATCCCGCCAAATTGACTCTCTAAACCACTAGAAACCCCACTCTCTGTGGGCTCCTAATTCACCAATCTCCAATCCCCTAATTAACTTACTTCCTCTTACTCTCAAGCTTTCGCTCGCATTCTATACAAAATGTCGTCTCTGGAAACACAACCAAGCGATCTGTATCAATCATTTTCCCGCAGTTTTCGCAAACTCCGTACGCGCCAATTTTAACTCTGGATAAAGCCTTCCTCATTTGAACAATCTTACGATCCATCTCTGCCTTCATAGCCTCAACCCGAGCATGACCAAACTGCTCCGCAGCAGTTGTATCGGGGGAAGCAAAATTATCAGATCTTCCAGAAACAAAGGGGTCATCCTTCTCCAAAGAACTTCGACGAATTTCAAGCCGTTTAAGCTGATTTGCCAAAAAAACTCCAATAGGAGCAAGAAGTTTTTGAGGGATCGCAAAAACTTGGCGAGATTCACCGTTTGTCTTTCTGGTTTGTTTTGGCATAATCACTTCTTCTTTCTTATTAACACAAACTTTCTTCCGGATCTCGAGTAAACCACACCTGCAAAAAACACACTCAAGAGAAGAGATACTAAAGCATCAATAATCGAGCTTGAAAATGATATCACTGCAAACCGATAAATTGCAACTAGCGCAAGTGTAAAAAAATACAAAACACCAATGCTTCCCGCAATAAATCCAATCTTCCCGGAAGGATACCAAGAAAATCTTCTGTAGTTCTTAAAATATAGATGAAACGCCAAGAGCGATACTAAAGATGGTACTAAATCAACAAGCCGAAAAAAGCGATCCCCAAACCCATCTTTGACAAAATGAGCCAAATAAAAACACAAGGAAAACCACACAATACCCAAGGCAGCAGAATCCCCGCTTTCATAAAGCTTCAAGCCAATCTTGCGGACAGCATAAACTCCAAAAAGCAAGCTTCCTCCAAGAATACCCCAGAAAGAAAATTGAGGAAGCCAGCGGTCAAAAATTACCCAGCCCAAAAGTCCACCAACCAAAACCAAAATTGTAGAGGAACAAATCTGATCCGGAGTATAGTCTTCCCGAATTCTATGCCAAAATGAAAAAGAAAAGCCGACCACTCCAACGATTATCAAAAGATAAAAAAGGACAATTTGCATAAGGATTCGGGTGAAGTCAAGCTTGTTGACAGGCGACGCAAAACGATTATATCATGCATATTACGTGATCGAATTACCACATGCCGTCGTCGGCGCCGCAATTGCCGCCAAAGTCGGCAACCCTGCTCTATCTCTTCCTCTCGCCCTGGCAAGCCATTTTGTCCTCGATATGGTGCCCCATTGGAATCCGCATCTAAACCGCGAGGTTGCAAAATACGGCCATATTACGCGAACAACAAAGTATGTCATCGGTCTTGATGTTGCAGCGTCTCTTTGCGCCGGATTCTTTATTGCGTCAACCGCTCTACCCGATTCAAACCGATCTTTGCTTACCATTCCGATGGAAGCTTTGCTTATTATTCTCGGAGCATTTTTGGGGGTTCTGCCTGATGTTTTAGAAGCGCCTTATTTCTTTTGGCGATCAAAAAGCACTTTCTTAAAAAAGCTTGTCGCTTTCCAATCAAGCATGCAGTTCAATGTGCCGATAATCCCAGGACTTATCTCACAATTGCTTGTGATTGCTGCAGCATTTTGGTGGGTATTTGGGAACAAGTAGACAGGTAGATAAGTAGACAAGTAGAAAAGAATCTAAAAAATTCCTGTCTACCTTACTACCTTACTACTTATCTACTTTCGTATTGCCGCGATTCGATTCGGCAAATGCGGGTGTGTTGATAGTTTCTCCGATAGCCAGGCAAAAAATCCTCCTTCAGACTGCTTTTGTTCCACATATTCGTCAATATTCGCCTTTTCTCCAGCTGATTTTCCCCCGGCCAACTTAATCAACGCCCGCTCGCAAGCTATTTGGTCGGAAACCACAGCTTTCATCACGCGATCACATGAGTACTCCCGAGCCCGAGAATAAGCATGCCCCAACCCGGGTACAGACAAACCGGGTTGTATAAAGTAATTCCAAACGCTGGTGTGTCCCAACTCATGATGCCCCAATTCATGCGACAACACTGCCTCCAGTTGCCCTTGATCTCTTCCCTCAATCAAAGCATCAGCCAAGTCAGAATACACGATTAACAAGCGCCTTGTGACAAGTCTTGCCGCAAAAGCATTCAAAATCCCGTTCCCATTCATAACAAAAACATCCGGTTGTTTTGAAATCCCCAAAGTCCCACACAACTTTTTGGCCCCCTCAAAAAGCTCTGGAAGCTGGTTTGGACCAACTTTTATTGCGTTTAAGCGTACATGTGCCATTGCCAAAAGATGGAAAAACAACCCGAACACAAAAAAGATTAGAAGAAAAATTGGAGTAGAGAGTCCCGACATAAGCTTCTCAAAAGTAATGTCCCCAAAAGCCAAACTGGCAAAAAATGCGTTTATATCTTTAAACGCAGAAGACAAGAGCCAATACCAACCCCCGATTGAAGCAAAAACAATTAAAACAAAATAAAAAATCTCTTTCTTTGTTCTTAGTTTCCTTACGTCAACTTGCACGCTCGATATATTCTCCAGTTCTAGTATCCACTCTAACCCTTTCGCCCCTATTAATAAACAGCGGAACCTTTATCTTTAACCCATTTTCCAAAACCGCCTGTTTGTACATGTTGCTTGCACTATTTCCTTTTACTCCCGGGTCTGCCTCGGTAACTGTAAACACAACGCTTGGTGGTAAATCCACAGAGAGTGCCCCTTCATCCCAGAAAAGTACATCAACCTCCGATCCTTCTTTCAAAAAAGCCGCCTGATCGCCTAAAACCCTCAAAGGCATCTCAACTTGCTCATAATTTCTTGGATCCATAAAATAAGCAGTTTCTGAGTCACAGTACAAGTATTGAAGTCTCCTTTTTGTTGTCCTTACATCCTCAACTGTGTTGTTGGAAGTAAAACTCTTATCAGTTATCGCCCCTGTTATTAAGTTTTTCACCTTTACTTTAACAGTTGCAGAACCCCTACCCATTTTTACAAAGGTATATTTTAGGACAATAAAGGGCTGGCCATCCGAGAGGAAAGTTGTTCCATTCCGAAGATCGGTGGAATTAATCATGGGAAGCTAATTGCAAATTGCTAATAGCGAATTGTAAAGTAACTATTTGCCACATGCTATTTGCTGTATCAAAACTCCGTTCCCGATGTGAATTCCCACTTCCCAATATGTAAAGCGGGCATACGGTTAGTGCCCAACTCCGTTTCAAACGAAGATAGTGATTCTAGATCCTTTCCTATCGCAACCACGTTGTTTAAGGCTTCCGGGATGCTTTGATTAAAACGAAGGTTTTTTACAGGTTTTACAATTTTTCCTTTTTCTATTAAGAAAGTCCCGTCTCTCGTCATCCCAGTAATTGTCATACTGCGCGGGTTCAGGAAGCGCACGTACCACAATCGGGTGACAAGCAAACCACGTTTTACTCCGACCACAAGTTCTTCCAAACTTTTAGTCCCGGGTTCTAGTTTTAAATGCAATGGAATCGGCCCATACGTGTTTGGTGCCGGCAATGCGTGTCCCGTGTTACATGTCTCATGTTTCCCAGCATAATACGAGTCGTAGCACAAGTTTTCCAACTTCCCACTACCCACTACCACCAACCTACTTTTAGGGTATCCTTCAAAATCAAACGGCATTGGAAAACCCTCTGTATCCAGCGGATCGTCCACAAGTGTAATATTTTCCCCAAGCACTTTCTCTCCTAGCTTGTCCGAGAAAAAGCTAGCTTTCTCATGGTAAACCCTCGCATTTGGCCCCAGGTATGCCAAGAAGCTCATCATCTCCCCAACGGCCTGAGCCTCTAAAATGACCTCATATTCCCCCAGCTCCAGATCTGTTGGATCAGCACCATCAAGCACTTTTTTAAGCGCACGATCTGCGACCAGATCAGCGTCAATCAGCGCGGGCGTCTTTTCAAGCTGAGATGCAAAACCGGTGGAACTTGGGCCCAAAAGTATTGTGGAAAGATCTTGCGCAGACGCCACGTGGTATGCCCAAACTCCTAAGGAGTTTGCAATGGCAATCTCCGTCACAACGCTTGAATAAGCTCCAGAAGCAACAACCCCTTTATGCTTCTTGGCCTTTTCAATAATCTTAGAAACCGCCGCAGCTCTTTCTCCTGGAGTTGAAGAAACCACATCAACTCCAATTCTTTTGAATGGTTTTGGTTTTGGAAGCGAAATAAAACTCGGGTCATCTTTTTGATGTCTGGCAACTTCCTCCGCTCTCGCGACAACATTTTTCAAGTCTTCCTCTTCAAAACTATTTGCACTTGCCACACCAATCTTTTTACCAACCACAACGCGGACTGAAACACCCAAATCAACCCATGCAACATTTTGGTGGATTTGAGAGTTGGCAAACCGCGTCAAACCATGATCCCCAACAGAAAGTATTACCTCAGTTTGACGAAGTCCTGAGCCTATCGAAGGATCTGCCTTTGAAAAACCAAGCACTTTCTGTGCTATCTCTTTCAGCTTTTCCTCACCACACAGTGTTTGGTTCATATTACTTAACTCCAATTATGGAGACCTTCCTAAATCTTGAAGGAGATGCTCCGTGGCCAGTGTACATCACTTGCGACGGCTGGCCTTTTCCACAATTTGGAGTTCCCCATATGTTCCATTCATCTTTACCACAAATTGCATCACAAGAGTTCCAAAACTTCGGAGTCATCCCATGATATGCCGGGTTTTTCAAAATCCTTCCTTTTTTCCCGTTTTTAATTTCCCAAGCAATCTCTGTCCCAAATTGAAAATTAAGCCTACGGTCATCTATACTCCAAGACCTATTGGTCGACATGAAGATTCCGTTCTTCGTGTCCGCTATCAAATTATCTAACGTTCCAGCGCTCCCACATTCTAAATTCACATTGGTCATCCTTATTAATGGAATTCTAGACCACGAAGAAGCCCTCATACTTCCGTTTGATCCATGTTTGTAACTTGGCACACCGCGATGCAATTCCTCCACAGTTTCCCTACTCGTTAGGTAATCAACAAAAATACCGCCTTTGACCAAAAATACTCTTTGCGCCGGCACCCCTTCGTCATCATATCCAAAAGTACCTAAGCCCCCAGGAAGAGTTGCATCATGCGTTATGTTTACAATCTTTGAGCCATACTGCAAAGATCCAAGTTTGTCAGGAGTCATAAATGAAGTCCCAGCATATGAAGCCTCGTATCCCAAAGCACGATCTAGTTCCGTAGGATGCCCTGCCGATTCATGGATTTGAAGGCCGAGCTGATTCCCGTCCAAGATCAAGTCAAATTCTCCTGTGGGGCAAGTATCTGCACTCAAAAGTGCAACTGCTTCCTCTCCTGTCTTGGGTGCATTCGCAACT
>JBBTXW010000041.1:0-2378 GCA_038062025.1 Patescibacteria group bacterium
CGCCTTTGGCCCGCTTCGCCAAAGCTTCAGCGAGGCGAGCGAGCCTCGCCCTATCAGGCGGGATTTCGGGTTTCAAATTTTGAAGTAGATTCATTTGATCACAAACTCCTTACTATATACAGTCTCCCAGTTCTCTTGCGTATCGCCAACATTATTTACTGTAATCATTATTCTATACCTCCCAGGAACTGCCTGGTTGGATACTTCTTTGAAGTTATTGCAAAATCCTTCTTCTTGGTTCCACATAGATTGTCTTTGTTCGCCGCTTTCCAGTATTCCCGGGGGTGCATTGCACAACGCATTACATGGACAAGTTACATACGGGACTTGAATCCAGTGGTTGTTGCTAAACCGCTCAATCGAATAATACGGAGCCGTCTGCTTCGTTATCTCCGCTCGGTTCTCTAGAGTTATCATTACGCTCTCTCCACGAACATACTCTGTTTTGTCCGTTGTCACAATAACTCCATTTGAAATTCCCGTCTCAAACACAATCTTGTCTGCCACGATTTGATGTTTCCAGAGACCGAGGTGGCCGAAGTTGCCGCGTACGGGAGGGTCTCCTCTGATTCTATCTACAGAAATAGTGGGATCGTAAGCATGGAAGATACCGTAGATGGTGACGTTTGCAGTGCCTTCGTGTTTTGCGTCTAATGTTACTCCACCAAATGCTGCTTTATGAAAATTCATGTGTTTATTTTCAAGTTTTGTCTCTTCGTTTACCTCTACCCAAATATTGTCCTCCTCGGAATCTGCCGTTTCGTCAAAATTGCTGTCTTCAAACCCCCAACGATACACGCCTTCGACTACTACTTTTCTATGATGAAGGTTTGTAGCGCTCTTTTTTAGAACTTGCACTGTAAAAACCTCAACGCATTGACTATCCTGGCAGACAGGTTGCCTTTTGCGTATTTCACACGTCTCACAGTTCACCTGGCTATCTATACTATCTATGCATTGTTTTCGCCATTCTGAAACTTTTGTCTCTGCTCGAGTCAAATCCGCTTCTTCATTCATGAGGAACCCGCATTGACACAGAGGGAACCCAATGCCTCGCCAGCCACAATCCTCGTCCACCTCGCAGTAGTTCGCCTGTTTGATGAGAGTGCCTATTTCCTGTTCAAGCTGGCGGCATTCATTCGAAAGAGGTAATCCTCCACCAGGAGTCCCCAGTATCTTGAACAGCAAAATCCCGCCGAGAGCAAGGATTGCAACTACGGCTACAATCGCGAGATACTTCCAGTTTGTTTTGGCTGGAGGTTTGCTTTCTATCTTTTCTTGTGTTGGTTGTTGGCTTTGCTGTTCTGTGGTCATATCATCTCCTTTAGATTCCTTTCTAAAAGTACTGGGTGGGTAGTGAGAACTCCGGCGTTCTGAAAGTGAAATTTTCTCTCTTTTTCAGCCAGACTGACAATAACAACTTTCTTGGGTGAAAATTTATTGATAAAGTTTCGTAAGCCCGCAGATAAAGATCTATTCCTTACATTCCATTTGACTTCAATAGGAAGTAACGTATTGCCTTTTTCGATGACGAAATCTACTTCTGTTTTTTGCTTGGTTCGCCAGAAGTGAAAGCCGCCTATCTTTTTTCTCATAAGAAAAGAGAGTTGCGAGAAAACCGCATTCTCCAAAACCAATCCTTTATCCACTCTACTGTCCATAGTGTCAAAATTTTCAAGAACAAGGTTTCGCAAGCCGTTATCGAGAAAATATACTTTATTCGCTTTTATGATTTCTTGCCGCAAATTCCTAAAGTAAGGAGTTAGTTCTTGAATAACAAATGTTTGCTCAAGCGCGTAGAGATGCCTCTCTATAGTTTCTCTATCGACGCCCAAATGCATGGCCAACTCGCCAACATTTACAAGCTGACCAATTTGAGCAGATAGTAGTTTCAGCAAGCGCTTAAAAGCTGTTTTGTTGCGTATCTCCAAAAATCCTACCACGTCTCTTTCGATGTAACTGCTGTAGATTTCTTGCAATGCATCAATTTTTTCTTCGTGAGTCTGCGCAAGAACTGCCCGCGGGTAACCTCCGAAAATTATATACTCTAAATACCACCGATTGATTTTGCGAAAATCAATTTCGTTAATCTTTTCACCACTTGTTACATAAGAGAATAATACTCGATCTTTCGCTGCTAAGAATTCCTCAAATGTAAAAGGAGAAAGCGCAAATATTGCTTTTCTGCCAGCGAGAGTCTCCTTGAAATCTGTTTTTATCTCAAGCGATGACGATCCCGTAAGTATCAATTTTACGTTGGCGAGTTTGGAATCATATACTCCTTTGAAAAACCTTGCGGCAGAATGCACTTTTTGAGCTTCATCTACAAACACAAAAATTTTCTGCGTTGCTGATCTTTGTCGTAAAAAATCAATAAA